>QHBM01000037.1 GCA_003244145.1 Chthoniobacterales bacterium
CGCGATCAGCGATCGCGGCTACAACGAAAGCAGTTCACGCGCGCGGGTGAGCGCTGCGTCGATCTGCGTCGCATCTTTCCCTGCGCCTTGAGCATTGTCCGGCCGCCCGCCACCCTTGCCACCGACGATCGGCGCGATCTCCTGGATCAACTTGTTCGCCTGGAGTCTCGACGTCATTTCTTTCGGGACAGATGCAATCAACGCGACCCGTCCGTCCGTTTCACCGGCCACAAAAATGGGGCCGCTGAACTTTGGTTTGAGCGCGTCCACCACTGCCTGCAGCAATTTGGCGTCGGCGGCCGGCAACCTTGCCACGAGTGATTTCTCAGCGGCATTTGCCGCGGCCAGCTCGTTCGCGATTTGCCCGGCGCGAGTTCGCAACTCGGTTTCGGCCCCTTTCGCCTGCTGCTTCTCCCACTCGTGCACTTCGGCTTCGAGTTTTTCGAGGTGCGCCGAACGCGCATCAACGTGTTCCAGCATCGCGCCCGTCTCCTCATCGTCTGCGAACGCGGGCAACGCGGCGATCCCGCTTTTCTTTCGAGCCAGCACTTCAAATTTTTGCTGCTGTCGTCCCGCCTCTTCCTTTGCCCAATTCCGAGCGGCCTCGCCCGCCACTGCTTCGATGCGCCGAATCCCCGCGGCGATCGCTTCTTCCCGCACGATGCGGAACGATCCGATATCGCCGGTCGCGCAGACGTGGGTGCCGCCGCAAAGCTCCATCGAGTAACCGTTCAGCTCGTTAGGCCGTCCGCCGATCTGCACGACGCGGACCGTGTCGCCATATTTGTCGCCAAAAAACTGCGTGATGTCCGTGCGTTTCTTTGCGTCGGCGTACGGAACCTCCGTCCAAGAGACCGGCGCATTCGCCGCGATCTTTTCGTTCACGAGTTTTTCCACTTCGCGCTTCTGCAGTGGCGTGAGCGCCGCGCTCGAAAAATCGAAGGTCAACTTCTCCGGCCCGACGTAACTCCCCTTCTGCACCGCCTCGCGCGACACCACTTCGTGCAGCGCCCAATGCAACAAGTGCGTCACCGTATGATGTCGCTCGATCGCATGCCGGCGTGGCGCCTCGAACCAAACCGTCACATGTTCGCCACCGCGCGGAGCATCATTTCCCTGGATCAAGTGAACCCAGGCGCCGCCCGATTTCCTGGTATCGGAGATTTTCCAACTGCGATCTTCGCTCCGCATCTCACCAGTATCGCCAACTTGTCCACCCATCTCCGCGTAACAGACCGAATTGTTCAGGACCACAGCAGTTTTCCCATTCGCAGGCGTGATCGCAATCACATCGGCCCCGGTGTGATCGTGATCGTAACCCAGGAAATTCGTCACCACATTTCCGTCCGATCGGGAAAGCTCGATCGCCGTCTTTTTCTGAGCCGCTCGCGCTCGCGCCCGCTGTTCCTCCATCAATTTTCCGAAACCTTCCCGATCAACCGTGAGGCCCCGCTCCCGCGCCAACAATTCGGTGAGGTCGAGCGGGAAACCCTGTTCGTCGTAGAGCCTGAAGGCGAACGCTCCGGAGATCGGGAGTCCGCGCGAGACTTCGCTGTCGAACAAGGCGATTCCCTTATCGAGTGTCTTGTTGAAACCATCCTCTTCGCGTCGCAGCGTGTCCATGATCACGGTTTGTTTCGCGCGCAGTTCCGGAAACACGTCGCCCATCATGTGGGCAAGAACGTCGGTTAGTTGGTAGAAGAACGGCTCGTGGAATCCAAGTGTTCGCCCGTAGCGAACCGCGCGGCGCAGGATCCGGCGCAGGACGTAACCGCGACCTTCATTGCTCGGCTGGATTCGGTCGGCGATCGCGAAACTTAGGGTTCGGATATGATCGGCGATGACGCGGAAGGCGATGTCTATTTTCTCCTGCTCGTTTTCGCTGGTGCCGCCGGGCGTCGGCAACGTGCTGGTGTATTTCTTTCCGCTCAGCTTCTCCAGCTCGTCGAAGATCGGGCGGAACACATCGGTCTCGTAGTTGGAGATGATGCCGGTGAAATCCGCGAAATTCTTCGTGCCCTGGATCATCGCGGTGATGCGCTCCAGGCCCATGCCGGTATCGGCGTGACGCTGGGGCAGAGGTGAGAACGTTCCATCTGCGTTCGCGTTAAACTGGATGAAAACGAGATTCCAAATCTCGATGCACCGCGCGTCGCCGGCGTTGACCAGCGAGCCCTTCGTGTCGCCGGCCGGCGTGAGATCGACGTGCAACTCGGAGCACGGCCCACACGGGCCGGTATCGCCCATCATCCAGAAGTTGTCTTTCTTGTTGCCGTAGACGACGTGAACCGTCGGATCGAGCCCGGCTTTCTCGAACAGCCGCGCCCAATGATCGTGCGCTTCCTGATCGAACTCGCTCGGCTCGCCGGGCCCCGGTTTATAAACGGTCGCGTAGAGTCGCGAGGGCGGAAGCTTCCAGCGCTCGACCACCAGCTCCCAGGCCCAGTCGATCGCTTCCTTCTTGAAGTAATCGCCGAAGCTCCAGTTGCCCAGCATTTCGAAAAACGTGTGGTGATAGGTGTCGAGGCCGACATCATCGAGATCGTTATGTTTTCCTCCGGCGCGAATGCATTTCTGCGTGTCCACGACGCGCGGCGGATTCCAGGCCGGCTTTTGTTGCCCGAGAAAAATCGGGACGAACTGGTTCATGCCCGCGTTGGTGAAAAGCAGGTTGGGCGAGTCGGGCAAGAGAGAAGCCGACGGCACAACCGTGTGTTGTTTCTCGCGAAAGAAATCGAAAAACGATTGGCGGATTTGTGCCGAGGTCATAGTGAATGAAATTCAGGGAGTCCCTGCAGATTTCCAAACGGAAATCTCAACGAGTCAATCGACGTGAGATGGCGGGGGCCGCCGCCAAAACGGCAACTATTTCTTTTCTTCGTCGAGCTTCGCCTTCACGGCGATCTCGATTTCGTCGTAGAGCGCCTGGTCGTTCTTTAACGCTTCTTTCCCGGCGTCGCGGCCCTGCGCAAGCTGTGTTCCTTTGTAGCTAAGCCACGAGCCGCGCTTTTCGATGATTTGCTTCTCCAATGCGAGATCGAGAAGCGCGCCGGTCGAAGAAATTCCCTCGTTATACATGATGTCGAATTCCGCTTCCGTGAAGGGCGGCGCGACTTTGTTTTTCACGATCTTCACCCGCGTTCGGTTGCCGGTGACGACGCCGTCCGTTTGCTTGATCGCGCCGATTCGGCGGATGTCGACGCGGACACTCGAGTAAAACTTCAGCGCTTTGCCCCCGGGAGTTGTTTCGGGGTTTCCGAACATGACACCGATTTTTTCGCGAATCTGGTTCGTGAAAATGCAGCAGGTGCGCGCTTTGGAAATCAGCGAAGTCAGTTTCCGAAGGGCTGCGCTCATCAGTCGGGCCTGCGCGCCCACCGTAACGTCGCCAATTTCTCCTTCGAGCTCCGCCTTGGTCACGAGAGCGGCCACGGAATCGAGCACGATCACATCCAACGCGTTCGAACGCACGAGCGTTTCGCAAATGCGGAGCGCTTCTTCGCCTGAGCTCGGTTGCGATACGAGGAGGTCGTCCAGGTTTACGCCTAGCCGCCGCGCATATTGGGGATCGAGCGCATGCTCGACATCGATGAACGCGGCGAGACCGCCGCGCTTCTGCGCCTGGGCGATCACCGTGAGAGTGAGCGTGGTTTTGCCGGAAGATTCGGGCCCGAAAACTTCCACGACGCGGCCGCGCGGGAAGCCACCCACGCCGAGCGCGCGGTCGATCAAAATGTTACCGGTGGGGATGACGTCGATATCGACAATGGAGGCATCGCCCAGACGCATGATCGCGCCATCGCCGTAATCTTTCGCGATCTGTTGGATCGCCAAATCCAGATTTTTGTTTCGAGCCGCATTGACCTTATCTTCGCCAGTTTTGTCTTCAGTTTTTGTAGCCATAGGAGGGTCTCCTAAGTACGTGCACTCGGGAACTTCGCCAAGTAGAAAAGCACTGTGGAGCTCAACCAAATACCAAATCGTGAGACAAAATATCGCTGACGATGCCTTCATGCGGGTGGCGCTTCGCGAGGCGCGCAAAGGTTTGGGACGAACAAGCCCCAACCCGGCGGTTGGCGCTCTGCTGGTGATTGGGGGAAAAATCGCCGCACGCGGACACCACGCGCGCGCTGGTTTGGCCCACGCAGAAATTGAGTGCCTGCGGCGATTCAAGAAGAAGGTGCCGAAAACCGCGATTTTGTACGTGACCTTGGAACCATGCAGCACCGTTGGTCGAACCGGTCCATGCACGGAAGCGATCATCGGGTCCGGCGTCCGACATGTCGTTATCGGCGCGCCCGATCCCAATCCCAAGCACGCTGGGCGCGGAATTGAAATTTTGAAAAAGGCCGGCCTCGATGTTCGCAGCGGGATTCTTTCCGGCGAATGTTCCGCGTTCAACGAAGCCTATAATAAATGGATCACGACGAAGCTTCCTTTCGTTATCGCGAAATGCGGGATGAGCCTCGACGGGAGATTATCGATGCCGCCGGGCGAGCCCCGCTGGATCACGAGCGCGGCCTCACGACGGCACGCTCACCAATTGCGTGCGCAAGTGGACGCGATCCTGATCGGCGCGGGAACGTTGCGCGCCGATAATCCTCGGCTGACCGTCCGCGGCGTACGCGGGGCAACGCAACCATGGCGCTTCGTTCTTTCGCGGGCCGGGTCGCTGCCGCGGAAGACACATCTCTTTGCGGATCGCTTCGCCGAGCGCACACTTGTTTACAACGAAAGCAATCTCGCAACGCTCTTGCGCGACCTCGGCGAAAAGGAAATCACGAGCGTGCTCATCGAAGGAGGTGGCGAAATCCTGGGACAGGCCCTGGATCAGCGGCTCGTGGACAAGGTTCAGCTTTACGTCGGTCCGATCTTCACGGGAGGACCCATCATCGCTTTCGGGGGAACGGGCGCCGGCTCGACTCAGGAGGCGCCGCGACTCAAGCGCGTGAGCCATATCAGGATCGGCCAGGACGTGTGCGTCATTGGATACCCATCCTACGACGCGATTGTTTCCGAATAATTCTTAGGAACCATACGTCTCAATTGGGAGTTCAATCAGCATCAGCTTCAATCAAGGAGGAGTTAACATGAATTGGAAAAAGTTTCTTTTAATCGCGCTGACCGTAGGTGCCTTTGCGTTCGCGGCCGCGCCGAAGACGGAGGCACGGATTTCGGTCGGTATCGGACTCGGGTTCCCGATCGGGATCGGATACAACGGCTACGGTAATGGGTACTACAACTACGGTAATCAGGGCTGCTACCCGTACTCATCGTACGACTACTACGGCTATCGCCCGCGATATTACTCGCGGCCCGTCGTTTACGTCGGACAAGACTATTACTGGTACCATGGCCGTCGGGTGTACCGTCATCGCCACCACTACCGGCACTGGCGCTAAACGCTCAACTGTCTAAAACTTGAGCTGGCCTGGGTCATTGCCCACGCCAGCTCTTTTTTTGTCTGGCCGCCGGCGAAGAGCGCTAGAGAAGGACGCTATCGTCCAAGGAATTGTTGTCGTCCGGCGCGACGAGATCATCCAGGTCAGCCATGAGTTCGGAATCCTGCGCCTCGATCGCCGCGAATTTGTCTGGTTCAGGATTCGTTCGCGTGGGCGTCGGCATTTGGAACCGCAGCAAGGCGACAGCAATGATGGCTACGGCCATTCCCGCCACGGGAACCAATCGTCGGAGACCAAACCAGCCGCGCCACCCCGCCTGGTGGACTGTCGGGCGGATTTGCCGCAAAACATTCCGCGCGAAAAAGGGCGAGATTTTCGGCTCCGCGGCCTGGCCGAGCAAATCCCAAAGTTTCTCATCCTCTTCGCGCTTCATGGTGGACAATTGAACTCCGCTCGCTCCTCAAAGTTGTGGCCAGAATGCGCCGCGCGGCTGGTTAAGTTTCGGCGGCTTCGAGGAAGCCTTCCAACTGCCTGATCCGCGTCGGGTGCCGCATCTTGCGGAGCGCCTTCGCTTCGATCTGGCGAATGCGTTCGCGGGTGACTCGAAATTGCCGGCCAACTTCTTCGAGCGTGCGGCTGTATCCATCCACAAGGCCGAACCGTTGCTCGAGGACCTGCCGTTCCCGCTCCGTCAAAGTTTCAAGCACGTCTTTGATCTTCTCCTTGAGCAGGACGATCGCCGTCATGTCGCTCGGGTTTTCCGCGCCCTTATCTTCGATGAAGTCGCCAAAATTCGTTTCTTCGCTCTCGCCCACGGGCGACTGGAGCGAAATCGGCTGCTGCGCCATTTTCAAGACCGCTCGCACGCGATCGACCGGCAGCAGGATTTCCTCCGCCACTTCTTCCGGGGTCGGTTCGCGGCCGTATTCCTGGACGAGCTGCTTCTGAACACGCATCAATTTGTTGATCGTTTCAATCATGTGCACCGGAATGCGAATGGTGCGCGCCTGGTCCGCGATCGAGCGCGTAATCGCCTGCCGGATCCACCAGGTCGCGTAGGTCGAGAATTTGTAACCGCGCCGGTACTCAAATTTCTCGACAGCTTTCATCAGTCCCATGTTCCCTTCCTGGATCAGGTCGAGGAAGGAGAGGCCGCGGTTTGTGTATTTTTTGGCGATGGAAATGACCAGCCGCAGGTTGGCTTCGACCATTTCGGTCTTCGCTCGCAGCGCTTTGTGCAGCCAGCTCTTCAAGGCCCGGTATTGCTCCGTATATTCATCGAGCGAAAGCCAGAGTGAACTCTCCAGATCGCGCGACTTTATTCCGAGGGGGGACCGGGCGCCGTTGGCGCGCGGATGTTTGCTGAGCTCGCCCCGCAACAGCGTCAGGGCCTGAAACTGGTCGTCGGCGAGGTGGACGAATTCTTCCGTCACCTTTTGTTTGAAATAAAACTTTGGATAAAGCTTTTGGAGCGAGGCGACGGATTTCTGAAAAGACTTCTGCTTTTTCGCGTCGCGCCGGGCTGAGCCGTGCAGGATCTGGGAATACTGCTGGCGGATCGACGTCCCCAATTTTCCCACCTGTTTGCAAAGGCGCGGCAGTAATTTCATGTAGCGCTCGCGGCTTTCGATCTTCTTGTCGAGAATAACGCGGTCAAAACGTTCGCCGCCTTCCGTGAGCTTTTGCGCCAGATCGAGGTGCGCCTGGGCGATGAAACCAAATCGATTGATCAGGCGCTGCACCATGATCTCGGCTTCTTCGATTCGTTTGGAAATTTCCACTTCCTGCTCACGGGTCAGCAGCGGCACCTGACCCATCTGCTTGAGATACATCCGGACAGGGTCGTCGAGGATATCTAGCTTCGGTTCCGGTTTCTCTTCCTCTTCTTCCTCGGTGTCTTTCTTGCCGTCTTTGTAACGGTCCACCTCGGACGCTTCGATAATATCGATCTCCATCCGGCGGAGCCGGGTAAGGATCGCATCCAGTTCGTCGGCATCGCTGATGTCCGCAGGCAACGCTTCATTCAGGTCATCAAAAGTGAGGTAGCCCTGTTCCTTCGCCAGCTTGATCAACTCACGAATGCGAGTTTGGACATCGCCGCCCGCTGTCGGCGGAACTATTTCTTCGGCGCCCGGATAATCGGCGCCATTGACTTGCACTGAGCGCGGCCTCTTTGCCGCCTTCTTCGCTGGCTTCGAACTTTTGCGCGTGACGGATTTAATTTTGGCCGGCTTGCGGTGAACCTTGGGCGGCTTCGCCTTTGCGATGCGCGACTTGACGCGTTTTGTTTTGGCCGGCTTCTTCGGCGACGGCCGGGCTCCGCTTCGTGCGTGTTTTCTCGAATGAGTTGCCAAAACTTTAGGTGCTATTGAGGTATTGCTGTTTTCAGTCAGCTCGTGCTCGACTCACTGCCCCCTCAGCGACAGTCAGGTGTCGAGCACGCGGGCAGACGAAAACTCGGGAAGCTCGCGGAGCTGTTCTTTTAGGTCAACAATTTGTTTTTGCAAATTGACCTCCTCGCCCGTGGTCAGACGGGGCAGTTTCATGCGGCCCTCGGCGATCTGGAGCTGGCGGCGTAAAGTGGCCTGCCGGAGGCCGTTCCACCAGCCTTTCGCGACGTCCAAACCGTTCGGCGGCATTTTTTGCAGCAGCCAGGATGAGACCAGCGCTTCATCTCCGGGAGAAAGGCCCGCCATGAACGCATTCAGCGACGCCGGATCATCCGGGCGCAACTCGCTCTCCAGGATGCGACCCAGAATTTCCGCGTCCGGCGTTTGCGAGAGCATCTCCCGCCATCCTTGCGCGAGAAGAAACTCACGCGCTTCCGCATGGCGCAAAGCCAGAAGACAAAGGATCGCGACCTCGTGGCGCGGCGCGGGCGTGCGCGCTGCACCCGGCGAATCGTCGTCGGCCGAAAACCGTTCGCGGGCCGGTTTGGTCAGGAGCCGCTCGAAATCGGAGCGAGACACGCCGAGACGAGCGGTCACTCTATTTGCGACTTCGCCGCGCATGAGCGGATCGCGCACTCGCGCCACGGTCTCGGCCAGCTTGCGCGCCAGTTGCATTTTCGCGCCTAACGAATCCAGATCCGTCGATGCCGTTTCGCGTTCGATCCACGAATCGAAAAAATCGCGCGCAGTCGCGACCCGTTTCTCGAACTCGGCCTTCCCGTCGCGCCGAATCATCGAGTCCGGATCTTGGCCGGGCGGCATTTCCACCACGCGAACGATCAGATCATTTTGCAAAAGCGCATCGAGCGAGCGTTCGGCCGCCTTTTCGCCAGCCGTGTCGGAGTCGAAGCAGAGAACGACTTCGTTGACGAATCGTTTCAGAATTCGCGCCTGGTTTTCGGTGAAGGCTGTCCCCTGCGGCGCGACCACATTCGTTATGCCGGCTTCGAAGAGCGTGATGAGATCGAGCTGGCCTTCGCAGACGATGGCGCAGTTGGCCTCGATCAATCCGCGCTTCGTTTTATGCAGGCCGAAAAGGACGCGGCCTTTTCGGAAGAGCGACGTCTCCGGCGAATTGAGGTACTTCGCGCCCTCGGCCTCCTTCTCCAGGACGCGACCGCTGAAGGCGATCACCTCGCCCACGTCGTTGTGAATCGGAAACATGATGCGGCCCCGAAACCGATCGTAAGCTTCGCCATCGGGCCGGGTGTCATCGCGCGGCTTGATCAATCCGCTTTGCAAAATCTGGGCGCGCCGGTACCCGTGCTTGAGTGCCCAGTTCATAAACGCGTCCCAGCTTTCGGGTGCGAATCCCAGCTGCCAATCCTTGGCGATGCGTTTATCGATCCCGCGCCCTTTCAAATATTCGCGCGCGGGCGCGCCCAATTTCGATTTGATCAGATGATCATGAAACCATTCCGCCGCTTCGGCATGGAGCTGGAGAAGAACGCGGCGCGTTTCGTGTTGACGATCGTCGTCTCCGCTCGCGCCTCGCTCTTCCACGACGGGAACGCCCGCGCGCGCCGCCAGCTTGCGCACCGCCGCGGGGAAATCGAGGTGCTCGTAATCCATGACAAAACGAAAAACACTTCCGCCGGCGCCGCAGCCAAAGCAGTGAAACGTCTGTCGTTGCGGGCTGACCGTGAACGACGGCGTTTTTTCCTGATGAAAAGGACAGAGCGCCTTGAAGGTCGAGCCGGCCCGCTTCAGCGGAAAATACGAACCGATCACCTCGACGATGTCGTTCGCCGCGGCGATCTGCTCGATATTCTGTGAGGGGATTATTCCCATGGCGTTTAGTTTTCGCTCGTTTGCAGCCCCGAGCGATGGCAAACTAAACCAGAGACGAGACCCTTTCACCAAATCATCACCCGAACAAACCGGCTTCTTCCGATGAGACGCTTCCTACCTAATCTCGTTTTCATTTTGCTTCTGATCGCGCTGCCGCGGGTCGGTGAGGCGCGGGAGGTGATCAAAAAAGGCGACACCGTCGTCGTTCCTGTGAGCGGCGAAATTTCGGAACCGCTGCTCCTGTTCCTGCGCCGTGCCGTGAAAGTAGCGGAGACCGCGGGCGCGGGCGCGATTGTTTTCGAAATGAACACTTACGGCGGCCGGCTCGATACCGCCGCTGACATCATCGGCGTCCTGAATCACGCCACGATTCCGACTTACACTTTCATTAATTCAAACGCCGGGTCGGCCGGCTCACTCATCGCCCTCGCAACCCAGCACATCTACATGTCGCCGGTGAGCGCGATCGGAGCAGCGGCGCCGGTTCTCTCCACCGGCCAAGATTTGCCCGCAACCGAACGCGATAAAACCATCTCGTATTGGTCCGCGCTCATCCGGAGTTCCGCCACGCGCAACGGTCATAATCCCGACATCGGCGAAGCGTTCATGAGCAAGGAAAAGGAAGTGAGAATCGGCGAACGCGTCGTTCATCCGAAAGGAACGCTCCTGACCTTGAACGCGCAGGAAGCGACGGAGAAGATCAACGGCAAACCGCTTCTCGCCGACGACACGGCGGACTCGATCGCTGATCTCATGCGCAAGGCTGGGTTGAAAGGTCAGGCCGTCGCGCTCGATCCGAGCGGATTCGAACGGCTCGCCTTCTGGATCACGGCGCTTGCGCCGTTGTTGCTCCTGCTTGGAATTATTTGCGCGTATCTCGAATTCAAAATCCCGGGAGCGAGTTTGCCTGGAATCCTGGCGGCCATCTGTTTCGCGCTCTTTTTTCTCGGCCATTATCTGGCGGGTTTGGCCGGCTGGGAAGTGGTGGCGCTTTTCGTTCTCGGCGTGTTTTTTGTGTTGGTCGAAATTTTGTTCTTCGCGCACTCGACCATCGTCGTTGGAGTCGTCGGCCTGTTTCTCATCCTGGCTTCAATATTTTGGGCGATGATCGATCGCTATCCGGGCGAGACATTTTTCCCGACCGGCCAGATGATCGCGCTGCCGTTGCGCAATTTGTTTCTCGCGCTCGTGGGTGCGACCATCGCGATCGCACTGCTCGCGCGCTATCTGCCGCGCACCAGCATTTACCGCCGGTTCGCGCTCATGACAGCGAACCCGTCCGGTCCGTCACTGGCCGGCGCGCCTCGGGAATTCGCGACGGCCCTCGCGCTCGCGCCCGGCATGGAAGGCTCTGCTCTCACCACGTTGCGGCCCAGCGGCAAGGCGCGCTTTGCCGAACACGTGGTGGACGTCGTCACCGAAGGTGAATTCATCGCCGCGGAAACGCCCCTCACCGTGATCCAAACAGACGGCATGCGAGTGGTGGTGAAGCAGGCGAATTAGGCGCGGAAAAACGATCAACCGCCGGCGACTACACGAACGAGCTCGATGCGATCGCCTTCAGCGAGCGGGCGCTTCTCCCATTCCCGCTGATGCAGGGCGGTGGCGTTATGCTCGATCAGAATTGAATTCGGAGGCAGACCAAAACGCGCCGCCAGCTCGGCAACATTCGTGGCGCCATCTGTCTCGGCCGGTTCGCCGTTGATCCAGACTTTCATGAGGCGAGAAGGCCGGCATCCCAGTCTTTCCAGACCGGTTCAAACCCGGACCCGCGCAAAACCGTCGCGACCTCGGCGGCCGAGCGTTCGTCGCTAATCTCAAATTGGCCGGTGGCCAGCATGTCCTCTCCTTCCTGAAAATCGGGCGCGACGATTCGTCCGCGCACGGTTCGGTGCAGATCGCTGGCGCCCTGGCCGGTGTAACCGCCGGGCTCAGTGTGACTGCCGGCGCTCATCATGGTAACGCCCAGCGGCACGAGCGCATCGCGCAAGGCCGCGCGCTCACGCGTGCTCAGGACGATTCCAACCTGCGGGAAAGTTGTCCGGAACGCGCAAATCAATTGCGCCAGCTCGCGATCGGTCATGGAGAACGCGGGTTGAAATTCGCCCGCAGCCGGGCGCAGGCGCGGCAGGCTGACTGTGATTTGCGACCGCCAGCAGTGCTTCAACAAATATTCCACGTGAGCCGCGAGCCGGACTGCTTCCTCCTGCCAGCGCGACAAACCGAAAAGGGCGCCAATTCCCAGGCGGCGAAATCCCGCCTCATACCCGCGCTCCGCGCAATCGAGCCGCCAATCAAAGTCACGCTTGGGGCCTGAGGTATGGAGCTCGGCGTAAACTTCGCGATCATAAGTTTCCTGATAGACCACGAGGCCCTCAGCGCCAGCTTCGATGATGGGGACATAATCAGCCATTTCCATCGGACCGACCTCGATCGAGATCGATGAAAAATCCGGCGCGAGCGTGCGCACGCAATCCGCCAGATAGGTTTGGCTGACAAACTTCGGATGTTCGCCGGCGACGAGAAGAATCTGGCGGAATCCTTCCTGCGCCAGATAGCGCCCCTCCGCCACGACCTGCTCGAGACTGAGCGTGACGCGCAAGATCGGATTGTCCCGGGAAAAACCGCAATAGCGGCAGTTGTTGATGCATTCGTTTGAAAGATAGAGCGGCGCGAAAAGACGCATGGTGCGCCCGAAATTCCGCGCCGTGAGCGTGCGCGACTCCTGCGCCAGGGCCTCAAATTCCGCATCCGACTTGGGCGCAATCAAATCCTCGAAGCGTTGGAGAAGACGCGACTTCTGCAGCGGCAAATTGTCTAGAAGCTGGGCAAAGGACATGCAGGACAATTTCGCGCGCGGACGATGTTTCGCAATACCACTGCGACTTCGATCACGAGCAGGAGCACGAGCACGGCTACGGAGGAAACCAAAAAAAACGCCGGGAACACATACAGTGTTCCCGGCGCTTTGTTTGAATTATACGGCGTTGTTTAGAACGCAAAGTTAATGCCGGTGCGGGCCATACCGAAGTTGTTGTTCGAGCCCGAAATGACGTTCCAGCTGAAGTCGTTCATCAACCCGATGTGCGGGGTGATGCGAACTTCGAAGCCGCCGCCAAACTGGCCAACAGTCTTCGTGGTCGAAACCGGGAACTCGTGGTCCACGATGCCGAAGGGCTGCGTCGGAGCGAGCAGGAACTCGTGGTTCTGGCCGCCGCCGAAGATGCCACCGCCGCCGAGCCAAAAGTAAGGCGCAAAGCGGGAGCAACCGATCGGGAGCCGAATAGTGAACGTTCCCAAGACCGATCCGACGGTCCGATTGCTGCCTGAGTGAACTTCCGTGAAGCCGTTTGAAATGGATTCGTCTGAATTCGGGAAATACAGATTCCCCTGAATGCCGAACCCGAAATAGCGGTGCACGAAATATTTCAAATCAATGCTGCCACCCCAGGCGTGGTCGGCGACGAGATAGGTATCTTCACGCCACTCGTTATATGTCGGGTTATAACTACCCGAAAGGCTGAGGTTGAATTCGTTGTCCGCATACCACTGAGGGCAGGGCGGGGGCGTGACGCTCTTCGATTCTTTCGAATAGATCTGCGTCCCAGCGAAAGCGGCAGAGGTCATTGCGACCACCGCGCACAAGCTAAGTGTTAGTTTTTTCATTTGTTTTTCTCCTGTTTGGTTAAGTGTCTGCATGTCCTCGAACACACGCAATCCCTAAAGAACGCAACTGGGGGTTCCCCTGGATGTCCGCGATTGTGCCATAAGCAGATTTGTTTGCAAGCACTGAATCCCGATTTTTCCCGCAGTGTCAAGGTTTTAGTTCCGCCCCAGTGTCGGCGTCGGTGATCGTGAACTTCTCGTGGTGATACGCCGGATCCCCCCGGAACATCAACCGGCCCGCGTAACGGCGCTCCAGTTCGACCAGGAATTCCTCGTCTTCCTCCTTCAGTCGCTTCAGGACATCCGGGTTCAAAATGATTCGAATATCATGGACGCTGTCCTGGTATTTACGCATGACCGTATTCAGCGTCCGATGCAGCTCCACGCTGGTGGTCATCGACGTCTTCACCACCCCGCGGCCCTGGCAATACGGGCAATTCTCGTAAATGGAATCGCTCAGGCTCTCCTGCGCGCGCTGCCGCGTCATCTCCATCAATCCCAGGGGCGAGAGCGGCACGACGTGCGTCTTGGCTTTGTCGCGCCTCAATCTTTCCTTCATCAGGCTGTAAACCATTTGCTGATCCTTGCGGCTCTTCATGTCGATGAAATCGCCGATGATCAGGCCCCCGATGTTGCGCAGGCGCAACTGCCGCGCGATTTCGTCGGCCGCTTCCAGGTTGGTTTGCAGGATCGTTTTTTCAACGTCGCGGCCGCCCTTGTTCCGGCCGGTGTTCACATCGACTGCCACGAGCGCTTCGGTTTCGTCGATCACGATGTAGCCGCCGCATTTCAACCAGACTTGGCGATGGAAGGCGTCGTCGATTTGTTTCTGCACGCCGAACGTTTCGAAAATCGGCGCAGCCCCGTCGTAAAACTGAATGCGGTTCCGGGCGCGCCGCGAAATCTGGCCGACCATCGCGTTCATCCGATCGATCGCGGCGCGGTCGTCGCAGATCACTTCGTCGATTTCATCCGTCAGAAAATCGCGCACGGTGCGCTCGACTAAATCGGGTTCTTCAAAGACGCGGCAGGGTGCCGGCTCCTCCTTGATCAACTGCTCAACCCGAGCCCATTGCTCGAGGAGGACGCTCAGGTCGCGCACAAAATAACGGGCCCGCTGTCCTTCACCGACAGTGCGAATGATGACGCCGACGCCTTCCGGAATTTCCAGGCCGCGCAGGATTTTGCGCAGGCGATCACGCTCTTTCGGATCCTCGATCTTGCGCGAGATGCCGCTGCGATCGCTGTAAGGCATGAAGACCAGATAGCGCCCCGCGAAACTCAGGTTCGTGGAAACGCGCGGCCCCTTCGTGCCGATGGGACCTTTCGTGACCTGGACGATGACCTCCGAGCCGACCGGATAAATGGTCGGGATATCTTTCGCCGTGATCCGTTTTTTCGGGCGGCGATCTTTGGGCCGGTCGATCTCCTCAACCCCGCTATCGAGGGCGGCGGGGATGGCGTCCCAGAAATGGAGGAACGCATTTTTTTCGAAGCCGATGTCGACGAACATCGCCTTCAATCCCATCTCTATGTTCTTAACTTTGCCTTTGTAGACGCTGCCGACAATGTTGCGCGAGGTGTTGCGCTCGACGTTATATTCTTCCAGCCGGCCGTTCTCGAGCAACGCCACGCGGCGCTCGAGTTTCTCGACGCTGATTACCAGTTTGTTGCCGGTCTTCGGCGAACCGAGACCCAAAATACGTTTTACCTTCTCTATCATAATCGGGGAAAGGGGTTGAGATCATGGCGAAGCGCAGCGGGGTTTGGGGCCGGCTAGGTTGGATCAAGATTTTCATCTGCGCACCGGACGACGAGGGGGCGGTGGCGTGGGTTGCGGCGCCGGCTTGGGGCGGGCGCCGAAAAGTCTTTCGAAAAAGCCGAGCTTGCGGGGCGGCGGCGTGGCCACGGGAATGGCGCGCACGACGCGCTTCACTTTCCCGGCCGCATCTGGATCCGGTTCAACCGAAGGATCGGCGCTGGTGTTGGCCATTTCCGCATTGGTGGATCCGTCGAGATTTTCTTCGTCGCTGGCCACCAGCTTGGGACTGGAATCCTTGAAGTCGACCGCGGGAATCATTTGGAACGGATTCGATTTCCGCGCAGGTGCGATCCAGGCCAGCTTCGGATCGAAGGTCCCCTGCTCCATCGCGAGCGTGCGTTCGAGGATGCGGGTGGCGATCGGCGCAGCCACGGAGCCGCCGTGCTCACCGCCCTGGACCATCACGGCGATAGTATATTTTGGATTGTCGTAAGGAGCGAAGCACGCAAACCAGGCGATCGTGTCCTTCTTGCCATCGGTCATTGCTTGCGCGGTGCCAGTCTTGCCTGCCACCTGCACGCCGCTCAAACGCGCTCTGCCGCCAGTGCCGCCGTCTTCATTGACGACCTTCCAAAGACCGCGACGCGCCAGCTCAATCTGTTCGCGTTTCAAATCGAAACGCAGATCGCGGCGCACCTTGGGCGCTGAGGAAACGACCGGCGCGCCTTTTTCGTTCAGGATCGGTTTCCCGTCCAGCATGCTTGTGACGCTCTGCACAAGCTTCGGGTAATAGGAGACGCCGCCATTCGCGACGGTGGAGTAAACCATGGCCAATTGCAGCGGGGTGACGAGATCGTATCCCTGGCCGATGGAAACGTTCGCGGTATAAGCCTGCGACCAGCGCTCACGCGGATAATGGATCCTCATCCAATCCGGGCCCGGCAGTACTCCGGCCGACTCACTCGTGATCTCGATTCCGGAAGTCTGGCCCAGGCCTAACGACTCGCCGGTTTCATCAATCGCCTCGATGCCCGCCGCGTTGCCAAATTGGTAGAAGAACGAATTGCAGGAAACCTTGATCGCATCCGAGACCCCGAGCGTGCCGTGGCTCCCGCCTTTCTCGCCGATCCAGCAATGGAAAAAGTGATCGCCGTAACTGATGCCGCCGCCGCAGTTGAACGTCTTGGTCGCGAGACCTCTGCGCAAACCGGCCAGCGTCGTGACGAGCTTGAAGGTCGAGCCCGGAGGGAACGCGCTCACCGCGCGATTGACCAGCGGGTTGGCCTCGTCCTTCCGCAATGCCTCCCAATCCTTCACCTTGATGGACGGGATGAACGTGTTCGGGTCGAACGACGGCACCGAGGCCATGGCGAGAATGTTTCCGTTATTCGGATCGACCACCACAGCGGCCCCGCGCCCGACTGCGCGCAACGCCTCCTCGGCGATCATCTGGATCCGTGCGTCGATAGTGAGATTGACGTTGGCCCCGGCCGTCGGCGGAACTTCGCGCAGCACCCCATCGATCTGCCCCTTCGCATTTCGGCGCATGTAACGCACACCCGGTTTGCCTTTCAGATATTCGTCCATCGCTTTCTCGATGTTGGATTTTCCTTCCACGTCGGATTGATAGAACGTGAATTTCTTCGCCTCATCCTTGTTCGTGTTGTCAGGCGGACCAACGTAGCCGAGCAGATGCGACGCGAGCGCGCCGTAAACATAGGAGCGCACCGGCTTAATCGTGATATCCACGCCGGGCAGGCCGACATCGTGTTCGGAAAATTTCGCCATCGTTTCGAAATCGATGTCTTTCAAATACGAGTACGGGACTTCGGTGTTGGTGCGGAAATGCCGCTGCAACTGGACCGAATTATAATCCCGGGCCAGATCGAGATCGTCGAGGCGCGGGACAATGCCCGTGTTCACGATCTTCACGATGTCGGGCTCCTTCAGATCTTTCGGCATGCCGTTGATCGTGCTGCGATACTCCGTCAACGGCGGCGGACCGACGCGCTCGCGATAGCCTTTCACCATTTCGGGAAGATAAAAATCGACTTCGTAGCTGGCGCGATTTTGCACCAGGGTGACGCCGTTGCGGTCGCGGATCTCACCACGCACCGATGGAATCCGCACCGTCGCTTCCGAGCTGCCGCGGATTTTCGCTGTCCATTCCGGACCGTGCGCGACTTGCACTAGCCAAAGCCTGCCCAAAAGCGCGGCCAGCCCCACGAGCATGAGAAGCGCGAGAAACTGGAGCCGCCACCGCGGATTTACACGCCGTGAGTTCACTCGTAGGCCTCCGCTTCAGGAAGATAAGGATTGCGCGTGACGCGCGCGAGCGAATGCAGAATCCAGAACGCCAGCGGCGCCATGATCATCGCGATCACGCCTGGCCCGCCAATTTGCCACCAGGCCTCGCGGGTAAAGACAAGGGAACCGCGCCGGAATGAAATCATGAGATATTGAGAAAGGAGAATCGCGGAGGTGCAAAGACCGCTCATGATACAATGCACTTCCCAGCGTCCGCGGATAAATAAGGGCCTCAGCCCATGCATAATCGCCGCAAGCACGGCGTAGATGAGTATTGACGATCCCAGGGAAATTTCAACTCGGCTGCCCAGCACCTGCACTGTGAGCGCGTCGAGCAGAAATCCGGCGAAGAAAGCCAGCGCCATTACCAGCGGAAACGGCAGCGCCATCGCCCCGTAAAAAACAATGATCGGCACGATGTAGATGTGCGCGTTGTACATCCAGTCGAGCGGTGGAATAAAAATTTCCACGATCTGCGCGAGGAAGGTCAGGATCAGGAGAAGGAAGAAGAAAATCATTTTCGTCCTGTCACCACGAAGACGTCTTCGAGATGCGATAAATCCACCGCCGGCGTTACCCGCGCCTGCCCATCCAGTTCGCGCACCCGGAAACTTTGCGTCACGCCCACCAGAAGTCCTGATGGAAAAACACCACCGACTCCCGACGTGTAGATTTTCATTCCCGGATGCAGGTCGGCTTGTTTCGAGAGAAAATTGAGATCGAGCAACGGCGTGACCGTGCCCGTCACTCGTTCCCCGGAGACGATGCCTTGTTCCCGCGTTCCTTCCACCGACGCGGCCACGCGGCAATTCTCATCCGAAAGCAAAAGCACGACGGAAATGGTGTCGCCCACCGTCACGGTTTTGCCGACCAAACCTTCATCGGTCACCACCGGCATATCTGGTTCGACGCGATCGTTTTTCCCGCGGTTGATCGTCACCGTCCGCCACCACGTAGAGGAATCGCGGGTCACGATTTCGGCCGGCACGAGCCGGAAGACGGAGCGCTCGCGGTAATCGAGCGCGCGGCGCAGTCGATTCACCTCGTGCTCGACATCGCGGAGCGCCTGGTTGGTAGCCTTGAGCGAACGGTTCTCGACTTTGAGCGACGAATTATCGCGCTCCAATTCTTCCAGCGTTTGCAATCCGCTTTTGACTGAAGTGATTTGCTTTTTGATGCCGGACCCGCTCGAAAGAAACGGCGAGATGATCTGATAAAACCCGGCCTGGAGCTTGCGCGTGCTCTCCGCGCCGAAGCTGAGAAAATAAGCCAGGATCGCTCCGAGGATGACCAGCGCGATGATGCTCGTGCGGTTCATTGCGAATGCGGAATGCGGAATTCGGAATGCGGAATAATAAGGATCGCGAGCGCGGTCTGAGTCATTCCGCACTCCGCATTCGCAATTCCGAATTCGATGTTACCGCCAATTGCGATCGGTTGAGGCCACCTGACGCAAAAATTTAAGTTCATTGAGGCATTTGCCAGTTCCTTCCGCCACGGCGCTCAGGGGATCTTCCGCCACATGGACAGGCAAACCGGTTTCTTCGCTCAAAAGTTTATCGAACCCGCGCAGCAACGCGCCGCCGCCCGCCAGCACCAAACCGCGATCCACCAAGTCCGCCGATAATTCCGGCGGGCAACGCTCGAGCGTGATCCGCACCGAATCGACGATGGTCGAGATCGGTTCGAGCAACGCTTCGCGCACTTCCTGCGACGTGATCATCAGCGTCTTCGGCAATCCCGCGACCAGATCCCGGCCCTTCACTTCCACGCTCGTCTCTTTCTCGCTCGGATAAGCGGAGCCAATCTTGATTTTGATTTCCTCCGCCGTGCGCTCGCCGATCATCAAATTGTAAGCGCGCTTCATGTATTGCACGATCGCTTCATCCAGCTCGTCGCCCGCCACGCGGACGCTGCGGCTGAAGACAATTCCGGAAAGTGAAATCAACGCCACCTCCGTCGTGCCGCCGCCGATATCGATGATCATATTGCCGGCTGGATCCTGCACCGGCAGGCCGACGCCGATCGCCGCCGCCATCGGTTCTTCGATCAAATAAACTTCGCGCGCGCCGGCATGCGTGGCCGATTCGCGGACCGCGCGCTTTTCCACTTCGGTGATTCCCGACGGCACCGCGATCACGACCCGCGGTTTCGCGCGCACCCGGCGTCCGTGCACCTTTTGAATAAAATGGCGCAGCATCGCTTCGGTCACTTCGAAGTCGGCGATGACGCCATCTTTCAAAGGACGCACCGCCACGATATTCGCCGGGGTGCGGCCGAGCATGCGTTTCGCTTCGTCGCCCACCGCGAGCACTTTGTTTGTGCCCGCCTGCACCGCCACGACCGACGGTTCGCGGAGGACGATGCCCTGGTCTTTTACGTACACGAGCGTGTTCGCCGTGCCGAGATCGATACCGATGTCGCTGGATAACCAGCCAAAGAGTCCGTTAAACATTAAATTAGCCTTTAGATTAGTCGCTCAAACGCGCGTTCCAGTCCATCGGAAGCGCGTGCTGGCTTCGAATCTCCCCAGCAAATAACACACCTGCGAGCGCGATAACGACCGGCTGAAACCGGTAGTATCTAGAAACGGACGCCCGCGTCGTCAAGAGGTAATCGACAAGCGGTGGAGTATTGGAGTGTTGGAGTAATGGAAAAGCGGTGATTCGACATTCCTCCAATACTCCATTACTCCATTATTCCATGGCGCCCGTACTCGTCGCCCCTTCCGTTCTCGCCGCCGATTTCTCCCATCTCGCCGACGAAATCGCGCGCGCCGAAAAATCCGGCGCCGACTGGTTGCATCTCGACATCATGGATGGCCATTTCGTCGATAATATTTCCTTCGGCCCCGCGTTCGTCGCGGCCGTGCGCAAGCAAACGCAGCTCCCGCTCGACGTGCATCTCATGATCGAACACGCCGATCATTATGTGCCGCGTTTCGTCGAAGCAGGCGCGAACTCCATTACCGTGCATGTCGAACCGGAAGCGAAACACGAAGTGGCGAGCACGCTCGGTCTGATTCGCGCCGCCGGCTGCGGCGTCGGCTTAACCTTGAATCCGGCAACGCCGTTCTCAGCCATCGAACCGTATCTGGCCACGATCGATCTGCTTCTGGTTATGACCGTACATCCCGGATTTGGGGGACAGGCGTTCCGGCCCGAGATGATGGAAAAAGTGAGCCGCGCCAAAGCGTGGCGCGATTCTCGCGGCGCCAAACTTCACATCGAAGTCGATGGCGGCATCAACGCCGAGACCGCGAAGCTCTCGATCGCGAACGGCGCCAATGTCCTCGTCGCCGGCACATCCGTTTTCCGCGCGCAAGATTATCGCGCCGCGATCAACGCCTTGCGCGGCGATTCGAATCTCACCTAACGAGTCGATTCTCTTGTCTGGGGAGCGCACGCATTCTGCGTGCTGGTCGTCGCGTTCCGCGACGACGGACTTTCTGCCTTCTAGCGGCCGCAATAGAAGTTCGCGAATCCGAGGACGGTTTCGCCTACACGCAGAATGCCTGCGCTCCGCAGAAAATCCCTGCCCCTACCGCGCTACCGGCGATTCGGCAAAGGTCGCGGGCGCGCTTTGCAATTCCGTCTCGGCCATCACTTCGTCGGTCTGCGTCACCCGCACCACTTCTTCGATCGTCGTCTTGCCCTGGGCCACGCGGCGCCAGCCGTCCTGTCGCAACGTCTCCATCCCGTTCGTGATCGCGCACTGCTTCAATTCGCCGCCATCGCGCTTTTGCATGATCAATTTCTTCAACGGCTCGGTCACGACACAGATTTCGTAGATCGCCAGCCGCCCTTGATAACCCGTCTGCCGGCAACTGTCGCAGCCTTCACCCCGTTGAAAACGCGTCCCCATTTCCTGCGGCACGCTGATCTCCGCCAGATATTCGCGCGGGTATTCCACCCACTGCACGCAATGCGGGCAACTCGTCCGCACCAGCCGTTGCGCGATGAACGCTTTCACCACCGACGAGAGCAAAAACGGCTCGACGTCCATGTCGAGCAAACGCGTGATCCCGCCCACAGCGTCGTTTGTGTGCAGGGTGCTGAAAACAAGGTGGCCCGTCATCGCCGCACGAATGGAGATGTCCGCCGTCTCCACGTCGCGAATTTCTCCCACCATCACGACGTTCGGGTCCTGCCGCAAAATGTGGCGCAAACCTTTCGCGAAGGTCAGATCGATCTCCGGTTTCACGTCGATCTGCGACACGCCCGGCAACCGGTATTCCACCGGCTCCTCGATCGTGATGATGCGGCGTTGGACCGAGTTGATGCTGCTCAGGAAACAATAGAGCGAAGTCGATTTGCCGCAGCCGGTCGGCCCGGTCAGAAGAATAATTCCGTTTGGCTGCGCGAGGAGCGCCCGGATGATGCGCGTCTGTTTTTCGCTCAAGTCGAGCCGATCGAAACCGAAATGCTGTTCGGTCCGGCTGAGCAAACGCAAGCTGATCGATTCGCCATTCACGGTCGGAATCGTGGAGACGCGAACGTCGATGTTCTGCTCGTGCGCCTGCAAATTGATCCGGCCATCCTGCGGCAGGCGGCGTTCCGCGATATCCATGTGCGCCATGACTTTCAAGCGCGAGATGATGGCCGATTGGAGCAGGCGCAACTGCGGCGGCACCGCCACCTCGTGCAGAATGCCATCGATGCGATAACGGATGCGCAGATCGTTCTCGAGCGGCTCCACGTGAATATCGGTCGCCCGTTCCAGAATCGCCTCGCGAATGATCTGGTTCACGAACTTCACCACCGACGCTTCCGGATCGTCCGCGTTCAGGTCGGTCGCGCCTTCGACATCCTGCGCGTTTTCAAACGAGCGGTTTGTTTTAAGAATCTCGTCGAACGTTTCCGCACCGACGCCGTAAACGGTTTTCATCGCGCGCAAAATCTGGGCGCGCGGCACCAGCACCCATTCCACCGGACGTTTCAGGAGTTGCGACGCGAGCTGGCGCCCTACCGAGTTAAACAAATCGTAGGTCGCGAGCACGACCGTCTTCTCTTTCGTCTCGATCGGCAGGATGTGATGCTGGAAAACGAACCGGCTCGGCAGCAGCGACAAGGTGGGCCGATCAATCCGCTTGGTATCGATCGAAACCACCGGCACCTGAAAATAATTTCCGATCGCTTCGAGGAACCGCTGCTCATCCACCTTGCCGGAGTCGAGCACCTGGCTCGTCCAGGAACCGCCATTCAGATTTGCGGCAAGCTCCGCCGCTTCCTCCTGAGTGGGCACTCCACTGGAGAGAAGCAGATTGATTAACGATTGGCTAACGGCAGCGTTCACGCGTGCATTCTAACCGCGACTGCTCCAATTGTCATCCGCGCTCCATCCCCACTCGCCACTTCTCCTATCACTTTTTCTCCTTCTTGATCGAGTCTGCCTGACGCTTCAATGGGTAAAATAGCGAAGGCACCGGATCAGCCTCCAGATCGGGCAGGATCTCTCTTACGCCCGGCCGCAAAGGATTAATTCCATTCAACTCTGCCGAGCTGGCGCCTTTCTCGGCAAAAATCCAGACACGCGGTTGGAAGTGGTGGCCGGCCGAATAGCGGTAAACGAAACGCGGCACAAAGCTGTGCTGCATCAGCATGAGGAGCAGGTCACCCAGCACCGGCCAGAAGGAGAAATCCTTCAGTCCACAAGTCTCGCTTGCGATTTCCGGATAAAGTTCGCCGAAGTAAGGACCACATTGGTAGAGGGGCAACTCCGCGTAGTGGGTGTCGATGAAAACGTATTTCGCGCAAACCTCCGACATCCATTGGACCACCTTCCAAGGCTGCGAAAGGTGATAGAGAAGTCCGGCGCAAAAGACCAGATCGAACGGGCCAGGCTCCGGCAACGGCACCCGACCGACTTGCTCCAAATCGTATTGATAA
Organism: Chthoniobacterales bacterium; assembly: GCA_003244145.1. GTDB lineage: Bacteria > Verrucomicrobiota > Verrucomicrobiia > Chthoniobacterales > UBA10450 > AV80. Next base: position 23,267 of record QHBM01000037.1, read on the forward strand.
AAGTGCACCTTGTCGTAGCCCAGGCATTCGTTCACGAGATTTGCCTTCTCCAGGTTGCGGGCGCGCCCTTCGAGACCTACCACGCGTTCCACCCCGGGCCATTCCGCTAGTTGGATAGCGTGATAGCCCTCGTACGACCCTAGCTCCACGACCGAGTTGACCGAGCCGCCCAGCTCCTCGACGCATTCCCGCACATAAGTCGTCTTCTCGGTATCGACCGGCACTTCGCCATCTCCAAACTGCACCCCGGAGCGGCTCACGAAGATGCGATGCCAGGGCACAAGTGCCTTTGCGCGCTGCGTTATCTCATCGGGGGTCATGATCATGGGATGCGCCGGATCGTCGTCCAGGCGAGACCTCGTTGACGCCCCGGGCTGCGGCCGGACTGTAACACAGAAGTGCGAAGAACGGAGCGGTCAGGTGTCATTAGCACTCGCGTGGTTATGGCTCTTTGGTTCCACCAGGTCCCAAAGGTTGCCATACAGATCCCTGAACACAGCCACCGTGCCGTACGGCTCTTCTTTCGGTTCGCGAACGAAGACGATGCCCTGCGCCTTATAACGCTCATAGTCCCTTCGAAAGTTATCCGTATGAAGAAACAGAAAAACGCGACCGCCGGTTTGGGACCCGATGCGTGTTTCCTGCTCTGGCGTTGAAGCTCTGGCCAGCAAAAGACGAGACTCACTCGCGCCGGGGGGCGCGACGACAACCCACCGCTTCGCCTGCTCCGGCACAACTGAATCTTCAATGAGGGTGAACCCAAGTTTGCCGACAAAGAAGTCGAGCGCCTCGTCGTAATCGCGGACGACGAGTGAGACCAAACCGAGAGACTGCTTCATAGTGTTAGAGCTCCATGGTCATGAACATGCTGTTTGGATCCTTCACATAGGACCCAAAGGGCCCGCAAAAGGCAAATCCAAAACTGGAGTAAAGCTTTCGGGCCGGTTCGAAGTAGTCCATGGAACCTGTTTCCAGACTTAAGCGGCGATAGCCTCGGCCTTTCGCTTCTGCCATAAGGTGTCGAAGCATTTGGGATGCGACTCCCTTTCTCTGGAAGGCATACGCCGTTCGCATCGACTTGATCTCGCCATGCTCTTGACTGAGCTCCTTCAACGCGCCGCAACCCGCTAACTCTGGTCCCTCCCAGATGCTCCAGAAGGTGATGTCAGGGCTTCGCAACCCATCCAGGTCGAGGGCGTGGCGGCTTTGCGGCGGAGAAACCAATGCCATGCAACGAAGATGCTCCTGGAGCAGCGCGATAATTTCGGGAGCGCCGAGATCATCTACTCGAATCTCCATGGAGAGTTGTTGAGGAATTCGCTTGAGCACAACGGTGCTAGAGCATATGTATCGCCTCGTCAGTCGCCAACCAGAATTCAATGAATCCTCCATTCCCAGCGCACAAAACAGCAAGAAAGGTCGCATTGCTCTGGTTTACCATCGCGGTGCTGCTAGCCGGCAGCCCGGCAGCGTTGTGCGCTCAATCCGCGGTCGAAGCGTCGACTTCGACAGCAAAAGCAGCACAACCAATCAACTTTTCGACGCGGATGCGAGTTCAGACCGGTGATAATGTCGGCATTGCCGGATTCATCATCCGGGGAGGTGTCCCGAAGAAGGTGATCATCCGAGGCCTCGGACCTTCATTGCAGAGCAGTGGTATCAGCGATTACCTCTTCAACCCAACCCTCGCACTGCATAAGCCAAACGGCGACGTGGTGTATAACCAAGACTGGAAGGACACACAGGAAGCTGCCGTCACGGCCACGGGAATACCGCCGCAGTATGATGTCGAGTCCGCCATTGTGGACACATTAGACCCGGGCAGCTACACCGTCATTCTTAGAGGCCTTAACGATGGAGTAGGTCTTGGACTAATCGAAGTATATGATTTGGACACGGCTTCCGCCGAGCTGGCTAACATTAGCACACGAGCCTTTTGCGGCATGGATAGCGACATCGTCATCGCGGGATTCATGTTGGGGGGTAAAGGCGGTGGCATTGACAGGGTCATAGTACGGGGCCTCGGTCCGAGCTTGGGCGTGTCTAATGCGCTGGCAGATCCGACGCTGGAACTGCGCAACTCTAGCGGAGCGCTCCTGGTCGCGAACGACGACTGGCAGGATGACCCGGATCAAGCGGCGGAACTCACTGGCGCGGGTCTAGCGCCGACAAACAATCTCGAGTCAGCCATAGCGGCGACGCTGCCTCCGGGCAGTTATACCGCGCTGCTTAAGGGAGTGAAGAGAAAAGATGTCGGCGTCGCCCTAGTGGAAGTCTACGATCTCGGCGCGCCGCCACCTAGCGGCATCAACGGGATCGTTTATCAGGTTCAAGCAGGAAGTACCAATGCTATCGAGAAGCAGCACGTCCATTTCGACCAGCTAACGTTCACTGGCACATTCAGGATCAGAGTCTATAAGCCTTCTGCCATCAATAACTCCTATATTGGCGCCCGTGCCGCTCTCCAAGGCGAAACTGATCCAATTTCCTTCACCGCATCGGCGGCAGAAATCGTAGCCGCCATTGAAGCGGTCCCGAAAAGCTACTACGCATACGGACAGTTCGGGAACCTCGAGTTGAACGCAGGCGACTTCCGTTACTTCGCATCTCAAGGCGCCATCAATCGCGACCCGAAAGTAATCATGGATTCGGGGGCGGCCACGGCAGGATTTAGGATTGAGTTCGGCTCCTTAGTCGGCAGTCCGCCACGCTACAACACGTGGGTATCTGGGATGCCGCTAATTACCATCTCGGTACCTTAGCGGTTATCATATCACCGCTTTGCGGGGAATCCCCGCTTCCCTACTTCATGCCTGGAAGGTCAGGCGCGGGTAGCTGGGTGGTCTCTTTGCTATCGCCGGGCTTGGGACACTCGGGACAATCATCCTTCTCCAGCTCGGGGCCATAGTGTGTTCTGTCTTCGAGCTTCTGCCGCAGCCGATAGATATCAAGCTTCGTGAGCGCGACCTCGGGACGCATCAGAACAATCAGCTCGGTTCGGTTGTTGGTCGTGTTCGTATTTCTAAAGAGACCACCAATGACCGGGATTCGACTTAGCAAAGGAATGCCGCTTTTGCTAGTGCGCTTGTTGTCCGTAATCAAGCCGCCCAGAACAATGGTCGAACCGTTAGCCGCCGAAACAGTTGTTTTGATATAACGTGTGGCGATGTTTGGGATCAGATTTCCATCGATGTTCGTGGAGTCAGCTATGCTGTCGAGCTTTTGCAGGATATCGAGGGTCACTTCCTTTTCGGAGTTGATTAAGGGGACCACTTCGAGTTGCAGAGCGACTTTCTTAAACTGAATGCTGGATTGCGTGCCAAAATTCTGGACGGGCGTGGACCCTTGGGTGGGCACGAAAGAGGAGAGTGTATTGACGGGCACGGGGATTTCTGTTCCGGAGGCGATGATCGCTTTCTTGTTGTTGCTGGTAAAAACCATCGGGCGCGAGATGACTTTGAATTTACCTGTCGAATCCAGCGCGTGGACGATGGCGGAGAGACCGAAACCCGTATTTAGGAAAAGACTGGTCCCGCCTCCTGAGGCGATTCCGGCCGCGAGATTTGTTAGGTTGGTCAAAGTTGTGGCATCGATAGGGGCAATCCCGGTGCCGTTCTTTGTAATGGCGGCAGCTCCCAGAGGTCCTGCTGTCTTGAATGTGTTTCCGTTCACATCGGTATGGGTCACGCCGTTGGTAGCACGATACTTTTGAAACCAATCAACGCCGAAGTCTTCCTCATTATTCAGCGTTAGCTCGCCAATCACCGTACTCAAGGCCACCTGCGGCGCCTTGATATCCATTTCATCAAGAAGTTTCCCGACTTTCACGACCACTTCCTGGTTTCCCAAAATGATAATCGAATTCGAACGCTGATCGGCGATGATCTTCGCATTGCCGATGGTGACAGCTTTCGGCGCCGTATCGACTGCCTGGGTGGAGAGTTCTTCCGAGAAATTCTGGCTGCCGCTGCTGTTGCTCGAGGACGAATCAGTGCCGCTGGTCGAAGTTGTCCTTCTCTGGTTTTGCGACGCTTGTTGCTGCGGAGCGGCAGGGTTGGTGGTGTCACCGGCGCCCTGCTGGTTGGTGCCGGGTTCTGTTAGTGTTTGCACGATTACTGGCAGCACTTCCGCCGCGCTGATGTAGCGCAAGGGTCGCGTAACCGGTTTGCCGAACTCAACGTTGGCGTCGAACTCGGAGATCAACTTGCGGATGAAAGGCATGTTGATCGGACGGGTGATGACGTGGATGCGGTTGGTCCGGACGTCTGCGGAAATCTTGATCTTGCCGACGACGATCGAATCTTCGGAGAGCGCGGTCAGGTCGCCCTCGAACTGCACCTGGGCCGGTGGCTGCGGCACAGGCGGGTTGTTCGGACGGACCGGGCGCACGCCGGGCTGCACGTTCGTCGTGACAGTGCCGCCCTTATCAAAAACCTCTTTCAGCATTTCGACCACTTTGCTCGCGTCGGCCCGCTGGAGTTTGATGAACTCGCTCACGACCTGGGCTGGCGGAATATCGATTTGGTCGATGATGTGGATGAGGCTGCGGATGACAGCGGAGTTTTCGGTGATGAGAATGGAAGAGGATTTCGGCAGCGCGAGAAAAGAAGTGTAGGTCTGCGGCGGCGAAAGGTACTGGCCGAGCACCTGTTGGAGCTCGATCGGATCGGCGTAACGAAGCTTGAAGAGAAAGCTGACGACGTGCTCACCTTCCGGGAGGTCGGCTTCGTCGGAGAGGATCGGGATGCCGGCGTTACGCGGGCTTTTTCCGGTGCCGATGACTTTCACGATGTCGCCTTCGGCCGGCACGAGGGAGTAGCCGTTCATGAGCAAATTGATCTCGATGATCTTGATGGCTTCCTCGCGTGGAATGGGACGGCTGAGGAAGATGTTGACCTTGCCCTGGACGAAGTTGTCCATGATCAGCTTCTTGCCGGTCAGCGTTTCGTAAAGGTGGAGAACGTCGACGACGTCGCTGTTGGGATACTGGAGGGTGACGGTTTTATCGACGGGCGTCGTGCCCGGGATGGCTGGAGGCGGCGCGGTGACGACGGGGCGTTCCTCCTCGGAGACGGGGGCCGTCGCCGGAGCGGGCGCAGACGGCTTAACATTCGGAGCGGTGGCGGCAGGCAACGGCCGGGGAGAAACGGGCGCGACAGTCGGTTTCGCCTGTCCCAAAGCGGAAGTCACCGCTGCGAGGAACAGCGCCACGAAACATGAAGGCCGAAGCACGCGCTTTATGTAATAGGTCAGGGAGGCCGGGTCAAGATCGGACCCGCCTCCGCCAAGCCGCCTTCGCATAAAGCTACGGCGAGCCGTGGGCTACGGCGCGGCGGGGGTCGGAGCGTTTATTGAAAACCCATCGCATCCAGCAATGGTCGATCGATTTCGCCCGTGACTTCCAAGCCGTGGCTCCGTTGATATCGCCTCACCGCGTTACGCGTATCGGGGCCACTGCTGCCATCCACCGCGCCGCGGTATAACCCTTCCCTGGCCAACTCTGCCTGCACCTGGCTCACGCTCGAATCCGCATTGCCGTTGTCGTATTGGGATTGCGCGTATTCGTTCTGCGCATAGCCATCCTCGTAATAGGCGTTATCGTAGTAGGGATAGGCCCCGTAAGGGTAACCATATCCATACCCGTATCCGTAGCCCCAGGGAAAGAGGTCGAGAAGCACCCACGAGTTGTTGCGCCAGCGGCACCTCTGACCATGCCAAAAGTGATCGCGGCTTCGATCCCAATTCCGACTGGACCGCGCCAGGACGCGACCCTGGCTGTTGAAACCTTGAGCCCGCAGAGCGGCGGTGCGACTCGCCGTGAGGCGCGGATTCGAAGCCGAGAACGTCCGCGGGTTGAGAGCGGTCATTCGATTCGCTGAAAACCGCGGACCAGAAGTGGAGACCCGATTACGGAACATCGCCTGCGAGGAGAAGCGCGGCGACGAGTTATAATAGCGCGCCATGTTATTCGAAAAGCTCCGGCCGGGGCCGGAAAAATGGCGGGCGGGCGCTGAATAATGAGGAGCGGCAGTGAACGAGCGTGCGCTTGAGCGCGAACCACCTTGCGCCGGTTGCAGCAAAGCGACGCTCGCCATCACGATCAAACCGAATATGCCAGATGTTTTCACGATCCAAGTCTACGACTGAATGCCGGCTCCAAGCAACTACGACGATTGGGACTCGCGCGATCTTGCGGGGGTCGGATGGCATGTGCGGTGCTTAAGCATCCGGACATGCTGAATCCTGCGGCGATCGACTCCATGCCGACCCATCGGGGTGAGTCGGATTTCTGGGTTCGCCTCCTCCGCGACGATGTGATGCGCGATTGCGACGACCTGGAAAAGTTGCTGATCGGTTGCGAAATCATCGCCGCGCTCGATGCGGCGGGCATGCTCGCGGCGCGCGTCATTTCCTAAATCCAAAAATCTGTCATCCTGACCGCAGCGAAGGATGATGAGACGTCACAAAACTTTGGCGCTGCTGTCGGCTGCGGGTTTCCTTTCGTTTCTGTCTCACCACGCCGCATCGTCAACCGTCTCCGCGATCTCGGTCCCGCTGGCCAAGGTCGTTTCGCAATCGCAATTGATCGTCATCGGTTCGGTCGAGCGCATTCCGATTCTCCATGCGCCAGACGCAACGAAGCATGATCCCGGACTAAGATATTTTGAGGTGCGCGTGGAGGAGGTACTGAAGCCCTCACGCAACGGAAGCGCGAAAAGTCCGCAAGGCGCTACGATCCCAATCTTCGATCCGCAAGAAACATTCTATCACGAGCGAGCGGACCTCATCGCCGCGGAGGTCATCTCGTTTGCCGATCCGCGCTATCCGACCAAAGCGCGTCCGATCGCGGCGGGCGATCGGCTGGTGTTCTTTCTCGCCGCACCGGGGAAGCCGCAAAAATCTCCCCTGCCGGGCGCTTACTTTCTGGCGTGCGGCCAGGCTTACGACACGCTTGCGATCAAGCCCGCCGTGCTCAAGCTGCTGAAAGAGGTCCGCTGAATTCGGACGAACCCTCGGTCGCCCGGGCCCGCTCGGCCGCCAAAATCTTATCCGTCGGGACGCGCCGCAGATTTTTGGTGAAGCGCAGTTTCGACAAAGTCCAAATGATCCATTTGGTCGGATCGAAATTCCAGGGCTTCACGCCGTTGCGATAGTCGTACTGAAATTCGTGATGATAGTTGTGATAGCCTTCGCCGAAAGTGACGAGCGCCAGCACGAACGAATCGCGCGCGCTGCATTTCGTGGAGTAAGGCTGGCGGCCGAAGACGTGGCAGGCGCTGTTGATGAAAAAGGTGCAATGCTGCAACGCGACAATGCGGGTGATGCCCGCGAGCAGGAACGCGCCCAACGCGCCGCTCCATCCATTCCAAAGAAAACCGAGCACCGGCGGCAGAACGAAACTGACCACGATCGCGATCCACTGGACGTAACGGTCCTGCCAGACGACGAGACGATCTTTGCGCAGGTCGCCGACATTATCGTAGGGCCCTTCGGGATGAAGTTTGAAAATGAGCCAACCGATGTGCGCGAAGAAAAATCCTTTAGAGATGCTGTAAGGATCGTCGTCATGATCGACGTGCTTATGATGGCGCCGATGTTCGCTCGCCCACATCAGGACGGAATTCTCGAAGGCGCCCGCGCCGAAGACGAGGGTGAAAAGGCGCACCGGCCAGGAGGCTTGAAAAGCGATATGGGAGAAAAGCCGATGGTAACCGATGGAGATGCTGAAGCCGCACGCGCCAAACATCACGAAAAAGAGCGCGACCTGAAACCAGTCGAGCCCGAAGAACCAGAGATAGACTGGGACCGCGGTGAGGGTGAGAACGAGGGTGCCGATCAGGAACGAGCTGGTGGTCCAATTAATGCGCTTGCGCGGCAAACGAAAGAAGGAATCACTCGAATTGTCGTGACTGACCTCGGCCGCATCAGATGTGGCGGGGGCGTTAATGGTGAAAGTAGAAGATTGCATTGGCACCTGTTTCTAGTTGAACGCGGACCCGCGTTCGTTTTCCCCGTGGAAGGGCCTGGTGCCGTGGCAAGAGACGCCTAACTGACTACGGCGAGCACAGTCGTCGCGAACGGCGTGAAGTCAAACGACGCGGGACGCGATTGCTCGAAGTCACCGCGTCGTGATTCCTTCGGCGATATCGACGTGAAGCGGCTGTTTCATTTTCACTTTTCCGTAGCTCAGCTCCGCGGTGTAATCGCCGGCCGGGAGAAACTTCTTCGGATCGTCGCCGCCATATTTCGTCAGCACGTCCTCGGTCGGACGCAGGTCCCAGGTCAGCCGCGTCATGCCCACCACGCCGGGCGCTTTCAGATTCGCCACCGGCTGGTTCGCTGAGTTCGTGATCGCGATCTTGATTTCATCGCCGGTGAATTCCTTTACCCAAACAGTGAAGAGCGCGCCATCGGGCGGATTACTGCCGCGATAAACGCCTTTGCCATTCCAATCGGAAAAACCAGTCGGCACATAGGCGCCGAGCGCTGGCCGCACGCTGAACAAATGCGCGGGCTTGCCCACAATCTCCGGTGTGATTTCGCGCAGCGGTCGCGTGTCTTCGAGAATGCCGATGCTGCGCCCATGCGTCGCGATGACGAGATCGTGCGTGCGCGGATGAATTTGCAGATCGTCCACGCGCACCGCCGGCATGTCGCCAAGTTTCATCCAGTGCGCTCCCTGATCGAAGGAAGCGAACAATCCGAAATGCGTTCCGGCGTAGAGCAAACGCGGATTGACCGGATCTTCGCGCACCACTTCCACCGGCGCATCGGGCGGCAACCCCTCGCCCACCACGCTTTGCCACGTCTTGCCGCCATCCCCGGTCCGCACGATCATCGGCCGATCGTCGCCGGCGCGATATGCGTTCACCGCGACGCAGGCGACGTTCGCATCCTTCGCTCCGGGCTCGATCCGCGAAATCCATTGGCCGCGCGCCGGCTCCGGCAAATTCGCGGTTAGCTCGGTCCATTTGCCGCCATCGTTATCGGTGACCCAAAGCCGGCCGTCATCGGTGCCCGCCCACAACAGGCCCGGCTTGACCGGCGATTCCGCGAGCGAAAAAACGACGCCGTAATTTTCCGCGCCGCTCCCGCTCGTGTTGGTGCGCGCGGACTCGTTGCGGGAGAGATCGGGACTGATGACCGCGTAATGTTCCGCGCGATCGGTCAGGCGAAAAACGTGATTGCCGCCGAGATAAAGGACGCCGGGTTTGTGCCGGCTCATGAGGAGTGGCGAATTCCAATGAAAGCGATAATTCGGCTGGCCCTCCGGCGCGTCCGGCTTGAGCTGGCGCAGTTCGCCCGTGCGCATATTGAAGCGATGCACGGCGCCGCCCTGGTTGTCGCCATAAAACGTGTCGCGATCCGCCGGGTCGAACAAAACGTAGAAGCCATCCGCGCCGGTGAAAGGTATCCAATCGGAATTGCGAATGCCTTCCTTGCTTTGCACGCCGCTCGGTCCCACCCAATTGCAGTTGTCCTGCAACCCGCCCGCGATGCGATAGAACGGCCGGCTGTCATCGAGCGAGATGCGATAGAATTCGCCGGAGGGAATCCGGTTCAGATGGTCCCAGCCTTTGCCCGCGCCGTAACTTTGGTAAATGCCGCCGTCATTCCCGATCAGCAGACGCTGACAAACCGGCGGCTTCGGCGGTTTGTTTTTGTCCTCCGGTCTCGGCGGCTTCGGCACGGGCGTGGTGCCGGGTTGAATCACGAGCGCGTGACAATCGGGATGAAGTTTGTCCGAAAGATCTTCCCGGAAGTTTTTCCCGCCGTCATCCGAAACGAGCAAAGCGAGCCCGAGCAAATAGACGCGTTGATCGTTCGACGGATCGATCCGGATCTGGCTGAAATAAAACGGCCGCGGATCGTAATCGCTCATGCGCGTCCATTTTTCGCCGCCGTCTTCCGAGCGAAAAACGCCGCCGCTCCGGCTATGAATGTCAGTGAGCGGTCCGTTCCCGCCTTCCTCGCTTTGCACGACTGCCATCACCACTTTCGGATTTCCGGGCGTCACCGCGAGACCGATGCGGCCCGTCTGCGGTGGAAGCCCGCCGCCGAGTTTTTTCCAGTTCGCGCCGCCATTGATGCTTTTGAAAATCCCGCTGACGTCCTCGCCGTTCGTCAGAGCCGAGCCATAGGTAAATCCCCACGGCGAACGCTGCCGCGCGTAGAGCGCCGCATAAATGATCTCAGGATTCGAAGGGTCGATCGTCACATCGCCGCAACCGACCCGGGCAGCGTGCGGCGCCGGCGCCTGCAAAACCGGCTTCCAATTTTTCCCGCCGTCGATGGTTTTGAAAAGTCCGCGCTCGCCGCCATCAGCCCAAAGATGACCAACCGCGGCCACGTACGCGATTTCAGGATTCGTGGGATGAACGATGATGCGCGCGATCGCGCGGCTTTCTTTCAATCCGGTATTCTGCCAGGTGCTGCCTCCATCGGTGGAGCGGAAGACGCCCTTGCCCCAGCCGGAGGAATTCCGGTCGTTCGCTTCTCCAGTGCCGACCCAGATCACATCGGAATCCGAAGGCGCGATTGCGACGGCGCCGATCGATTGCGCCGATTCCTTGTCGAAAATCGGATCGAAGGAAACGCCGTTATCGCCGGTTTTGAAAAGGCCGCCGGTCGCGAGACCGACATAGAAGACAGCGGGATTGCGCGGGTCGAGCGCGATGTCGGAAACGCGCCCGCCCATGACCGCCGGCCCGATCGCGCGGACCTTGAGATTTTTGAAGAGAACGTCGGTGAGCGGCGGCGCCGGCGGAGTGTCTTGCGCAAACGCCGGCAGAACAGTTGCGAGGAAAACCGAAGCGAAGAGGCGAAAAGAAAACGGAGCGCGCATGGCAACTATTCTTCGCCGGTAGGGCGAGACTCTGTCGAGCCTCTTCGCTATTATTGTAGCTGGCTCGACAGAGTCTCGCCCTACCAAAAGGAACCAATTATCGCGGCAAAGGCTTTTCGAGATTGGCCAGGGCGTAGGCGGTGACGGCAACTACCGCGGCGTTTTCCGCCAGCTCGCGCGGGACAATCTTATCCAGCGTGTCGGCGGCGGTGTGATGATAATTAAAGTAAGTCCGATTATCCTGGATCGGACTAAACCCCGGCACGCCTAGTTTCGTCAGCGGCGAGATGTCGGCGCCGGGATGTTCCGCCAGATTCAAAATGCCCGCGCCGGAATCTGTCAGAATTTTTGCGACCGGCTCGAAGAACGATCTCGCTTCCGGCTTGGTGGCGTAATTGATCCCGAGCGGATGCCCCGCGCCGCCGTCGGTCTCCATCGCGGCGAAGTGATTCGCGATCTCCTTTTCGTGGTCCTTCGCGTAAGTCTTGCCGCCGGCCAATCCGTTCTCTTCATTCATCCACGCGATCACGCGCACCGTTCGCTTCGGTTTCAGATGCAACTGCTGGATCAGGCTCGCCGCTTCCATCGAAACCGCGACCCCGGCGCCGTCATCGATCGCTCCCGTCCCGAGATCCCAGGAATCCAAATGGCCCGAAACGATCACGATCTGTTCCGGATGCTCGCTCCCTTTTATGTCGCCGATCACGTTGTAACTGACCACGTCGGGAAGTTGCTGCGGCGTGAGCACGAGGTGCATCCGAACCGGGCCTTGCGGGGCGAGCGCCGAGATCAGATCGGCGTCTTCCGCGGTCACTGCTCCGGCCGGAATCTTCGGCAAATCTTTTTTGTAATCGGTCTGCCCCGTGTGCGGCAGGCGGTACTCAGCGCCGCCAACTGAGCGGATCAGTGCCGCGATCGCCCCTAATTTGCCGGCGGCACTGGGCGCCTCCGCGCGATATTTCACCGCCTGGGAATAAGCTTCGCCGGCGCGGCTTTGCGCCGCCATTTGCTTATCGAAGTGATAATCGAAAAGAACGATTTTGCCGGCGACCTTGTCACGGCCGAGCGCTTCCAGTTCATCGAAATTTCGGACGACGATCACTTCCGCTGTCACTCCTTCCGCGGGGGTGGCGACGCTCCCGCCGAGCGCGGTCAGCACAATTTTCTGCGTCGTTTTTTCCGCCATGCCGGGATACTCGACGAGCGCGGCCGTTTCTTCGCCACGCACCCAATGGTTCACCATCACCTTCTCCAGTTGGACCTCGAGCCCGAGCGCCTTCAATTCCGCGGAAACGTAATCGACAGCCTTCTGCGCCTGGGCCGAGCCGGTTAGGCGCGGACCGATGTTATTGGATAGATGCGCGACCTGCCGATAAGCGTAATCGCTTTTCAAGGCGGCCTGGTGGAGCTGCATCAGCTCGGCCAGAGTCTGGGTGGAATACGGCGTGGGAGTCGGCGTCGGTGTGGGTGTGGGCGGCTCCCCTTGCGCGAAACAGGAGAGCGCGCTCATGAAAATAACAGCCGCGCCAAACGAGAGGTGAAGAAAGCTCGTCCGAATTTTGATTTTGATCATAATGACGAGGCGACTTCGAGATTGTCCTTTCCGCCTGGCCTCACTAGACAATGCCGTTGCCGCCGCCGCTTGCAACCAACCCTGACCACCATGCGCTTAATTAAATTCTCACTGACCTCTGTCGCCCTCGCCTTCCTGCAATTGCCGAACGCCGCCTTCGCGGAAACGAAAGATGCCGGTCCCGCGAAAACGCTCAACGCCTTCTTTGAAGCGGAATGGAATTACGAAATGGAACAAAGCCCGGCCCGCGCTTCTTCGATGGGAGATCGCCGGTGGAACGATCGCTGGGGCGATCAAAGCCTGGAAGCGATTCGCAAACGCCAGGAGCACGCGAAGGAAACGCTGGCCAACCTGGGCAAGTTCGATCGCGCGAAACTTCCGCCGGCCGATCAACTGAACTACGACCTCTTTAAGAAGGACCTCGAGACCGACATCGAAGGATTCAAATTTCAAAGCTACCTCATGCCGATCAATCAGCGCGGCGGCCTCCAGACGCTCGATGAACTCGGCGACCGGCTCCGGTTCGAAACGGTCAAGGATTTCGAAGACTGGATCGCACGCCTGCGTGCCTTCCCGGTTTTGATGGACCAGAACATCACGCTCATGCGCGAAGGCGCGCGCAGCCACGTCATGTGGCCCAAGATCGTGTTGAACCGCGTCCCGGCGCAGATCGACAAGCAGATCGTTTCCAAACCGGAGGAGAGTCCGTTCTACAAGCCGTTCAAGAAATTCCCCGACGCGATCGCCGCCGCGGATCGCGATCGTCTGACCAAAGCAGCCCAGGAAGCGATCGCCGCCGGCGTCCTTCCCTCATTTCAAAAACTAAAAAAATATTTCGTCGAGGAATATTTGCCAGCTGCGTTCGATGAAGTGGGCGTCTGGAAAATGCCGCAAGGCGCGGAGTATTACGCCTACCTGGCGCGGCGGCATACCACCACGGCGATGACGCCGCAGCAGATCCACGAAAAAGGCTTGAGCGAAGTCGCCCGGATCAAAGCCGAGATGCAAACGATCATGGACAAGCTTGGGTTCAAAGGAACGTTCGCGGAATTTTTCACCAAACTCAGGACCGATCCGCAATTCTACTACAAGACGCCGGAGGAATTGCTGGAGGCGTACCGTGCGTTGGCGAAACAGATCGACCCCAATCTCGTCAAAGTCTTCAAGACCTTGCCGCGTACTCCTTACGGCGTGACACCTATCCCCGATAAGATCGCGCCGGATACAACGACGGCTTACTACAATCAGCCCGCCGCCGATGGCTCGCGCGCCGGCACCTACTTCGTTAACCTTTACAAGCCGGAGACGCGCCCGAAATGGGAGATGATGGCGCTTTCGTTGCACGAATCCGTTCCGGGGCATCACCTCCAGATCGCCCTCGCGCAGGAGCTGGGGGACATCCCGAAATTTCGGCGCTACGGCGGCTACACGGCCTTTGTCGAAGGCTGGGGCCTTTACGCGGAATCGCTCGGGCAGGACATGGGACTCTACGACGATCCTTATGCGAAGTTCGGCCAGCTTACTTATGAGATGTGGCGCGCCGTCCGGCTCGTCGTCGATACGGGAATGCATCAGATGAAATGGGACCGGCAGCGCGCGATTGACTACTTCATGGAGAACGCGCCGAAATCGGAGAACGATATCGTAAACGAGATCGATCGTTATATCTCGATGCCTGGCCAGGCGCTGGCCTACAAGATCGGCGAACTAAAAATTAAAGAGCTTCGCGATCGCGCGCGACGCGAAATCGGAGAAGGCTTCGATATCCGCGAGTTTCATGATGCCGTCCTTCTCTCCGGCGCGGTGCCGTTGGATGTGCTGGAACGCAATATCGACGCGTGGATTGCGACGAAGAAAACGGCAACTCCTCAGAAGCCCGCCACCGGAAAACCCTGACTTGCGATTTCGCTTCCAACTTCTGATGGAATTCTCATAATCGAATAAGTGTAAATGAGTGCGCTTCGCACACCCCCGGAAAACCTGCACGAGGAATCCATCGCGCGCGGCGCTACCTGTAGTCATGCCCGGAGACTGCGTTCGCAACCTAAAGGCCATTACTCGCGGCTTTTTCCCAAACCGGCAAGACCCATCGCCAGGGAAGAAGAAGCAAAACTGATCCAGCTAGGAAATGCCATGCGATACAAGGTCGAGCGCGAAGGCACGCTGACGCCGCGGGTCGGCTACACCTACTTCGGTCAATTCCTTGGTCACGACCTAACCCATGACTCGACGCCGTTCGACGGCCCTTACCATGCCCCGGAACAAACGTCTAACTATCGCACGCCCTCTTTCGATCTCGACCATGTTTATGGAGGAGGTCCTGAAAAGTCGCCCTATCTTTACGAGGGCGAACCAGGAGTGGAGTTCTTCAAGATCGGCGCGACCATACCTACGGGTTATCTTCGCGATCTACCGATCGCGCACGGCATGGTCTTGATCGGCGACCTGGAAGATAGACGCAACCTTGACAATCTAATCCTGAGGCAGCTCCACGTTCTCTTTTTAAAGTTTCACAATGAAGCAATCAAACAGCTCGACTCCAACCCCGCCATCGCTGGCTTGGAAGAATTACGCTCCGGGACAGTGTTCGAAAGGGCCCACCGGTTGGTCCGCTGGCATTACCAATGGATCATTCGCCACGATTTTCTCCCGCGTATCCTGCATACGGATGTATGGAACTATCAGGAGCAAAGAGCTAACCGGCATCCCGACTCAGGTGAGAGTTACTCTATCCCGATTGAATTTTCGCTGGCAGCGTTCCGGTTCGGACACAGCATGGTACGCAATGCCTACCGTTTGAACTGCCGGCAAAAGCGGGTGGTGATCGATGAGCTAATGACTCTGGGACAACAGGCGACACCAATTCACGATGATTACCTGTTGGAATGGGGAACATTCTTCGATGGTCTGCCTAGTTCAGGACCGCAGGCCTCTGCTTCTTTTATCGACACATCGATAAGCCTGGCCATGCACGGCCTCTCGCCGGGGACCATTCGTCTGGCTAACGAGCTGGAATCGACGCACCCATCTAACCTGCCCGTACGAACTCTTCTTCGCGGCGCCCGCGCCGGACTGCCTTCCGGCCAGGAGGTAGCCGAAGCGCTTCTGGCCCAGGGAAAAATCAAGCCGGAGGATCGCCTGACGATTTCACAGCTAACTGAAGATACCGCCGACCATTCGGGAAGCGTCTTGCGCGACATTGGTCTCCAGCAAGACACACCTCTCTTCTATTACTTGCTGAAAGAAGCCGAGCTTAAGGCTGAAGGACTTTGCCTGGGTCCTATCGGCAGTCACATCGTTTCTGAGGCGATCCAAGGCGCTCTGGAGGCTGACCCGACAGGTTATATTGCCGCGGTCGGACGAAAATGGAAACTTCCGAACTGGCGCTTTCCCAGTGGTTCGATGCGGCCGATCAATTCCTTGATCGGGATCGTTCAGTTAGTCGGGGACGACAAGCTCCTTCCGGAATGCGAAGCGCACTGGCGCCGGTTTCTGCTTCCCACCTAGGAAATGGTAGTGGAACGCGACGAACCTTCTGCGGTTGATCTGCGGAAAATGTTGCGTGGCTTGGAAGAACTGGCGTTCCGGCCGGGGCGCGCTACTTCGCTGGTGAAGCTATGCGAAGCCGGCGCTCTCTACGGGATGCGTGAATTGGGGGAAGCCACAAAGCCTCTCCTGACAGCTCTCGCTTCAAAAGCCAAAGCTAGTCTAAGAGGTGACCTTCAGCGCCGTCTCGAACGAGTAACACGGTCCTGCCTGGAGCTGGAGCGCAAAAGCTTTGATCTGGTCATGCGTTCGATCGATCCTTTAACGGCCCGGACCGACCCGGCGTTACGCGAAGAGATGTTTCTGGGTCAGAAGCCCTGTGACCGCCTACTTTCCCTTTTTAAAAACTTCCCGGTCCTGCCTAATCTCTGGTCCCGCTCGATTTCCCAGTGGCGTGAGCATGTCGTAGAAGTGCTTTCGAGGATTGCAAAAGATCGAACCGCTCTATCTCGTGCCTTCTTTAGCGGCAAGGCGCTGGGAGCGTTGAGTGACTTTCGGTGTGGCCTATCGGATCCTCACCATCGTGGCCGCACCGTCACACTGCTGCAATTTCGTGTGGGCGCGGTCATTTATAAACCGCGGAGCGGAGACGGCGAACGGGAGTGGCACTCGCTCCTGGATTGGATCAATGCGCAATCGTTCCGGCCAAAGCTAAGAGCTGGGCGCGTTCTAAGGCGAAAAGGGTATTGTTGGATGGAGTATATTGCCGTCGCCCCATGTAAAGACAACCTTGCGGCGCGGCGCTTTTATAAACGCATGGGTGGCACCATGGCCGCGGCCTACCTGCTCAAGGCCGTCGATTGCCATCGTGATAACCTCATCGCCGCGGGCGAGCACCCCGTTCTGGTAGACGCGGATGCCTTGTGGCATGTCTTCCCGTTGACCGGAACTCAAACACCGCTCGAGCTCTTATGTAGCACCGGTTTCTTTCCCGGCCTAAACCGGCGAAGCTTACAATCCCGAAGCAGTATCCTGGGCGGAACCAACAAGGGCGCACATGTCGCGCGAATCGGGAACAAGCCGCTCCGCGCCATCCAATATGAGCGCGAGATCCTGCGCGGCTTTCGCAGAGCCTGGCGCTGCCTGGTGGGAACAAAGGACCGGCGCAGGAACTTCGGCCGACGGCTCCGCCGCATTCGGTCGCGGCAACGGCGCTGTATTTATTGGCCTACCGAGAAATACGCCACGATCCTGCGTGCCTCGATTCAACCGGCTGCTCTCCGATCTGAAATCGAGCGGAGGCAACTTGTCGCCCGCCTATGCAAGCGCACGACGGTGCCCGCAATCGTGGTTCAAGCGGGGGTCGAGGCCTTAATGCGACTGGACATCCCTTATCTTATTGGAGGGCGTGGAGACCCGGTGTCCCCCGACATCGGCTCCCTGCCTCCGCCTGTTCTGCAAGCGTTACAGTTCCTGCGCTCGAACTAAGAGTGCCTTCTAGGTCCGCCAGGGGCGATAGGTGCAGGTCGTGTAGTCCTCGGCGTTGCGCACTTCCGCCGTCCCATTCTCCGGTGGGATCAGATCGGGAATCGCCAGAACAAGAGTCTTGAGCCGTTCTTCGGGGGTAAGGAACTGGACTCGAAAATCCGGGGCAAATTCGATGTCTCCCACCTCACTCACCGCTTTCTTGGCCGACTCCGCGGACTGAAGGCAGCGCTCGCGGAACTTGGCGTCCGACCCCGCGCGCGTCAGCACGGAAGTTAGACGATCCAGTTTTTCGTTGTTAGTCAATGCATCCCAATTCTTGGCATCCATTTGTTTATTTCCTCATCTTTCTTAGTTGTTACTTCTTAGCGGTTGACCGCATTTCCGCCACCCTGGCGGATATCTCACTCACAAAAATTTGCAGTGCTGGATTCGTCCGAAGAGAATCAAACCGCGGATCCAAGCTTAGAGACCGATAATCCATCCATCCTAACGCGGCAGCCTGGCGCAGATGCTGGAGAGAAGCTTCGTGCAGACCCAGCGAAGCTTCGACGGCGGCCAGGCGGTAAGGCGCCTCGGGATTGCGGGGACGGCGATTCAGGGCAGCGGTCTCCTTCGCCAAAGAGTCCTGCAAAAGTTTGGTCGCCGCCTCATTGTCCCCGAGAGTTTGCCTGATTCGACCTAGCGCGGATTGATAGGTGATAGTCCCATAAAAAGAGCCGCCTCCGTCGGCGTCGCTACTTCCGAGTTTGCGGTAAAGCTCCTCGGCTGCAGCGAAGTTTCTCGCGAAGAACTCGATTTGCGCGGCGATCTGAGCCATCTCCCCTAGCTCGTTTCCATTGCCGAGATGGCTTCGACAGATTTCGCGGGCTGCCTCAAAGTTACCCTGCAGAAGGCAAATGTGACATTTCCCGATGACACCTTGGGAAGAACCGGGCCGTAACTCTATGGCACGATCATAGGCCCGAATCGCCTGCTCATCGTCGCTCAGTTTGCTCCAGCTATCTCCGATCAGCGCATCGACATCGCCTGGAGTATCCTGTAATCCCGAGCTAAGTCGGTACCACTTCAGAGCTTGATCAGGCCGCCCCAACATGTCGAGGGTCATGCCGACAAAAGCAGCGACTTTATCCTCGACTCCTCCCATCTCGATCGTACCGATCTGTTCTTCGAGTGCTTCCTGGAATTTTTCCTCTTGAAACAAAACCCCCGCCAAAGCCCGATGGGCTTCAACAGAGTTTGGTGAGAGTTGGAGCGCTATCTGCGCCTCGACTTTCCCGAGTTCCAGAAATGTTAGATCGGCCACAAAGTGCGTGCGGGAAATCGCGGCAATCGCAAGATAGGAATGAGCAACAGACGAGTTAGGTTCGGCCGCAATAGCTTTCTTGAATAACTCAATGGCAAGGTCAAGATCCGCCACAGTATAATGGAACACTAAGTCCCGGCCGGCTCTTATCGCTTCGCTGCCAACCTCATTGCGCCACACTGGGTCGATTTCGGTTCGCCTTAAACCCGACCAGTCGTTGGCACTTAGAATCTCGTATACTCTCTTACTCAGATCCTTGGTCTCACTGGACAACTGAGCTTTCCCGGCGCTCTCTTCCCATTGTTTCGCGAAGAGGGGATCGCTGGTCGCACTATCTAACATTTGGAGTGAGATGCGCGTCCTGCCTTGAATGTGACGCACCGTGCCTGTGAGAACCGTACGAGCCCTGGCTTCCAGTCCAGCTCGGCGGATATCTGCCGCCTGACCCCATCCAGGCGCCGATCCCACCGTAATACGAGCAGGGCCGAACGCGTCGAGTTGTCCTTGCAAAGTCGTGGCGAGCGACTGCGCCAGGATGGGGTCTGGCGTAACGTTATCGAGGTCGAGGAAGGGCAGGACCACCACCGAACGCTGAGCTAGCACGCTCTCTTTCATTGCAGATTGGATTCGTTGCGCGCGAATCTGCCAGGCGATCGATCCTATCCCGACGAGGCAGAACACCGCCAGCAATGCAGCCAGTCTGCGGTTGTGGCGGACCCAGCGCCGGGTATGAAGCCATAGCTGCCTCCGGCGCACAGCAATCGGACGATCTTCCAGCCACCGTTGCAAGTCGTCGGCCAGATCCACCGCGGATTGGTAACGGTCCTCCGGTTCACGTTCGAGGCAGCGAGCGCAAATTGTTTCCAGATCGCGATCCAGGTACTGGGCGAGGGTGCGTAGCTTCGGCGCGGGTTTCTCGGCCGATTGTTTCATGACCGCAAACGCGTTGTCGCCCACAAACGGCGGACGGCCGGTCAGCAGTTCAAACAGGAGCGCTCCGAGACTGTAGAGATCAGCCGCCGCGGTAAGATTCGCGGCCGGGCCATCGGCCTGTTCCGGCGCAATGTATCCTGGCGTTCCGAAACTGGCGAGCGATCGGGTGAGATAGCTCGAATTAGCCTCACACCTGGCCAAACCAAAGTCACTCACCAGCGGTTCGCGGCGGGAATCCAAAAGGATATTCCCTGGTTTCAGATCGCGATGGAGCACACCTTGCTCGTGCGCGTACTGAACGGCGCGCGTCACTTTCAACATCAGCTCGACGCTTGCACCCGGGTGCTGGAGCAATGGCTCCCGCGCTCGCAACAGACTGCCTTCTGCCGCGTACTTCATCGTGTAATAAGGGAACCCGTCGGCCGTCTCCCCGACCTGGTAGATCGGGACGATGTTGGGATGATCCAAGCGCGCCGCGGTCTCCGCTTCGCGCCGGAAACGCGCCAGCGCCTGATCCGAATCGCCCTGATAAGCGAGGACGCATTTGAGCGCGACGATGCGTTCGGAATGCGGCTCCCGCGCCTGATAGACCACGCCCATGCCGCCGCGCGCAATTTCATTTAGGATCTCGTGGTCGGCGACGTGCCAGTCACCGTAGCGCGACTTCACCGCAGCCAGCGCTTCCTTGAACGCTTCTTTGCCGGGCACTTCTTCCTCGTTACCCAGAGCGCCGCGCAAGAGACAGTTCAAACAAAGGCCGTTGGTCAGGCGCGAGACCGAGTGGCATTCCGTGCAGGCCTCGGGTTCGGCGAGGATCGCGGCGCCGGAATCCGACGGAGGGCCGAGATTCATGGCAGGTTAGCCGTTTTCAGCGGAAAGCGTGGCGCACAGGTAACGGATCTCGTCATCCACGTTCGCCTCATCCTCGACGGTTTTGGCAACTTCCTCGCGCAGAAGCGAGCGATAACGCTTGCGGAAATGGTGGAGCAAACTTTTCACCGATGCCTCGGGCACTCCCAGCGCATAGGAAAGCCCCTGATAACAAATCTCGGTGCGGTCGGAGTTGAGGTAGTTTTGCAAAACCTCAAACACACGCCGGCGCCCTTTGCTTTCGCACTCCATACGCAGCCGGCGCAGAGCTTCCTCCGCGATCGTCGCCGCCCAGCCCACGTCGAACAACGCTTCGGGCGCCGAGGATTCCAGCGCGGCCATCGGAATCGAGATTTGGGAAGGAGTGTCTGCCTTCCATCTCTCCCACGAGACGAATTGCACGCCGCCTCCGCGCTTGTGCCTCCGCTGCTTGGCTGCCGCATCGATCAGAAAATTCTTCAATGTCGTCAGCAGCAAGGAGCGGAAACGCCCCCTTCGCGGATCCGCTGTAGACAAAAAATTGCCGTTCAAAATCGTGAGAAAAAAATCCTGGGTCAGGTCCTGCGCGTCCGGCGCTGAATATCCCCGTCGACAAATAAAGAAAAAAATGGGCCGCCAATAGATTTGGCAGAGCTGCCCTAGGGCCGTGTCTACGCCGCTGGGAAGTCCGTCGAGATTCCGGTTCCAGATAAGGCTCCAGCGGGTGGTGACGAAGTGCGTCAACGCACCTCGAGCTTCATCTTCGCAACCGGCTTTCACGCTTTAAGCGTGCTTGGATTGGATTTTTCAAACAAGCACAAAATGCAGATTGGAGAAACCGCCCCGGGGTTTAACGAGCGCGAATGGCTCAATCCGGCTGGAAAATATCGCGGGCGATTTCCAAGCGCTTTGCCTCGACCTGGTCGCGTTGTGCCTCCGCCCTTTTCTCAAGTTCGGAATAGTCGAGGCGACCGAGCTGCGGCATCGTCGCTGACGCCGCCGCGAGAGCGCGCCAGAGCGATTGTTTGCCGGTGATACCGAGAACGAGACTTTCCAGCGCCAGAAATAAACCCATCTCGCCCGCGCGTGAGTCGCTCAGCGAAATTTTTGCGCGAGAAAATTTCTCCACAACCCAGGCGCCCGCTTTCCGCACGGCGCTTTCTTCTTCGCCCAGCTCCCGAATCAGCTCCTGCAATTTCTCCTGGTCCCGCTGGATATCACCGCGCAGGTCCCGGAAGAACCGCTCGAGAGGTTTCCCCTCATAAGTTTCGATCAGGCGATCGAGCAATTCCAGAGCGCCCACCGACCCCGCGAGGTGATCGTTCAAATAGCTGGAGAGATCGTCGCTTTTGGAGACGGCAGAGTCACTCACTCTCATACTTACGCACCGGCGACCCGATCCGCGCGCAAAGTTTACCAAGACGACGTTCGAAACTCCGCCAGGCCGGCTCTCGCGCTGCCGAGCCGCGCGTTTGGAGAACGGATCGAGCGCCGCTACAAATCTTGCAGCACCCTTCGAAGTGGATTAGAAACGTGTCCCGCCCGCGCGGGTTGGTAGCTCAATGGTAGAGCAGCGCCCTTTTAAGGCGTTGGTTGTGGGTTCGAGTCCCACCCAACCCAAGGCTTCGCGTCAGTCGGAAACGATGCGGGCAGTGTAATACTCCAGCGTCTGATCCGGTGCGTACGCGGCGAGCGCCGCCTGCGTGGCGCTGAGTTGGCTGGCCAGCGTGGGCACTTCCACCAGCACGCAACGAGTTACCACCCGGGTCGCCGTTAATGGCTGCGCCATGTTCATGAACGTCAGAGCCGATTCCAACGGGGAGAGACTCGGATTGTAGGCGGCATTTTCTGCGTAACGCCCCGGATAAATCGAGCCATCCGCGAGCTGCACCGCGACTCCGGCATAATTATGAGATGTGTCGGTCGCGTACGGCGCATAACTGCCGGAAGCGGCGGCGAGCGCGGCGGCGATGACCGGATCAGCCGGTGCGCCGCTCTCGAGCGCAAGATCGTGCGAGCCAAGTTTGGGATCCATTAGACCGCCGGTTACACCCAGATCGCTCGGGCCGAACGCATCGGGCAAAAACGTCGTGAGCAGCGTTATGTTGTAAGCGAGAGGATTCTTTGGATCCGACGGAAGCAAAATCGAGAGCTGCTGGGCCGTGCTCAGCTCGTAGAGAAACTGCCGACAATAACCACAAGGCGCCGCACTGATCGCGAGCGCTTGCAAGCCTGCCTCTCCGTTGAGCCAGGCGTTGTTCGTCGCGGCTTGCTCGGCGTGCGCGGTGAAACTGAGCGCGGCGCCAGAGAATTCGAAGTTCGCCCCGAGATACAAACTGCACCAGCTCGTTCCGGGAATCGGCATGCCGGCCGCGACCGCGCCGACTTGATAATGCGAGACCGGCACCACCGCGAATTGCTGCGCCACCGGCAGCAGTTGCATCATCAGCGTGCCGATCTCGGCTTGAGGGTCGCCCACGAGGCGACCCACTGTTTCCGCCGCGAGGACCCCGCGGCTATCCCAGAGGCCGTCAATCTCCGCGCGAAGGTTTTCCGGAAAACGGTTTACCGCTTCGTTCCAAGCCGGAGTGCGGGGGGTGTTTGTTTTCATGCTACGAATCTAGAACAGGCAACAGATCTCGCAGCGAATGTTTTGGGCGTTCCAGCTCGAATACTTCCAATCCCGCGGAACGCGCCGCCGCCCAATCGCGCTCCCGATCATCGCCAATGTGCAGTACCTCGTCTGGTTGAAGATCGGCGAGCCGAAGCGCGCGCCGAAAAATTTCCGGATCGGGTTTGTCCGCGCCGATCTCGCTCGAAATGAAGAGGTGGGCGAAGAATTTCGAAACTCCGAGCTGCTCGAGGATCATGCGCAAACGGCCGTCGAAATTTGAGACAACCGCGAGCTGAAAATGCGTCCGCAAATTCTCCAGGATCTCGACAACCTCGGGATAAAGCTCCCACACCCCCGCTTCCGCGAAATGTTCGTAGGCGATTTCAAAGAAATTGTCGCGATCGAGTTCTTCGAGCGAGGGCGCGACATCAATCAAAATCACCTCGACCAATTGCCTCCACCAATCCTTGTCGTCGTTCTCGCGCGGGCCCTCGATCGCCGCGCGGAGCGGCATCGATTTCCACGCGGCAGCGAAGGCGCGACCAAGCTCGGCCGCGTCCAGGTTCAACCCAAGCTCGCCGCCCACCACCGCGTAATGCCGGCCGACGCTTCCGTTGAGATGGAGCAGCGTTCCCGCGGCATCGAAAAAGATCGCCTTCAGCACATTGCCTTTGTTTTGTTTGTAACCACCGGGTCACGGCCGGCGTCTTAGGCGTGTGTGGCGAATGCTGTTCGATGTCAAGCGACCGATTTGATGAGGCGGCGTGTTTGCGGGCGGTCCGGGAGCGCGACGAATCGGCTTGCCGCAGACTCGTCGAGCATCTCTATCCCGCCGTCATTCGCATCGTGCGCGCTCACCTGCCCCCGCGACGCGGAAGAAGATTTGGCGCAGGAAATTTTTATGAAAATGTTCGCGCGGCTCGATCAGTACCGGGAAAAGGTCCCGCTCGAACGCTGGGTCGCGCGGATCGCGATCACGACCTGCTATGACCGGCTGCGCGCGCAGCAACGCCGGCCGGAGTTGCGCCACGCGGATCTTTCGATCGAAGAACGCGAGAGGATCGACCGCGTGACCGCCGATACCTCGGGCGAATCCGACGTCGCGGCTTTTGCGGCGCGTGAACTTGTCGAACAATTGCTCGACCGGCTCAATCCGCGCGATCGCCTCGTCATTACTCTGCTCGAGCTGGAGCAACGCTCCGTCGCCGAAATCCACGACGTTACCGGTTGGAGCCATTCGCTCATCAAGGTCTGCGCCTTTCGCGCGCGGCAAAAATTGCGCAAGGAATGGGGACGTCTGGAGAAACAAGAGGCACGCAGATGAAGCCGGAACGTTTGGAAGATTTACTGGCACTGGCGCGCCGATCGCGGCCGGCGCGATCGGAGGAAGCCCCTCCATTTTTTGCTCAACGTGTGGTGGCCCTCTGGTTGAGCGCGGCGGAGGACGACGCGCCGTCGCTCTGGGAAAGATTCGCTCTGCGCGGCGCTGCCTTCTCGGCCATCGCGGTGATGGTTGCGCTCGCCCTCAACGCCGCCGCGTGGCCCGGTGCTAACGATGAAGGCGATCTCGATTACACCGCGGACATTTTTTTATTGCCATGAATCCCATCGCTCGCTGGAAAGTTGTTCTGCCACTTGTCGGCATCTTCTTCGCTGGATCGCTCACTGGGGCGTTCTTGACGGTTGCAATCGCAAAACACGAAGTGCGCCGTCAAAGCGACCCGACGCAATGGGTCCAGTTGACGATGAATCGCTGGAAAGCGCGGCTGCGGTTAACGCCGGCGCAGGAGGAAAAATTGAAGCCGATCGTGGAAGCGACCGTGAACGACCTCCGCGCCCTACGCGAAATCGATTTGCGTTCAACCGATGAAATCCTCGGCCGCGCCCAGGCCCGCATCGATCCGGAGCTGGGTCCGGTGCAACGCGCGCGTCTCCAGAAAATGCGCGACGCGCGCAAACGGCGGCTCCAGGAGTGGCTCAATATTCCTGCCGCCAGCCGCTGATCGTGCTTTTCATCGAGTGAGCGTTTCGTTATGAGACGCGCATGTTCGAGCGCCTTCTCACGGAGCCGAAATGGACCCAATCGCGTCGCGAAGAAATCGCGAATAGCGTGAGCCACGGCGTCGGCCTGGCGGCGGCGCTGGCCGCGGCGCCCTTTCTCGTAGTTGCCGCGGCGCAGCACGAAAACTCGCTCTTTCTCTTCGGGACGATTCTGTTCGTCGCGACCATGCTGCTCCTCTATCTCTGCTCGACGCTCTACCACGCCTGGCCGCAAACACGGCTGAAATGCGTTTTGCAGGTCATCGATCATTCCGCGATTTTTCTTCTCATCGCGGGCACCTATTCGCCTTTCACTCTCGGCCCGCTCCGCGGCCCCTGGGGTTGGACGATTTTTGTCCTCATCTGGCTTCTGGCGATTTTCGGCGTGTTAATGAAATTGCGCAGCGGCGTTCGGTTCAAAAAAATTTCGTTATCTCTTTATCTCGGAATGGGCTGGCTGGTTCTGATCGTGGTCCGTCCGCTCGTGTCCGCCGTACCGCTGGAAACTTTGGTTTGGCTTTTCGCCGGCGGCGTCGCTTACACCGGCGGCGTCATTTTTTTCGTAAACGACCATGCGCGTTACCGCCATTTCGTGTGGCACCTCTTCGTGCTCGCCGGCACGCTCTGCCATTTCTGCGCAATTTTTTCCTTCGCCGCCTGAGTCCGTTGTAGCCACGACCGGGCGGGCGGTGTTTGATATCAAACCGCGCATGTTACCTGTCGAACACAATGATCCCGTTAACGCCAGAATCCTCGCGATCTCGGAAGACAAGATCGCAGGGTTCGTCCGCGAACCGTTCGAGGAGATCGCGCGGCGTTCCGATGTGCCGGTGGAGACCGTGATGGCGCGCATCGCGGCCATGCTGGAAGCCGGAACCGTGCGCCGGGTCCGGCAAACCCTTCTTGCCACTAATCTGGCCGATGGCGCGCTCGTCGCCTGGAAAGTCGTGCCAGAAAAAATCGACGCGGCTTTCGATTACATGTCGCAACAGGACCCGTTCTCCGGTCACGTCGTCCTGCGCTCGACCGATTCGGTGACGCCCGGATCGGAATACAAACTTTGGACGACGCTGAAAGCCCCGCGCGGATTTTCCCTTCAACACCACGGCGAATTGCTCGCGAAAAAAGTTGGCGCCGAACATTTCCGGCTCATGCCGGCGAAAGGAATTTTCACCCTGGGCGTCGGTCACGTCAGACGGAAAACGATCGAGCCTGGCAGCAAAGCCGACCAGCCCGCGACGATGGCGCCGGTCCACGTCGCGGAGGTGAGCGAGGCGGAGTGGAAGGTCTTGCTCGCGTTGAAGCGCGAGTTCGCGTCGGACGAGATTGCGCCTTCACCGTGGCGAGCCCGCGCGGCAGAAGCGGGCCTTTCTCTGGACGAATTTTGTCGGGTAGCCGAGTCGCTCAACGCGCGAAAAATCATCGGACGTTTCTCGACTTTCCTAGAGCACGTCAAACCTTCCGCGGGTGGCGTGCGCGTCACGCGTTTCAACGCGCTCTTTCATTGGGCGGTGCCGACCGGCCGGGAAATGGAGGCGGGCGGCGAAGTCGGACGACACCACATTCTCACTCATTGTTATTGGCGCGAAGCCGGCGAGGAATTCCGCAACGTCAATATCATGGCCGTCGCGCACGGCACCGACAAAGAGCTGCTTCTTCGGCACAAGGCTGCGATCGACCAGCATCTTCAGGAGTGCGGCATTCCCGTTTCCTACACGAATGTTTTCTGGGGCGGACGAAGCGAGATCAAACCTTCCGAGATTTCGCCTGAGATTTATCGCACCTGGCTGCGCGAGATGGAGGCCGTAGCGTGAATTTCCATCGATTACTGCCAACTTTCGGAGTGACCATCGGAGGCAGTAGTCTAAATGCGCGCAATAATGAAGTAGGTCGGCTTTGGGCATTGCCTGTTGCGCTGATCTCGTTCGCGATCGCGAATCTTGCGTAATCAAATATTCGCCGCAGCACGGCCGTTTGTTACAGTAGGGACCAATGATCACACGTTTGCGAGTTCAGAACTTTAAACGATTCGCTGACGCCGACCTTGAACTGGGCCAAGCCGTCGTCTTCATCGGTCCAAACAATTCAGGCAAGACAACCGCTCTACAAGCATTAGCCCTTTGGGACGTTGGTCTTCGCAGGTGGAATGAAAAGCGCGGTGGAAAGACTTCCCCCGAGAAACGGCCAGGCGTTACGATCAATCGCCGAGACCTAATCGCGATTCCTGTGCCGGACGCCAATTTGCTTTGGCGCAATCTCCACGTCCGCGATGTGCGCACCGTCGACGGCAAACCTCAGACCCAAAATATCCGAATCGACATAACCGTGGACGGCGTCACCGAAGGGCAAACTTGGTCTTGTGGATTGGAATTCGACTATGCAAATGAAGAATCATTCTATTGCAGACCGCTTCGGCTAAGTAATGATCGACAGCCGGTCCGCATGCCTGTGCCGCCGGAAGCGGGGGCGACGCGATTCGCATTTCTGCCGCCTATGTCCGGCTTGGCTGCCACGGAGCCAAAATGGGAGTCTGGGCGGATTAACGTACTCCTAGGCGAAGGCCAGACCGCTCAGGTGCTTCGAAACCTCTGTTTCCAACTTTACGAACAGCCTGAACCAAAAGTCGCATGGAAGGAAATTATTCGCTGTATTGAATCGCTTTTCGGTGCCTCTCTCCAACCACCTGTATTCATCAAGGAGCGCGGGGAGATTACGATGGCATACAGAGACAGCGAAGGGGGCTCCCTTGATTTGTCCTGCTCCGGAAGAGGCCTTCAACAAACACTCCTTTTGCTCGCACATCTTCATGCCAATCCGAAGACCATCCTCCTGTTAGATGAACCTGACGCTCACCTAGAGGTTCTTCGGCAGCGTCAGATTTACCAATTATTGACTGAAGTCGCTTCGCAACAGGGATCTCAGATAATTGCCGCCAGCCACTCTGAAGTCGTCTTAAACGAGGCTGCTAATCGCGATGTCGTTATCGCATTCGTCGGCTCACCCCACCGGATAGACGATCGAGGCCAACAAGTCATCAAGGCCCTAACTGACATCGGATTTGACCAGTATTATCAAGCGGAGATTAAGGGGTGGGTGCTTTATTTGGAGGGATCGACTGATCTCGCAATACTCCAAGCTTTCGCGTCCACTCTACAGCATCGCGCCGTCTCGATACTGGAACGCCCGTTCGTCCACTACGTGACTACCAACCTGCCGAGCCGCGCGCGCGAACACTTCTTTGGGATATTGGAGGCAAAGCCTGATTTGGTCGGATTCGCACTGTTCGATAATCTCGACAAGGCGCTTCAAAGTGACACTCCCTTGACTGAAGCCATGTGGGAGAAACGTGAGATCGAGAATTATCTATGCAAGGAATCGGTCCTCATCCAATACGCTCGCAACGATCAACCTAACGATCTGTTCGGCCAAGCTGAAGCCGAGCGGCGCGAGCGGGCCATGCGGGAGTGCATCGACGAGGTTTCAGGTGCGCTGCGCACACTGGGTAAACCTGGTCCATGGTCCGCAGAGGTAAAGGCGAGCGACGATTTTCTTACACCGGTGTTTGAGCTCTTTTTTCAAAAGCTTGAGTTGCCGAATCTGTTAAGAAAAACTGACTATCACATTTTGGCCGGTTTCGTGGCGAAGGAAGACATTTCGGATGAGGTAACCGCGAAGCTCGACGGGATTGCCTCAGTCGCCGAAAAAGCGCATCCGAAGGGCTAAACTGAATTCCTGAATTTGCACGTGCGTCATTGGTTTTCATTTTTGCGCCACGTCCGAACGTGCTGCGGGTTTTCGAAACCCGAAACACGTTGGAAGCCCTGAGAAGGTGTCCCCGCCTGAAATGAAAGCGCTCATCGGAAAAATGCGGAGCGGTCTGGATTTGAGTTCCGGCGACATCAACTACGCCATGTCGCTCCTCCTTTCCGACGCGACCGACGACGATATGAAGGCGGAGTTTCTCACCGCCTTGCACAACAAGGGCGAAAGCGTGGAAGAGATTGTCGCTTTCGTGCAGCAACTGGTCGACCGCGCGATCGATCCGCTGATCGATCCGAAAAAATTGGCGGGACCAATGATCGATGTTTGCGGCACGGGCGGAGACGGGCTCGACCTCTTCAACGTTTCGACGACGATCATGTTCGTGCTCGCCGCCGGCGGCGCGGCAGTGGTGAAGCATGGCAATCGCAGCGTCACCTCGCGCTGCGGCAGTGCCGATGTGCTCGAGGCTTTAGGCGTGCAAATCGCCCTGCCGCCAGAGCGCTTGAAGGAATGCGTGGAGCGGCTGGGACTCTGCTTCATTTTCGCGCGGCAATATCATCCAGCCTATCGCGCGATCGCCGAGATGCGGCAGCGTTTGGCCCGCGAGAATATCCGGACAATTTTCAATTTGCTCGGACCCCTCTTGAATCCCGCGCGCCCGTCCCGCCAGCTCATCGGGGTGTTTTCGCCACGCCTGACCGGCGTCTTTGCCGATGTGCTGCGCCGTCTCGGACGGGAATGCGCCTGGGTCGTGCACGGTCTCACTGAAACAGGAGAAGGCATGGACGACATCTCGACCAGCGGCGTCACCACCCGCGCCGAGTTGCTGAACGGCAAGATCGTTTCCGGGCTGATCGATCCGCGCTGGCTCAATATTCCATCGGCTGCCCTGGACGATTTGCGCGGCGGTGACGCGACGGAAAACGCCGGTTATCTCGCAGGCATCCTGTCCGGAGAAATCCAGGGCGCGAAGCGCGATCTGACTCTGGTCAACGCCGCCGGCGGATTCGTAGTGGCCGGGCTTTGTCGCGACATGAACGAAGGAATCGCGCTCGCTCGCTCGCAGATCGACAGCGGCCGGGCGCTGGCGAAATTGCGCGCCCTGCAACAATTCGGCGCGAATTGAAACCTTTTCAGGCTCGCGGAGCGAGCCGCTGAAGCAACGCAATTGCCAGGTTGACGCGCGCGATCTTCCTCCCCGTCGCCATGGCGAGCGATCCGGCGGACGCTCGCAACTCTTCCGGGAAATCCTCGATCGTTTGGTTCACGTTAATCCCGATGCCCGCCACGGCGACGTAACTTCCGTCGCGGGCGGTTCTGCCTTCCACGAGCACGCCGGCTACTTTTCGTCCCTCGACGTAGATGTCATTAGGCGGCTGGATCGAAGCGGCGCAGCCCGTTTGCTCGCGGATAGTGGCCGCGACCACGTCCGCCAGCAGCGAAGTCAGTTGCGGCGAATCGCGCAAACTCATGGCCGGGCGCAGCAGAACGGAAAACCACAAACCTTGATACGGGGCCGATTCCCAGCGGCGGCCGTACTGGCCGCGGCCCGCCGTTTGCCGCTCGGCAAAAACAACAAATCCTTCCGACGCACCGCGCTCCGCGGCCTCCCAGGCGAGATCGTTGGTCGAGCGCGCTTCTTCCACGATGACGATTTCATTGCCGATGCGACCCTCCCCCAACCCGGCGCGAAGTTCGTCCGCGATCAGCCGATCGCCGGGATCAGCTTCCGACATGCGTCAGTTCCAGAGAAAAATCGATCGCGCGCGCCGAATGGGTGAGCGCGCCGACCGAAATGTAATCGACGCCGGTGGCGGCAATTCGGCGAACATTTTTTAAGTTGATGCCGCCGCTCGCCTCGAACTTCACCTTATTCTTGCCGGCCGCGACGGCTTCGCGCATTTCCGAGGGCTCCATGTTGTCGAGCAGAATCACGTCGATGCCATCGACCTCGATAAATGAGCGGACCTGCTCGAGGCGATCGGCTTCCACCTCAATCCGGATTCCCGGACGCTGCTCCCGCAGGCGCTGGACCGCGCTGGCAAATCCGGTGAACCCAGGGCCGGCCGCCAAATGATTGTCCTTGATCAGCGCCATATCGTTCAGGTTGAACCGGTGGTTCGCGCCGCCGCCGGCCACCACCGCGGCTTTTTCCAGCGCGCGCAACCCGGGCGTGGTCTTGCGGGTATCGAGAATTTTCGCGCGCGATTTTCCGATGGCCTCAACGAACTGGCCGGTCAAGGTGGCGATGCCGCTAAGGCGTTGCAGGAAATTGAGCGCGACCCGTTCGGCGGTCAGAATCGAACTGGCAGCGCCACGCACTTCGAGAACGGTTTCGCCGCCCATCAGCGCCGTTCCGTCGGGCTGCAATATCTCGACGTTCAACTTCGGGTTCACCCGGCGAAAAACTTCCGCCGCGGTTTGGACGCCGGCGACGATCGCGCGCTCGCGCGCGATGATCCGGCCGAGCGCGCGCAATCCCTTCGGGATAAAATATTCCGTCGTGATGTCGCCCTCGCCGATGTCCTCGCGCAACGCGATCGTGATGGGGTCCGCAGCTGTCTCCGTCATGGCGAAGAAATAGAATTCGGCGCGCAATAAACGCATTTCCCGCGCACGTAGGTTTCGAGAGTGGCGTACGGTCCGCCCCGATAAATGCAGAGCGCCAAAATATCTTCGGCAGACAAATCGTCGAGATGCCGGTTTTGTTTGCCGTAAGGCAGAACGGCCGTCAGATCGATTACGATCACGTCCGCTTCCTTGCCCGCCTCGAACGAACCGATTGCGGCGGATTTGCCGAGAGCTCGCGCGCCGCCGCTGGTCGCGAGATGAAACGCTTCGCTCGGGCGAAGCCGCGGCAGATTCGGTTCGGACATGCTTCGTGCCTTTTGCACGTCCAAAGCGGCGCGCATGACCTGCCACATGTTGAGCTCGGGCCCGGCCGCGACATCCGAGCCGAGGCCGATGGCAATCCCCGCTTGCAATAGTTCGTCCAGCTTGAGCAAACCGCTCCCGAGAAAAAGATTCGAGGTGGGGCAATGCGCGATGCTCGACTGGGCGGCGGCGATGGCGTCGATCTCCCTGGCGTTGAGATGAAGGCAATGGCCAAGCATGGTTTTCGGTGTCAGCAGGCCGCATTTCTCGTACACATCCGTATAATCGCGCGCCGACATGTGAAGGTGGTGAACCTTTTCGATTTCTTCGCGGTTCTCGGCCAGATGCGTCTGCAGATAAGCGCCAAACCGCTGGGCGAGCTCAGCCGCGCTCCGCATCATTTTCTCGGAGCAGGTCACCGCGAAGCGCGGGCTGAAGGCGTACTCGAGCCGGCCTTCCGCCGCGCCGTGCCATTTGCGGCAAAGCCGTTCGCTTTCGATCAGCGACACCGAAAGAATTTTTTTCGGTTGGAGTTGCCCGTACGAGCCGAGGTCCATCATCATCTTGCCCAGGATGACGCGCAGCCCGCTTGCCTCCGCGGCTTCGAAACCGGCCTCGCAACTCTCTTCGTAAATGGCGGCGTAAATCATCGCCGTGGTCGTCCCGTTCCGGGCCAGCTCCCGAAAGAAAAGCGGCGCTTCCTCGCGCGCGCGCGGGCCGGTGAAATCGCGCTCGACCGGAAAAATGTTCTCGCGCAGCCAGGGCAGCAATTGGCTCTCGCCCCGCGCCACAGCTGAATATTGCGGAAGGTGGGTATGGCAATCGATCAGCCCCGGAAAAATCACCACCTTTTCGCGTTCGAGCCAGCGCACGGAGACGGGCCGCTGGCGTTTGCGCAAATCTTCGTAGGCGCCGACCTCCACGATCTTGCCGTTGGCGATGATAATGGCGCCGTCGCGGTGACTGCGGAGCGAGCCGTAGTCTGGGGCGTCGATCAAGAACCCGCGAAGTCCGAAAGGGCTGGGGTCCGGTTGCATCACGGTCAGAAGCCTGCCAAAAACTCAGGAGCTTTGGGAGCGAAGAAGGCAGGCATGCCGACAAAAAAAGGATTCGGGCAGCGCACGCAGGAGAAACAACAAATACGAGAAACGTGCCGCCGCCCGAATCGCCTTAACCTGTGTGGTTTGACAGCGAACCAGGGTCGCCGTTCGAAATATTTTGCCGTCGTCTCAGAATAATTAGACAGGATCAACGGGATTTTCAGGATTTCGGAATCCCCTAATCTCCTAAATCCTGTTAATCCTGTCTAAAACTCCGGTTCGATCGATCTACAGAAGCAACTCAGCTTGCCGGACCGTTCCGACTTTGGCCGCCTCGTCCCGGACCTCCTGCAGCAGCGATTTGAATTCGCACTTCTCGAGCGCGGCGATAAGTCCCGGGTAATCGGGCTTTATCCGCAGGTCGTCGATCGGCACGGGCAGCGGCGTATCGCAATCCAACTCCACCATTTTGCGGTTCTGCTGAATCTGCTCCCGGTTCGCCGTCAATTTCTCGCGGTTCCGCGCGCTCTTCACCTTGTCGATATTCGCAAACAGCGATTCGAGCCCGCCATGCTCGAGCAGAAGCGTGGCGGCGGTTTTCCGGCCGAAGCCCGCGCTGGGAATGTTGTCAACGGAATCGCCCGAAAGCGCGAGAACGTCACCGATCAGGTTCGGCGGGACACCCCATTTGGTCGTGACTTCGGCTTCGCCCAGAAGCGCGAACGCATCCTTCGGCGACAGAAGGTCGGCCTTCGCGGTCGTGTAAACTTTCACGCATGGACCCACCAATTGGTAGAGGTCCTTGTCGTTGGTCGCGAGGATCACCTCAATGTTCCGTTTGCAGGCGGCGACGGCGTAGCAGCCCATGAGATCATCCGCCTCGGTCTTCGGCAGCGAGATGTTTTTGAAACCGAGCAGCGCCGTCAGTTCCTCCTGGATGAAATCGAGTTGGGGAACCATCGGCTGCGGCATTTCCTTGCGCGTTTCCTTGTAGGCTGGTTGCAGTATCATCCGTTTTTCGGGCAAGCCTTCGTCCCAGAAAACCGCGCCCAGCTCCGGCTGGAGATGCTTGATCATTAGCCGGAGTGTTTTGGTGAATCCGAAAATCGCGTTGGTCGGTTCGCCCCGGGAATTCGACAAGTTCTGGATCGCGAAAAAAGAGCGGTAAACGTAATAGTGTCCGTCGATCAAAAGCAGCTTCACGCCAGGAACGTAGCCAAAGAAGATGCGGGATGCGAGATCCGCGATGCGAGATGATCCCGCATCCCGTATTGATCTCGTATCCCGTATCCCGTATCCCGTATCCCGTATGCCAGAACAATGGATGGTGCGGGTGGAAGGAAAAGAATACGGCCCCGTCGATGAAGACGAGCTGCGGGAATGGCGAAATGAAGGCCGCTTGATTCGCCAGAATGAAATTCGGCGCGTGAACGATGAGCGCTGGATTCCCGCCGGCGAATTGCCGGAAATCTTTGCCGACGAAACGCCAACAGAGCCGCCCAACCTGGTCGTGCGCCCAAGAACGTGGCGAGAAATTTTTCGCGAAACGATCCGCATTTATCGCGGCGGTTTCTGGCGATTCATGGCTTTCGGACTGTTGACCGCAGTGCCGATGTTCATTCTGCAGTGGACGTTTCCGAAACTTCCGATGCCCGATCTCTCTTCCGGATCGGTGGCCACAATGCCGCCGCTCACGCTGCCGCCCATTTGCATCGTGATGTTCGTTGCGTTGCTCCTGGCCTGGCCAATCTCGGCCGCCGGCTTTCAATATGTGGCCGACGATGTCTTGCGCGGCCACCGCCGTTCCTTCGCCGATCAATTCTCGGCCGCGCTCCAGCGCTGGGGACGGATGCTGAGCGTCGGCCTGTTTGTTTATCTCAGTTACTTCTTTTGGTTCTTCGCGCCCTTGACCGCGATGATCGGACTCATCGGCGGCGAGATTTCCATCCTGGACCTTCTCCTTTTTCTCCTGATTGGCGCCTTCATGGTTTACATGAACGCGCGCCTCTTCATTAACTTCCTCTTCTGGCAACAAACGGCCGCGTTTGGCGAGGACCGCACGCTGATGGCGCTCCGCGAAAGCAAAGAACTGGCGCGATGCGCCTCCGATGCGCCGCGCCTCGATCGTCCCCTTTACCGCGGCGCGATCGTAGCGTCGGTCTGGCTGCTTCTCGTTTTGCTGCTGACCCTGGGCGTGCAGCTTCCCTTCATGCTTGTGAGATTGATTGGAGTCGAGAATCCGGAGCAGGCCATGGCGCTCGTGCAAACAATTTCGGAATCGAAGACTCCCGATACGCTCATGATCGTGTCCGATGTAGTGAGCGCCATCTTAAATCTAATATTGCGCCCGGCGCTCGCCGCCGCCTTCATCGTCCTCTATCACGACGCCAAAGCGCGCTTTCGAAAGTTGTAGCTGCCG
This sequence comes from Chthoniobacterales bacterium, assembly GCA_003244145.1. Classification (GTDB taxonomy): domain Bacteria; phylum Verrucomicrobiota; class Verrucomicrobiia; order Chthoniobacterales; family UBA10450; genus AV80. Next base: position 58,494 of record QHBM01000037.1, read on the forward strand.
CCGTCCCGGGCGGCAGGCAAGAACAGTCGGCCAAGACTTCGGGCAACTCTATTTAAACGAATCATTTCCTCTCGACGTAATGGCTCAAGAGCACGCGCAGATAAGGTCGTGCTTCGAAGACTATCGCCTCGGAGTCATCAAACGCCTCGCCTGTAAGCAAATCTTCGGCAATTCGCTTGGCCACCGGACTCCACTCGGTCGTACATAGATCGACTTCCGCCTCAGGAATTCTTTCCGAAAAAGGCAAATGCATCGGCCCATCGATCAACGCGATCCGGCATGTCCGCAGCACATCCGTGAGTGCTTCGGGCGCGCGCCACGCAAGTAATGCGGCTGCGGCCGCCGGCAAAATCACGCCCCCAGTTTTGTTCGTGCAAAGCGATTTCAGAAATGGGCTGACTCGTCCCTCCCGGAGAGTCGCAATTTCGCATTTGAGTTTCTCCGACTCGACCAGCACCCGCAGTTTCGCGAGACGCTCCTCGTCGGCCGGCGTTTCAGAACTGATGCGCACGATAGTTGCCGATTTGATTACTGGGTCCTTACGCCAGCTTCGCATAATTGTTCGGACCGCCTGCTGGCGTTGCACTTGGTACCGGCACGCTATACCAGAGAGTGGAGCGATATTGACCCCAACAAACTGAATGCCGAGATCGCGCAGGCGTAACGCCGTGTCCTGGTCGGCTTGGTCGGGCAGGAGCCAAACAACGGCATCTACCTTGTCCTTCTTTAGTTGCGCGATAACAAGTTCAGGCTGGCCTTTCGGTTGTTTAAAAAAAATTGTGTTCGTGAGAAAACCGCGCTGGTGCAATTCGCCGTGTATCGCCAGAAAACAGCGCCTGTAATCTTGCAGCGCCTGAAAGCGTGAGATGGATATGGGCATCCCGATCAATGCGCGTACTTTGAGATTACGGGCTGTGCCGCGCCCATGTAGCCTGGTATGCGACCCGCGGATGCTGCTTAGAACACCCTCTTTCGTTAGCTGCGTGTAGATCGCGGCCATCACGGACGTAGGCACTCCGAAACGCCTCCCTGCGTCTCGCAAAGAAAGAAAAATTTGCGGTGCACTGTTCTGCTGTTTCACGGCGAGGTCGCGGATGATTTTCAAAAGGCGGTCTGTCTTGTGCAGTCGCCGTGCAACAAGAGACGTAACCTGGGGCGGCCGGCGCCTGGATGTGGGTTTCGGCATGGGAGGAGCTGTCTAGGGACACATTAAGCCTCTTTTCGGTCGAGTTTTCAAAACAAATCTTCGGGCTTAGAATATTATCCGATCGATTTCCACGACTGACTGTTCGCGAACTGTTGTTACCTGTTTGCACACTGTTTGATTCGCCGTGCCCGCACGCCGCGCTTAAGAAACCGCGCCGTGAAATTTCAAAAACTCTTCCGCCAATTCGCCATATTCATCGTTCTGCTCTTGCCTTTGTCTGCCCCCGCTCTCGTCATGCGCGCCAACGGACCGGAACCGATCATCGTGCAGATTAAGGAATCGCTTCGGACTTCGGACGATCTGGATAATCGTTTGAACGAACTAGCCTCGCTTCGCCAGCAAAACAAGCTGAGCGTCGCGAAATGGTGGGCCGGGGGCAAGCTGCTCGTCATGCTTTCCTTCCCTGCGAACTTCACGGAACGGCAGGCAATAGCTGTGATCGCAAAGCTTCAACAGTTGCCGGCGGTAGAAAAAGTGGTGGCCGTTTCTGCCTTCAACCTCGAATTCCGGTCCGGTGATTTTGTTCGCGAATATGGGCCTAACGATACGATCCCGGACGTAGCGAGACGTGGCTTCGATGCCGACCGAATTGATAAACCGGTGCAAAGAGTGCCTGACCAGACTTCTCTGTTGCAAATCCCGCACGTCCCGAATCGGCTAATCGTCGGATGGAAGGAAGAATACATTTGGAAGGCCGACACTACTGGGTTTTCTCAAAGGATGGCCGACTTCCATCGCGACGCGGGTTGCCGCGTAGTGCGCGAATTTCGCTATTCGCCGACCAAGCTCCATCAAGTGCTGGAATTTGATGACGCAACCGCTCTCGCTGACAAACTCAAACGATACGTTGATTCCGGCTTGGTCGGGTATGCGCAGCCGGACTATCTGTATAAGACCACTGCTGTGCCGAACGATCCAGCGTATGCGAGCGCGCCGGGTCCTCAATGGACCCTGCCGATTATCAGTGCTCCGCAGGCTTGGGACTTAACTACCGGCGACCCATCAGTGATTATTGCGGTAGGAGATTCCGGGGCGAATGTGAACCATCCCGAGTTTTCGCCCAATTTGTGGAGCGGGCAGAACAACGGAGAAATCCACAATTTTATCTCCAACAGCACAAACGTGGCTGATGATGATACTCGGAGCCATGGGAGCAACGTGGCGTCTATTATCGGTGCTCAGGGTGGCAACGGTAGCTACATGACAGGAGTTGCCTGGGACATTTCACTGATGATTTTGAAAGTGGTAAATTCACAGGATCAAACTAGCAGCGACGCAATAGCTGAGGCGGTCAACTACGCATGGCAACACGGAGCCACTGCTATTAACCTCAGCGTGACGCTGGGAGTTTCAGCGATCTGTACATTCGATGGGGAGTTTACTACTTGTGAACCGGGAGGTTATGATCCCACCGTCGAAATTGCATTCAAAAGCGCGCGCGACAACAACATGGTTGTCGTTTGCGGCGCAGGGAACTTCGGAGGGCAGCACCGTGTCGACGGATCTGATGAAACGGATAATGACGACGATCTGAACCGAGTGAGTCCAGCGTCGATACCGACAGATAATAATATTTCCGTTCTTGCTACTGACAGGTACGACCACAAGGCTAGTTACAGCTCCATGGGACGATACCGGGTCGATCTTGGGGCACCCGCAGGAACCGCGACCGATCTCGTTATTGGCCTCAAGCAAACCTTCAATGGCAATAGCTTTGATCCGGCAAACTATTCGTTTTTGGACGGAACCTCCGTGGCGGCGCCCCATGTCACTAGTGCTCTTGCCTTGGTGAAGAGTCGGTTTCCTTGGGAAAGTTATAGCGGACTGCGTGATCGTGTTCTAATGGGGACTGATCATATCGGTGCTCTGCAGGGCCTTTGCCGCACGAATGGCAGATTGAATGTTTATAAGGCGCTTCAGACGCGAAGCATGTTGCGCAATCTCAGCACTCGAGCCCGCGTGGAGGGTGGTGATCGCGTCATGATCGCCGGCTTTGTCATTGGCGGAAGCGGCAGTGGCGGTCCCTTAAAGGTGGTCATTCGGGGTCTCGGTCCTAGTTTGCAATCGTATGGCATTAATGCAGCTCTTCTGGGCGATCCCGTGATTGAGCTGCATAAGCCAGATGGCTCGATTGAGACCAATGACAACTGGCAGGACGATTGGAACGCAGGCGAAACGGTGGCGAGTGGATTTCAGCCCGGCAACAGCAATGAAGCTGTGATGGTGCGCTGGTTGAGCCCCGGTGTTTACACAGTGGTCCTGCGCGATGCGGGTAGCCAATATGGCGTAGGTCTATTCGAAATCTACGAATTGCAGGACAATACCAACGAACAGTCCCGCCTGCTAAACCTATCGACACGCTGCCTCGTCGGAACGGGCGACGAACAGGCCATCGCGGGAACGATTATTGGGGATCTTAACAATACCGGATTACCTAAACCAGATCGTCGCTTATTAATGTTTGGCAAAGGTCCCAGCTTGGCTGCTTATGGATTGCAGGGAGTTCTAGGCGATCCGCAGATACAGGTGCTTAACACCGGCGAATTTAACGATCAGTGGCGCACTATTGATGATAATAGCGGTGATGGTGACGCTCTCGAAGAAAAATTAATCGAGGCAAATTTCGCACCTGCGCAGCCGGCAGAGAGCGCACTCTGGCCGACATTCAGCCCTGGGGCCTACACGGTCAAATTAAGCGGTGCCAACCAATCAACCGGAATTGGGTTAATTGAATTCTATGAATATTAAGGCTTCCTGCGCCTGGAGATGGCAGACTGTTTACAAACTGTTTTTTTTGCGAATTTGAATGTGAAAGCGTAAGATTCATTTTGCGTTTGAAGAATATAATCCCATGAATTCCACACAAGCATTTTCATTAATTTGTCGGCGATTCGTATGGTTAGCGTTGATCGTGGCTATTGTTTCTTTCGCGGTTTCTCAGGGAGCAAGGGCGCAATCAGGACAGACATTTTATTACTGGGTGGCACCCGGCATAGACATAGCAACAATTCCTGAGCAGAGCTTTGTGATCGCGGTCGATGCGGCGACGTCTGCTCAGATTGAAGCGATTTTTACTAAGGGCGGACGTCCAGGTTTTTATGGGAATGTTGCGGTGGGGGGCACGGACTATAACAAAGATTACTTCGCTCCAAATCACCCCGCGTGGAATTGGCATATAATGTCGGTGGACAACATCTTTGATTTCAACGTCACCGGATTTGTCCTGTGTCAGTGCCCCGTACTCGTGGCGAATCCATCGGACATTGCGATCAATCCCGCGGAATGGATCAAGCAAAACGGAGACGCTTACGAGCCGATACACTACCAAATCCGCCACCAAATCGATCCAAGCACTCGGGATTCGATGGCCAACGTGTCCAATCGGGGACTGAGCGGCGCGGGAGAGAAGACACTCATCGCCGGGTTCATCATCACCGGCGGCGAGCCACGCAATGTTGTCGTGCGAGCCTTGGGGCCGAGTCTCAGCGCGAGTGGAATTCAGCAAGTGGCGGCGAATCCGGCGATTGGCGTCCACCAAGGTTCGCAGGGAGTCGCGGGTAACAAGGATTGGAAAAAGGATGTGCGGGCGGAAGAGTTGAGTCAGAAGTATCCATCGCTCGTCCCGTCTAATGACAAGGAAGCGGCGATGTTACTCACTCTCCTACCGGGTGCCTACACTTTGCACGGCATCAACGAGGATGGCGCCGAGGGCATCATGCTCCTTGAGGTCTACGACGTAGATAACGCGATTCCGTAGGAGGAATCAGCTAAGGGCCACGTGCGGCATCAAACCATGCCGGCCCGCCTTCGCGACCGAAGCCGCTTTCCTTGTAGCCGCCGACCCGCCTTCGCCAAGGCTACGGCGCGGTAAGGGTCACATAGGGTAGCAGTCCGTGTCGTCCACCTTCTCGCCCAAACCCACTCTCTTTGTAGCCGCCGAACGGACTCGTCGGATCAAATTTGTTGTAGGTGTTCGCCCAGACAACGCCCGCGCGCAGTTTGCTGATAATCTTGAAAATCTTGCTGCCTTTGTCGGTCCAGATGCCGGCGCTCAAGCCATAGGGCGTGTTGTTCGCGCGCTCGATCGCTTCTTCCGGCGTGCGGAATGTCATCACGCTCAGGACCGGGCCGAAAATTTCTTCCTGTGCAATGCGATGCGATGCCGTAACGCCGGTGAAGAAACTCGGTGGATACCAGTAGCCTTTCGCCGGCAGCTTCGCGTTCGATTGCACCAGCTCGGCGCCCTGCTTCAATCCGCTGTCGACCAGCTCGCAGATCTTATCGAGCTGCATCCGGGAATTAATCGCGCCGATGTCGGTGTTCTTGTCTAGGGGATTGCCGATGCGCAAGGTCGCGATGCGATCGCGCAACTTGCGGATCACGGCCGGGAACACACCCTCCTGGACCAGGAGCCGCGAGCCCGCGCAGCAAACGTGGCCCTGGTTGAAATAGATCCCGGAAATAATTCCTTCGACCGCCTGATCGATCGCCGCGTCTTCGAAAATGATGTTGGCCGCTTTGCCGCCGAGCTCGAGCGTGAGCTTCTTCTTCGTGCCGGCGACCGCCTGAGTGAGAAGTTTCCCGACGGACGTCGAGCCGGTAAACGCGATTTTGTTCACGTCGGAATGGTCGACCAGCGCCTTCCCCGTTTCGCCGGCGCCGGTCACGATGTTCACCACGCCATCCGGCAGACCCGCTTCCTGAAAAATCTCCGCCAGATGCATGGCGGTGATGCTCGTCGTCTCCGCCGGCTTGAGGACGCAGGTGTTTCCGCAGGCAAGGGCGGGGGCAAGTTTCCATGCCGCCATCAGGAGCGGAAAATTCCACGGAATGATTTGCCCGGCAACGCCGAGAGGTTGCGCGGCCCGGCCCGGAAACGCGTATTCAAGTTTGTCCGCCCATCCGGCGTAATAAAAAAAGTGCGCCGCCACCAGCGGCAGATCGATGTCGCGGCTTTCCTTGATGGTCTTGCCGCCATCCATCGTTTCGAGCACGGCAAGTTCTCTCGATTTTTCCTGGATGATCCGGGCGATGCGGTAGAGAAACTTCCCGCGTTCGCGTCCCGCCATTTTGCTCCAGACGTTTTTGTAAGCGCGGCGCGCCGATTTCACCGCGAGATCGACGTCGCGCGCATCCGCTTCCGCGATCTCCGCGAGTTTTTCTTCCGTCGCGGGATTAATGGAATCGAAATATTTCCCGGACCGCGGCGCGACGAACTTCCCGCCGATGAACAATTGATAGCGCGGCTTGAGCTGGATGTAGTTGTGAGCTTCCGGCGCCGGCGCGTAACTCCACTTGTCGCCGAAGCTCAGCCGCCGCTCGCTTACCGGCAAAACGACGCGCTCATGGGCAACGGGCGCGGTCCGCGGAAGCACTACCAATTTCGTTGCACGGGAAAGTTTTTTTGAGGCCATAAGGTTACGGCAACGAGAAGTAATCGGCGCCCTGGTAATTGCCGTCAACGGTCTTGGCGATCTGCATCAGGACATCATTCGCGAGCGTGCTGGCGCCGAAGCGGAAGAGATCGGGGGTGAGCCAATCGTCGCCGAGGGTTTCCTTGAGCATGACAAGATAGGCGAGGGATTGCTTGGCAGTCTTGATTCCGCCGGCCGGTTTCATCCCGATGCGGATGCCGGTCTCGTAAAAGTAATCGCGGATCGCTTCCAGCATGACGAGCGTGACGGGCATCGTGGCGGCGGGCGTGACTTTGCCGGTCGAGGTTTTGATGAAATCGGCGCCGGCGCGCATTGCGATTTCACTCGCGATCCGAACGTTGTCGTAAGTTTGGAGCTCGCCGGTTTCGAGGATCACTTTTAAATGCGCGGCGCCGCAGGCTTCTTTCGTCGCGGCAATTTCATCGAAGACGCGATTATGATTGCCGGCCAGGAATTGGCCGCGATCGATCACCATGTCGATCTCATCGGCGCCATCGCGCGCGGCGCTGCGCACTTCCTGCAACTTCAGTTTCAGCGGCATCAGCCCGGTCGGAAAAGCGGTCGCGACAGAAGCGACTTTGACGCCGGAATTTCCCAGAAATTTTTTCGCGGGCCGCACGAGATTCGAATAGACGCAGACCGCGGCGCAGGACGGGACCTCGTAGCGTGGGTCCATCGGCTGCATCGCCTTGCGGCAGACGAACGCGACTTTGCCCGGTGTGTCTTTTCCTTCGAGCGTTGTCAAGTCCATCATCGAAATCGCCATTTTGAGTCCGGCGAGTTTGGCGGAAGTCTTGATGCTGCGTTTGGCGAACGCGGCCGCGCGCTCCTCGACCATGATCTGATCGATGGTGTGGCTCAGGCGAACCGGACCGGAGGTGCCATTGCGGTTTTCCGCACGGGCGATGGCGTGCATGTTAGCGGGCGATGTCGGCATCGGAATCCCTAGCATGTGACCAAGCCACGGCGCAGGCCAACTCAATTTTCTAATCGTGACCAGCGATCCAAACTTTCTTGTCCGGGAGGCGTGGCTGGGGGACGCGCCGGTAATTGCCTGGCATCGGGCGCGGATGTTTCGGGACGTGGGCGAGATTTCTCCCGCAATCTTCGACGATTTTCTCGAAGAATCGCGGCGTTGGACCGAACGCGTCCTCGCGAGCGGGGAATACCTCGGATGGTTTGGCGTTCCGAAAAACCAACCGGACGTGATCGCCGGCGGCGCGGGAGTGCAGTTGCGACGGGTTGGTCCCCATCCGTGTCGGCCGGCCAGGGATGGCGCGTTCGCCCAGGGCAGACACGCCATCGTGCTCAATGTGTTTACGGAACCGGAATGGCGCCGGCGCGGGCTCGCTCGCCTGTTGATGGACGAGATCGTTCGCTGGGCGAAGAAGGAGCAGCTCGATCGGCTGGTGTTGCATGCGTCGGCCGAGGCGCGCTCGCTGTATGAGGGAATGGGATTCGTCGCCACGAACGAGATGCGATACGAGGGCGAGCTGACATCATGAAGACCCTGGGAATCATCGGCGGGATCGGGCCGGAATCGACCATCGATTATTATCAGACGATCATCGCGCTCTATCGCGAACGAATCCCAGACGGCAGCTATCCCCCGCTCTTCATCAACAGCATCAACATGCGCCGAGCCGTGTCGGCCATCGAGTCCGGCCAACTCGATCTGCTCACCGATTTTCTGCTCGAGGAACTCCAGAAACTTCAGCGGGCCGGCGCAGACTTCGCCCTGCTGGCAGCGAACACACCGCATCTCGTTTTCGATGATCTGGAGCGGCAATCGCCTCTTTCGTTGATCAGCATCGTGGCAGCCACATGCGACGCAACGAAGGCGAGAAAACTTAAGCGCGTCGGCCTTTTCGGGACGCGGTTCACGATGCAGGCGAAGTTTTATCAGGATGTTTTTGCCCGCGAAGGAATCGAACTCGTCGTCCCTGGGGCCGCGGATCAGGACTATATCCACGAGAAATACATGGGCGAATTAGTGAGCGGAATTTTTCTTCCCGAAACGCGAGAGAGCCTGCTCGCGATAGTCGATCGTTTGGCGCAGCAGACCGGCATCGAAGGCGTGATTCTTGGCGGAACGGAATTGCCGCTCATCTTGCGAGGCGCGGCTCACCACGGAATCCCGTTTCTTAATACGACCCGAATCCACGCCGAGGCGGCGGTCGATTGGATGCTTTCGTAGCCGAAAGCCCTAGGCGGGTGACGACGGCCCGCCTGATTCGCTGGCGGTCCGCCATTCTTCGCGGGTGGCCAAAATCAAAGGCACGAACTGGATGAAGGCACGAATCACAGACGCGAGGTAAATGAGCAGGCCGATCCCTTGCAGCGAGATCAGAATCAGGTGGCCGTGCCGATGGAGAAAGAATTCCGGACGAGCGCGGATGGCCAGGGCGGAGCCGGCGTTAAAAAGAAAGATCAGCGGGATGACGAACGCGATGTTCAGCCGTTGATCGGCCCCCACCATCGCATACAAGCGGCTGCCGACGAGTCCGGCGCTGTCGCGCAGGCGCAATCGGACGATGCGCATGTCGTAAACAAACAGCGCCCAGACCACGATCGCGTAAAGCGCCGTCAGGACGAACCACATGAAGGGATCATTAAGGCGGGTAAAAGCGATCGCTTCAATAAGCGCGCAGGCGATGTAGAAAAAATTATGGACGAACTCGAGCGGCCACCGAATCAAGGTGAGTGTGTGGATGAGTGAGCGCGACCAAAAGAGGAGGATGATGAGCAGGCCGGTGATGACATACGGCCAGGCCGCCGATTGATGGCCGGAAACGACCTGCCGCGCGTTGTCGACGAGGAAGTAGAGGGCGACGCCCTGGATGATGCTGCAAAGCGTGAGCTCAATCTCGATCACCATCGAGTCGAGTTCCCGTCGGCTGCCACCGGCTGAAGTCACGACGCGAGTCGTAACGAAGCGCCTAACAAAAATCAAGCGCTGTAGCTGCCGCCGTCACAGGCGGCAGACCGAACGAACCTGACTCCCCTTGCCGCCAGAGACGGCGGCAGCTACAACATCGACGCGCTTACCGCGCGAGGACGACGTCTTTTTTGGTCCAGGCGTGGACCTGCTGACAATGGGGGCAGGTCAGCTTGTGATTTTTCAGCGGCGTGTCCGCGTAAAGATCTTCATCGATCGTGAGGCCGGTCGCGGTGAGTTTCGCGGTGGCGGGGCATCGGACGAGTATGCGTTTAATCATGGGTGTTTTCTTCGCGGTGGCCGGGGTTGTCATAAAATTTGGTTAGCCGAGCCGGTAAACGATCCGGGCCTTGTCGACGTCGTAAGGGGACATCTGGAGTTTTACCCGATCGCCGGTCGTGAGGCGAATAAAACGTTTGCGCATTTTGCCCGAGATATGGGCGAGGACGAGGTGGTCGTTCGCGAGTTGCACCCGAAACATGGTGCCGGCGAGGACGGAAATGATCTTTCCTTCGAGTTCGATTGCTTTTTTGGAATCCATGGAGAGTTGCAGAACCGGCGCCCTTGGAAGAGCGCCGGTTCGCATAATCAAAAAGCTAAATTAGTAGCGATTGCCGGCCGACTGGCGCGGACGCTCTTCGCGAGCGCGCGCTTCGTTGACGGTGAGGGTGCGGCCTTGCACTTCCTTGCCGTTGAGGGCGGCGACGGCCGCGTTGGCCTCCGTCGTGTCCGCCATGGAGACGAACGCAAAGCCGCGGGAGCGGCCAGTGGTGCGGTCCATCATGAGGGCAACGTCAGTGACTTTGCCGTGTTTTTCGAAAAGATCCTGAAGATCGTTTTCAGTGGTCTCAAAAGAGAGATTACCTACGTACAGTTTCATTATTATTTTTTGGAGCAAAAACTGCCAGCTACAGAGCCGTTCCCGAGAACCGGGTTTCAAACCACCACTGAGGAATCTCAGCTGACGATCTACCACGCAACGAACAAAACAGACTTAATCCAATAGGCGCAGACAGTCGTCTGCTTTCGGGGAAACGCAACCGATACTTCCCGAGCGAATTCCGGCGAAATCTTACGCTTGATCAGGCGGGCAAAACCGATTCTTTACAACGGCCTCATTTGGCCCGGAATCGTGACCGGATTGAGTGCTCAAGCTTGAAGCATTTCAGTCTCTGCTGATAATCTCCGTGCAATGAAGGGCAGTTGGCCGTTAATCTTGCACGCTCCCGCATGCGCAGACTTTTACATTTTTTTTTGGGGCTCATCGCCATGTCCGGTCTCGTCAACGCCGGTCCGGTTGATGAAGAGAAGCCGTACGGCCGGGTCTGCATCTCACTTTACGAGCCAGGGCCGCCCGAAAAAGAGGAACCGTTCAAGACGTCGTCGGCAACGGGCCCTGGCAAGACGGTGCACGCCTATATCGACGCGAGTAACAAGTGCGCGGTGCTCGTGGCTGCTTTGACGAAGGACGGAAAACTGGTCAACGGCTGGCGGCCGCAACTCGCTTACGTGCCCGATCAATTCGACGAGATTGTTCTGCCCAAGGTGCCCTTGAAATGGGACTGGTCGACGGCGAGCGCGCCGTTCGATTTCTATGTCTTGTTTCTCTCTCCCGATTCCAAGGAAGTGGCGGAGGCCAAAAAACTGGTCGAGGCCATGCAGGCCGCGAAGGACGACCGTCTTCTTGCGATGCAGACCAGCAAACTGCGAGAACTCATTGGGCGCATCACCAGCGAGAAGGAGAAGACCAACCAGGCCCCCATGAATGAACCTGAGGTCGGAGGCGTTTTCCGCGGAGCGGCTTTCCCGTGGAGGCAGTTCGCCCAGAGCATTAATTTTGCGGACGATCGCCCGGGAGTTCTGGTCCTTTCCAGCGACGGCGCAGAAAAAAAATGATGCCTGGCGAATCTGCCAGGACGACGCCCGCGGGCGAGCAGATCTGGCTGAGGTCGCCCTGGCCATTGCTTCTGGTCATTTGCGGTCTCGCGGCGGCGTGGATCATCGCGGCCGGAAATCCTTTCGAAGCGCTGGAGATGCGCTGGTTTGGCCAGATCCTGCGGTGGCGATACGAGAAGCAGCTCGCTCCTCCGGCTGATCCCAGCATCGTTCATGTCGATATCACGCAGGTCGATTTGCGAAAGGTGCCGACCCTCGAACTCGAATACCAAAACGCGGCCAACATCATCCGACAAACCACCGCGATGGGCGCAAAGGTCGTCGCGTTCGACGTCGTTTTCGGCCGGGGCGATCAAACGATGGCGACGCCGATCCTGCAAGAGATGGAACACGCCAAGGGTCAGAACCGGTCGGTTATTTTCGCGGAAGCACTCCTGCCTTCGCCGGAGGATGGCAAGGAAGAACGCGCTCGCTCCTTTCCCTTTCGCGAAAGAGTATTGCCGGCGGGCCTGATCAATGTGCAAGCCGACAGCGACGGAGTCCTGCGCCGCTACAATTATGTTCATGGCTCCGAACCCAAAAGCTATGAACCTTCCCTAGCGCTGGCCTGCTATCTGGCATGGCACGAAATTGCCTGGGATGGCGACATCTCGTCGCCGCGGCCCGGTGTTTTGCGTTGGGAGGAAATCTCGAGCGACTTCACCACGAAGGAGCCGCGAGAACTCAAGCTCGAACCGATTCTATTAAACTATCGCAGCCCATGGCCAGGTAATGGTCCCGGGGCTTTTCGACATTACAACGTCGCCAAACTCGATGAGCTGTATCAGACCAGCCGGCAGAACAATGCCCAGCCGCTGATGAATGCGATCGTGCTGGTCTCCTATTATGGGGCCGGCCTTGGAGACATGGGCACTACTTCACTCGCGGCTAATCAACCGCGAGTGGTCTTGCACTCAACCGCGCTGAACGACCTCATCCAGCGCAATTGGCTTCGGCGCAGCCCTCGATGGGTCGATGCTCTCGCTGTTCTTTCTCTTATTCTGCTGGGAGCTATTGCGACATTTTTTCGCGGAGCGTTGCCGCTCCTGCTTCTCTGGATAGCCGGTGTAGCAGCGTGTGGCGGCCTAAGCGCGCTACTCATTCTTAAGACAGGGTGGGTTCCGGGTCTCGCCAGCGCCAGCGTGGTCTGGAGTCTGGTTACTCTGGTGGAGCTGGGCCGGCGGCAAAGCCATGAGTTTATCCAGCGCCTGAAGCTGAGATCGACCATGAGCCTCTATTTTTCACCGCACATCATGGAGCATGTTCTGAAGAATCCCGGCTCGATGGAACCACAGCAGGCCGAGATCACTGTCCTCTTGACCGACCTCCGTAACTCGACACCTATCGCCGAGTTACTGGGGCCTGGCGGCATGTTCGAGCTGCTCAATCAGGTCTTCGAAACACAAACCCGCGCCATCCTGGCGGAAGACGGCAGCATGGAGCATTTCCTCGGCGACCAATTTCTCAGCTACTGGGGCGCGCCCGATGCGCAGCCCGACGCCACCGATCGCGCCTTGCGGGCTTCTCTTTCGCTCATCGCGGGGATGGAGGAGATCCGGCCGACGCTGGAACCCAAGCTTCGGGCGCTCTTTGGTTATGGCGTGGCCTTACACAGCGGCAACGCGTTAATCGGTAACAAAGGCTCGGCCCAGCGGCTCGATTACGGTTTGGTCGGCGATCTCATCAACGCCGCCGCCCGCGTGGAATCGCTGACCAAGCATTACGGGGTGTTATTCCTCATCACGCGCGAAGCTTACGCCAAGTTGTCGTCGCCAACGGTCACGCGGCTGGTGGACAAGGCGCTGGTAAAGGGCAAGACGGTTGCGCTCGAGCTGCTGGAGGTGAAACATCCTTTCAGCCCCGCGCGATTTGAGCAAATAGCGGAGCGCTACAATGATGCCTTCGCTGACTACGAACGCGGCGACTTCGTGCTCGCCGAAACAAAATTCACTGCTCTGGTGGAAGAAGAGAAAGATCCGCCGGCTGGGCTTATGGCGGAAAGGTGCCGCGAGCTCGCTCTCGATTCACCGCAGAATTGGAATGGAGTTTATGAACTCAAAACAAAATAACATGACTACAAACGTCTTGAACGCGATGAAGCGCCTTGCTCGCTCCGTTGGATTTCTGCTGCTTTTATTAGCCGGTGGCGCTCTATCGCCGCTACGAAGCGAAGAGACCAAGCCGGCGACTTCGGCCACGCCCGCACCAGATCGGGCCCAACTCGAAACGCAGTTCACCAAGACTGACACCGATCGCGCCGCGGCGCCGGAGAAAACGAAGGAACGGGCCGATGCCGCCAAGAAAGCCATGCAGCTTGCGTCGGATATCGCCTGGATGGCATTCGATGCCGGCAAATTTGAAGAAGCATCGACCTGGTTCTCCAAAAGCACTCAACTGAAGGACGACTATCACGTCAATGCCCGCGGATATTGGGAGGAAGACCTTCGAACTCACGTCGTCGAGATGGAAACGAAGGTAGCAGGTCAGGTTAAGGAAAGCCAGGAGAAGCTAGCCACGGCGGAGGAGTCCGAAAAAAATCGTCTGCGTATGTTGATCGATCTCTGGGGGCAGAACCTTTATCTGCTGCGTTACAACGATGTCTCCATGCTCGAGAACCTCGCCCGGGAAAACCACGCCGCCGCCAGCCTGCTCAAGTACACCGAAGAAGAACTGGAGATACGCCGCAAGGAGATGGCTTACCTGGAAACGTCCGGTGCGCCGATGAGGGAGATAAACCAGAAGAAGGTGCAGATCGCGACAGCCCTGGAACGAGTCGGTGGCGCACAGGGAGACCTGGCTCTTTTTGACCAGGCTGAGAAGAACTACCTGGAGGCATTAACCATTCGTCGCTCCCTTCCAGAAGAGATGTCCGAACGCAAGACCGAAGAGAGTCTGAGCGGTCTCGGGCACTTGTATGTCCACAATATTGGGGACCTGATAAAAGGCCGCGATTACTACCAGCAGGCCCTTGCCAGTATAGAGACCAGCGCTGCCATCCGCCAGAAGGCGCTCGGTGAAGACTACCTGTCCCCGCAACTAGTGGCCAAAATGTCCAAGGAAGAATTGACGAAGCACCAGGAGAGCCTGGCGCAGAACCGCGACATGATGATGGCCTTGGACTGCCTTTCCCAAACGACCGCGATGGCGAACCTCGGCGGGGTTATCGAAGAGGCTGGAGACTTGAAGACCGCTTTTTCCTACTACGAGCGAGCTCTCAAGCTGGGCGATGCGCTTCCGCAGGGAGGTTATATCCAAATCTTCGACATGGCCCGCGCGCGAATTCGCGCCCGTGTCCTGGGTGATCTTGCTTATCTTCACGCGGAAAGCGGTGAGGTCGATCTGGCTTTGAAGGAGCTGAACGAAGTCATCGGGATCAAACGCAGCATTGGAGAAGATGAATGGACGGCACAATCGCTTTTGCAGGCGGCCGACCTCGCCCACGGGAAAGGCGAGACCGAGAGCGCGCGGCATTATGTTGAACAAGCCCGGCAGATTTTTGCCGCCGCCCATAAATTGAACAGCGTTGTCTCCGCCACCGGGTTTCTCGCTGTGCTCGCGCGGGATGAAGGCAAGCTCGACGAAGCCGCCCGCTACGCGGAAGAAGCTCTACAACTGGCACGGAAGACTGGAAATCTCGGCGCGGTTTCGGGGGCCGCCCGGACGTTTGCTTCGATCCGTGTGAAACAGAATAAACTCGATGAAGCAAAAACGCTGATCGAAGAAGCGCGTGCCGCTGATGCAAAGACAGGCTCGATCGGTGATCGAATCGCGACGCTTGGAATCGGCGGCGAAATTCTCGAAGCCGGGGGAGATAACGAGAAGGCACTCGAAGCTTACAAGGAAGCAGTGAAGCTGGTGGAGAGTGTCAGGTCCACCGCGGCTTCAGAGACGGCATTTGCTGACGTCAAACGCAACTACAAGCCCTACGAGCGAATCGTGCGGGCGTTGATCAAGCTGAATCGGCCGGCGGATGCGTTCGATTACCTCAATCGGGCCAAGTCGAAGAAGCTTCAGGACGCGATGCCTGCCTCCACTCTCAAGACCGAGAACAAACAGGAGCAGGAGAGGCTGGATAAGGCCGCCGCGCTTGAGACCAAACAAAAGGTCATTGAGACTCAGTTGGCCGCCGAACAAGCCAAATCGACACCAGATGACACAGCAGTCAAGAACCTGAAACTGGTGGTGGCTTCCACGCAGGCGGAATACCGGGAAGTAGTAGAGGACATTAAGACATCGAATCCGGATTGGGAAAAGTCGATGACAGTGAAACCGTTGGAATTGGTTCAAACTCAAGGCCAAATCCCGGAAGGAGTTACCTTTCTCCAATACGCGCCTGTGGGCGATCAGCTCTACATCTTTGTGGTGACGAATAAGATAGTAAAAATCTACACGCCGGAGGTGAAACCGGAAGAGTTAAAGAAAAAGATCATTGCCCTCCGAAAGCAGATAAAGACCGGCGAATCCGGCGCGCCGCTCACAAACACTCTTTGCAGTCTTTATGACATGTTGATTGCGCCCATCGAGAGTGAACTGGCATCGGTGAAGACTATCGCCTTTATTCCAAACCAGATTCTCTTTTACCTGCCGCTTCACGCTTTGGCGAAGAAGCAACCCGACGGAAAAATACGCTACCTGATTGAAGACAAGGAGATAGTTTATCTTACTGGCGCCGACGTGATGAAAGCGGTGCAACCCCCAAGTCCAGGTAAAGCGAAGGAAGGCATGATAGCCTTTGGGAACCCGACCGGGGCGGAGCTGCCGGCTTCGGAGGTAGAGGTCAAGACCATCGCTACTGTCTTTCCTGGCACAGACGTCCTTTCCGGCGCGGATGTAACCAAGGAAGCGATTAACAGTGAGAAACTTTTTAACAAACGCATCGTGCACTTTGCCACCCATGGCACCTTGAATTCAGCTATCCCGCGTCAGAGTTATCTTCAACTCGCCTCAGGCGGAGCGCCTGGAACGGAAAAATTGACGGTGCGTGAGATTTGGCGGCTGCCCATGGAAAAGGTGGAAATTGTCACGCTCTCCGCCTGCGATACCGCGCTTGCCGACAAGGAACCCGATGGAGGCGAAATAACTACGCTGGCGGAAGCGTTCGCCACCGCCAAGGTTCGCACAGTGGTTGCCAGTCTCTGGAGCGTTGGAGACGAAAGCACAAAGGAATTCATGGTTGCGTTCTATAAGCAATTGGCCGCGGGCGCTTCGAAGCCGGCAGCTCTGCAGGCTGCCCAGTTAGCGCTCATGAAGAACCCGAAGTACGCGCGGCCGCTTTATTGGGCGCCGTTTGTTCTTATGGGCGATTGGCGGTAACTCTGCCGCTAGCCAAGCATCCTGGCGATGAAGAGAATCCAGGTGCCGAGAAGGATCGCTCCGACGTAGCCAATCACAAGCCCGACCAGCGCTACGGATTTGCCGAGCGATCCCGGACTCGCCGTGTTGCTTTTTCCCAAAGCGAGATGACCGCAAATGATGGACGGGACAGAGGTAAGTCCAAAAGTGAGGAGAGCAAAGACTCCCAGGGTAAAGGTCCAGATCGAGAGCGCTGACAATTCCTCTTCGCGGGATCCCACTGTTTGCGACGAGATCGAGGAGCGGGAGTCAATCATGGTCCACTATGACGCCCAATCTCCCGGCTCTTGCAGCCTAATTTGAACGATGCAACCAAGGCACATGTCTTCTTGTGAATGCTCCGGTTTATCTGCTAAAAGATTTTCATGAAAGACGGCGAGCTGAATATTTCCGGACTTTCGCGTCTCACTTTTGGCATAAGTGGGCACCGAGATCTTCTGCCCGCTAAAATCCCGGAACTGCGGGAACAAATTCGGCTCGTCTTTTCGCGCTTTCGCGCAGCCTACCCGAGGATCGTCTTCGAACTCCTTAGCCCTCTAGCCGAAGGCGCCGATCGTCTCGCAGCGGACGTAGGGCTGTCGTTGGAGTCTAAACTATTAGTCCCGATGCCCATGCCCCAACAGGAATACGAGCGCGATTTCACCACGCCCGCTTCACTGGCGGAGTTTCATCGCCTTCTCTCCGCCGCCGAGTCTCACTGGGTAGTCGAAGGATCCAGCGGGCAAACGCGCAGTGACCGATACGCCGCGGTCGGCGATTATATTGCGCGGCACAGTCACATCTTTATTCTTCTTTGGGATGGCCAGGACAACGGCAAGCTGGGAGGCACGGCCTGGGTCAAGCAACGGCGCGACTATTGGACCACTTCCCCCAAATACGGCCCTACCATTCAAATCGTCACTCCACGCGTCGCGGGCAATTCGCAAAATCTACAGGTGAAAACAATTGGAGAGCTACCTTAGATTGCTGTGCGTTCGAGGCTGTAAATCCTGAATAGCCCGTAGCTCTTGGCCAGCTGCGTAGTTCCCACCAGATCGCAAGTGAACCCCTTTGATTGGTCAGCGGCGGCGAGCGCGGCGAACTCTTCGCTGGTAAATACTTCGCCCTCGTGAGTGATCGGCTCGATGCGTGCCGCGCGGCTAACGTGCGCTCCGGTAAAGGTGATTTCCCTTACTACAGGATCGAAGTTCACGTAAACAGGACCGGCATGGACCGCGATGCGAATGTTCAAGTTGTGCGGAAGTCCCAGATCCACCCAATTGGTTTTCACGACCAGGTCTCGAAGATCGAGCGCAAAACGGCCGGCATCTTCCACGTTATTAAAGACAAAGAAAAGGCCATCACCCCAGGTATTCACGTTAACGGGCGCGGCCGAGCTTTCCGCCATAAGCCTTGAGACTCTTTGGTTGAACTGGGCCACATACTTTGGAATCACAGTTTCGGGTAGCTTGCTGTAGCCCACCACATCCGCGAACATTATGGCCTTGATCTCCTGCCGCCCCGATGCACGCACCCAGGCTTCGAACTCGTCGTCAGGACTCTCGTCATCCATGTCGAAAGCTTCAGTGCTGGTCAGCAAGGACGGTGGTTTGGTCGCGATGGGCACGATTTTCACGGGGACGCGATGGTTGCGCCAATAACGGACAAAGGAACCTGTGCCACCCGGTGCTCCGGCAAATCCGTCCCACACGGCGAGCGGTGTGATTTCCAAATCGAGCGATTGTGCAAAGAGCCGCGCCAGGCCGTTCATGGCCAGATTGCAATATTCAAACCCGGTCGCGCTCCCGGGCATGTAAAGCTCTCCTAGTATCCGGATCGAGGCAGCTCGGGTCAGGACCTTCTCGAATCGCTCGGCCCAATCTCCGCCAGCTATCTCCACACTTGTCTTGACGAATTCCTCCGCCGGCCAGGGTAAGACAAGGTGGATAGTGCCGCCGCGATCAAGCATCGCTTCAAGGAAGAGAATGTCCGAACCAGAGGCTGCGCTGGCGAACCCGATTCCGGCATTCATCGCCGCCAGTTGTTTCTCAAGGAGCTGCTTCACTTCCGCCTCCTTGGCCTGAGGAAACCGGGGCGTGCGCCGATCGGGCGCGTCCATCATGTGACCCGAAAAGACGACAAGCTTGGGAATGGGGAAGCACTCATCGAAAGCGTCGGCCCGGTCATAAAGGTGACGCGATAGGGCGCGCGCTTGTTTCCGCGTGGAAGAGAAGGCGCGGAGATTGTTACTCTCTGCGGCAACAGCCGCTTTATAGGCCTCCCGCGCGCCCTCGGCGTCACCTAGGACAACCAGGGCTTCGGCGACGGTGGCATGCTTCCAATAGTCGTCCGGTTGTTGCCGGCAGATCTCCAGGACAGTGCGAGCTATCCGGTTCGCCTTATCTGTCTCTTTCAAAAGGAAAGCTATGGTGGCTGCGTTTATTCCCGGATAAGACTCAGCAGGCTGCACCTCAAAAGCCCGGTTATAGCAATCAAAAGACTGCCGCAGGTACTGCTCATTCGCCGGATTCGCGCACCATTGATCCTTGTAGGTCCGGCCGAGGATGCTCAGCGTCTCGCGGTTCGTCGGATCCTTCGCAGCGAGCGAATTAAGAATAGCCTGAGCGCGACTAGATGCTCCCATTTGGGCTAGCGACAACGCCATCCGCTGTTGAAGCCAGTCGTCATCCGGATGCACCTCCACCGCTTCCCGAGCTGCGTCATAGGCCGCCAAAAATTCTCCCGCGGACAGCGCCCGCTTCACAAAAGTATGAACGGACTGGATATCGTCCATCCATTCCGTTCGTCGTCGCCAGAGTTCGTGGAGCGCAACAGTGGCGCTGGGAGCGTTCTTAACTTCAGGCAGATCGGACACGACGTTTGGGTGCGGTCAGTCTCGCCGAGGAGACGACTGCGATGCAATTAACCGATAGCTAACCCGCTGACCAGCAATTTCTGCGATTCAATGGTGGCAGCAATCGTGTTCGTCCGATTCGTGATCGTGGTCGCATTCATGGTCGTGGGAATGGTGCGACCAGGAAGGAAACGGATCGGTCAACGCTTGCCAGCTGTCCGCGCCGGCAGTTACTTCCGCGTCGGTCAAAAGACAGGCGTCAAGCTTCGCCTTGAGAATGTCGGGATCCAAATCGAGGGTCATGAAAGCTATCGCCTGGCGTCGATCGCCAAATGGCTCTTTCCATTCTTTCTGGGTGCGCTCCGGCATCTCGTGCTGCCGAGTGTACTCGTCGCGTGCGGCCCACCATTGGCCAGCCGCTGCGCAATGAGACTCAGCCCCCGCCAGATTCAGGCCACCTACGAGGTCCATTCGCGTGGCCAGCCAGAAAAAACCCTTGGCGCGAAACACGCCCGAGAGACCGTCGCGCAACAGGTTCCAAAACCGCTCAGGATGAAACGGAGTCCGAGCGCGATAGGCGAACGCCGATACTTTCTCGAGTCGGGTCATGGGTTCAGTTAGACTTTCATCGATTAGCCTGCGCCATCCGGCGCTGTCCAAGGCCGCAGCGAAATCGAAAGATGCCGTGTTAGCGAGTAACTCCTTCAGCGTACTCTCTGACAAGTCCAAGACTAGTGCGCGCGGATTAAGAGTTGTGGCGACCGCCCGTGCGAGCCCAGAGTCGGAATGATTCTGAGTGCTCTCAAGGACGATAACATCGACAAATTCGAGTTGCTCGGTGATGAAACCGAGAGAGACATTCTCGGCGGCGCCACGCCGATGGATTAACTCATTCAGAAGAGTAGAAGGAGCAATGGCGAGTACAGAATTAGTCAGCGCTGCCACCCCGGCTAGAGCATGACCAGTCTCTCCGCCTGGCACAAAAAGAGACGCGAAAGCCATTGCGGGCGTTTCGACACCACACTCGATCATCAAATGATCGATCAGGCCTTTGTCAGCGATGGCTCGAATCTGCTCAGCGATCCGCGCAGGATCATAACCATGTTCCGCACTGGAAGGCCAAAGCTCTTCGACGATGAGTTGTGTTGTCTCAGACTCTCCCGGTTGCTTCGCGCGCGATCCTGCGCTTGTCAGGAGACCAAGCCTAACCTTGGTCTTGGTCGCGGTGATTTGTTGTAACAATGCCGGCACGGAAGGGCCGGCCAGGATCGAGACAGACAAGGGTCGCGCATCTCCCGCACTCGAGCTACTCATCGTGACGCGCCTGTTAGCTCGATGGTGGTGGCCGGCCCGCACGGGCGACCGGAGCGGCGGGGGCAGGTGTCTCGGCGGAGACGATATTCGGCGCCGTCACTTCGCTCCGCCACGGAATGGCCAGCCGGTGCAGGATGGACTTGGCTTCCAATGGCGCCAGACCTGGCATTTCCGAAATCAACCGCGCGACCAGAGCACTCATAATAGGCGCGGCAAAGCTGCTTCCAGTTACTTCTTTGGAGGAGTGGTTATTCCAAGGCAGCGTTACGTCAACGCCACGGGCGGCGAACTCGACCAGGTGCCCTGGCTTGTAGAAGAAAATATGGTCCTCATCGAAGCGCGCCATATTAACTGTTACTACACTGGGAAAATAACCGGGCCACTCCGGCGTGGTAAAATCGTAGTTATTGCAAGCAGAGATAACATGGATGCCTTTAAGGTAGGCTTCGTCGATCCACTCCTTATATTGAAAGATGTGTTCCGGCAAGCCACAGCCAAAACTGCAGTTCAAAACGTGATACCCATGATCAATCGCCTGCCGGACTCCCTCGCGAATGATAACGGTGCGAGAACCCAGGTTAGCGCCGAGCACGCGGAAGCTACCTATCTCCGCGTCAGGCGCGATTCTTCGAATCACACTCGACACGGCTGTCCCGTGCCCGAAAACGTCAACGCCCTCGCCAGGTTTGACTTCGATCTGAACGCCTGCGTCAACCACCTGGAGATCGTGGAGCAAAGTAAGACCCGCCAGGGCCGGGTGATCGATTTCGACGCCGGAATCGATCACGGCCACGCGCACGCCTTTGCCCGTTCCTTTTTCCAAAGCGCGTCGCGCTTCGTTCAAGCGGAACGGACTTATATCGGTGGCTAGAGCCGGTTCCATCCTACGGCGGTGCCAAGCAAGCGATAGTCAATGAGATCCCTGACCACAGCGGCGATGGTTTGGATGGCATTTAATTCCGGTGGACCGAACCCAGCGGGAGTGTCACCGCTGGCGGCGGCCTGTCCGTCATGCACGACCACGTCCAGTAACTGCACGCAGGAAATTACGCCGCGGACCTCGTTTAGGAAATAAAGCGGGACGGCGATCATCGCATAGGTGGTCTTGCGCAGCTTCTGGTCGAGAGTCGCACTGTGTTTCGCATTCTTATAAACCTGGTTCTCGACGAAAGCATGTTCGCTCGCTACTACCAGACTCACGATCCCCTTGGTCACGGGCTGCTTGAAGCCCATGATCTTTTCGGTATTCGGGCCGCTGTTATAAGCTACGACCAGATTCTCCTTTTGCTGGTCGAGCAGCCAGATGCTGCCTTCGTCCGCGGAAATTCGCGCAAAAGTCTCCTTTAAGAGCTTCAGAAGCATTTCGTCGCAGACGCTGAGAAAGTTTTCCGGGGTGACGGCGGCGCCCAGCTTCGCGAGATGTTCCTGGAGAGCGGGCCGCAAGGGAACAAAACGCGGCTCAGGCAGAAAGTTGGCGCGGGTGGGTTTCATTTGTCGGAAGGCCTGAGGGAAGTTGTCTCAGTTACCAGGATAGGAATCAAGTGCGGTTGTTCCTGCAGCAACTTCTTCACCTCGGCGCGTTCCGTCTCCGTGCAATCCCCGGCCGCAACTTTTGCGATCATTTCGCGGAGATCGGGTGAGATCGTGGCGGCAGCGCGACCGCCCACTTCCTGGCTTTCGGCATCGAAAAACTCCAACAGAATTTTGAAGTCATCGTCCATGGGCAGAGAGCGGGAAAATCGAAATTGGGAAAAAGCTATTCATGATGCTTTCGAGCCCACGAGCGGTTAGCGGCGCGATAAGACTCATCGGCGGCACCCCGTTGTTTCGGCTCTCCTTCTTAGACTCATTAACAGGCATATTTTGCGATTTATCTTTCTCACGCTAGAAAACATCGGCAGAGCCTGCACAAAGCTCCACAAAATCTTCCCACCGCAGCTCGAGCCACGGATCGATCTTCTTCAGATCCGCCAGAATCAGGCGTGCCACATTCTGGCGCGTGACCTCAAGGGTGCGGCTCACTTTGGATTCGTGCCAGCCCCACATTCGCGCGATCTCGCGCTGCGTCAGTTGATGCAAATGGACAAGCTTCAGCATCAGGATGGATTCCGGTTCCTGGGTCGAGAAGGCGCGTTGGATCGCTCCGCGCAACAAATGCACGAGATGCTTTTCGCTCGACGGACGTTCGGCCTGGGGTCTGCGGTCGAAAAAATCCTCCGGCGAGTCAGGGGAAGATGCCGGGACCTCAACTCGAAAACTCTGCCGCCTTTTCAGATCCACGAGGCGGTGGGTGGCGACGGTGAGCAGCCACGATTCCAGCGCGCATCTTCCCTGATATTTGTTGAGCAGAGTCGTTCGATTTGCCGGAGCCGCGAAACAATCCGTCCAAAGATCCGCCACTAAATCCTCCGCCTCGGTTTGATTTGCTCCCCGGGCGCGCAAGACTCCCACGAGCTTGCCATGATACCGGCTGCGCAATTCCGCGGCGGCCGGGTTGTCCGCCGCGAGCACGCGTTGGACAAAGGCCAGATCCTGCTCATGGCGCGAGGTAGCAATGTCCGACATAAGGAAAAAGAGGATGGGGTTCCTTCTTTACAACGTCAATAATTTTGACCGACCGCGACACGCCATCCGCTCGCGTGCCATAAAAAAAGCGAATCGCGCCTCGCTTTTTCATTTGCAAACTCAGCGTGCCTGGAGGGATTCGAACCCCCAACCTGCTGATCCGAAGTCAGCTGCTCTATCCGGTTGAGCTACAGACACATTAAGCCACGTCGGACAAGGAGGATTATCATCGTTCCTTTCGAACGGACTGAGCTTACCTAAAGCCTATGATGTCGTTGGTCCACTAGGTCAACGATCCGTAGCAGGCTAAGTCAGAGAAAGGGTCATTTAGCGATTTCGGCGATCGTCTTCTCCGTCCCGCTAACCACGAGCGCAAAGCGATCGTAGTCGAGCTTGTCGGGGGTATCGGTGGCCGAGTGAAAGTGCGGATAACGAAAGGGCGCGGTGTCGGCACCAGCGCAAGAAAAAGATGACGACAATCGCGAGCGCAATGCGCAAAACACCTGGCCAGAATCCATTTTTCCCACTCAACCGATCTTCTTCCGGAATCGCAGCGAACAGATGCAAAAGAGGAACACGGCCATTCCCGACATGATGGCGAGCGATTGCCAGTATTCGAAAAAGTTCGCGCCGCGCAAAATGATGGCGCGCATCAGCGCGATGAAGTAGGTGGCCGGAACCACAGCGCCGAGGGCGTAGAAGATCTGCGGCATCGTCTCGCGCGGAAAAATGAAACCGGAAAAAAACACACTGGGCAGAATGAAGACCATCGACATCTGCAACGCCTGCATTTGATTCTCCGCCTGGGTGCCGACAAGCAAGCCAAGACTGAGCAGCGCGAAAACATAGACGAGCGTCGCCAGCATCATCGCGATGACGCTGCCAGCGATCGGCACGGAAAAAACGAAGCGCATGATCGCAAACAGCAGGATCGCCATGAGCATGCCGATGCAAAGATATGGTACCAGTTTTCCTAACATCAGACCCCAGCGGCTGAGTGGACTAACGAGTAATTGCTCGAGCGTCCCGCGCTCGCGCTCGCGCACCACAGCCATCGCCGTCGCGAAGGTCGTTCCGATTTGCAAAACAATGCCGATGACTCCCGGCACGAAAAAGTTCGGGCTGCGCATGGTGGGGTTGTAGAGCATCTGCGGCCGGATCTCCACCGGCACTGTGCGCCGGCCACTGTCACGCATCATCATTTCGACCGATTGGGTCAAGGCAACGCCGAGTGCGGTATTGAGCGCGGCGAGCGCGGTGGTGGAGTTCGAGCCGTCGATCAACATTTGCACCTGGGCCGGATGGCCGGCGCGCAGGTCGCGGGTGAAGTGCGGCGGAATCTGCATTCCGACATAGGCGCGGCCTTTCCGGATTTCGCTGGCCAGCTCGTCGGCGTTCTGCACTTCGCCGACGATCCGGAATGTCTCGGTATTGACGAAGCGATCGAGAAATTGCCGGCTCTCGACCGTGCGATCTTCGTTCAGGATCGCCATCGGCATGTGCTTGACGTCGTTATCGAGCGCGTAACCGAACGCGACCATTTCGATCAAGGGCGGGAAGAGCATGAAGAAAAGCGTCATCGGATCGCGGATGACGGTGATGAATTCCTTGAACAAGATCGCGTTGAGGCCACGAAAAGGTGCGCGCTTCATGCCGCCTTCCCGTGCTGGTTCTCGCCGGCATGCTTCGCGGTGAGGGTAACGAAAACATCTTCCAGCGACGGACCGATCTCATGGATCTCGGGACTCGCGATTCCGACGCTGCGAAGTTTGGCGTCGATCTCGGCACGCTGCACGCTTTCGTCGACGAGCAGATGCATCGATTGCCCGAAGACCGTGGCGTTCAGCACACCCTCCACTTTGCGCATCGCCCGCAGAGCGACCGTGACGTGATCGCAGGTCACATCCAATCGGCGCGTGCCGGGCGGGCTGACTTCGGGCATCTGTTTCAATTCGTCCGGCTCGCCGCAAACGATCAGCTTTCCCATGTAAATGTAACCGACATGCGAGCAGCGTTCGGCTTCATCCATGTAGTGCGTCGTGACGAAGAGCGTCATCCCCTGCCCCGCGAATTCGAAAAGCAAATCCCAGAGTTCGCGGCGCGCCACGGGATCGATGCCCGCAGTCGGCTCGTCGAGAAAAAGAACCGTCGGCTTATGCATGAGCGCGCAGGCCATGGCGAGGCGTTGCCGCCAGCCGCCCGAAAGCAGCGCCGCCCGCCGATCGAGATAGGGCTCGAGATGCGTGATGGCGATGAGCTCGTCCCGCCGCTGCTTCAATTGTTTATCCGGCAGGCTGTAGAGTTTGCCGGAGAAAATCAGGTTCTCGTTCACGGTCAGCTCGTCGTAGAGCGAAAACTTTTGCGACATGTAGCCGATCATTTCCTTAATCGTGTCGCCTTCGCGCGCGATGTCGCGGCCGTCGATCTTCGCGACGCCTTCCGTTGGTTCGAGAATGCCGCAGAGCATTCGGATGACGGTGGATTTGCCGGAGCCGTTCGGGCCGAGAAACCCAAAGATCGAGCCGCGCGTCACCGAGAAGCTGACGTGATCGACGGCGGTGAAAGCGCCGAAACGCTTGGTCAAACCATCGCATTCGATCATCACGTCCGTCATTTCACGTCCGAGAAAAAGATGTCGGCGGACATGCCTGCGCGCAGGGCGTCCTCTTTATTATCGAGGCGGATTTTCACACCGAAGACCTGCTTGATCCGATCTTCGACGGTCTGCACGTTTCGCGGGGTAAACTCCGCCTTGCGATTGATCTGCTCGACCACGCCGGAAAAATCGCGACCTGGATAGGAATCAACCCGCACCCGCACGTTCTCGTTTAGTTTGATCAGCCCAAGCCAGGGCTCCGGCACATAAACGCGGACCCAAAGGCGATCGGGCAGAATCAGGGTCGCGACTTCGCGGTTTGCCGCCAGCACGTCACCGACCTTTACGCTCAGCACTTCCAGGATTGAATCGGTGGGCGCTACGATTTGCATTTCCTGGATCTGCGCTTCGATATCGGCGAGCTGCGCCCGTGCCTGAACGACGCGCATGCGCGCCGCTTCGATATTTTTTTCCTGCGCCTTCGCCGCGCTCATGGCGCGCTCGGCATCGTTCGAGGAGACGGCCTGACTTTTCAGCAGATCCTGCTGGCGCTTGGCATCCGCGCGTAAAAATTCCAATTGGGCCGACTGGGCTTCGACGTCGCTTTGGGCCGAATTGATTTGCGCGGCGGCGAGATCGCGGCGCGCTTTCAATTCGGAAGCCTCGAGCTGGACGATGACGGCGCCCGCTTTGAGCGTGTCTCCTTCCCACGCGAAAATTTTCTCGACACGTCCACCGGAACGCGGCGCGACGTGGACTTCATCCACTTCAATAGTTCCGGAAACGGCGTTGCTCTGCTTACTGCAAGCGGTCCCGAGGAGAAGGAGCGGCAGGCAAAGCGCAGCGCGAAGAATTCTAGAACGCATCTGCGGTCGCACGGCTCGATTGCACGGTAGACGAAACGAGATGTCAGCAAGAATCGCAAGCGCGCATGCCGTCGATTCCTTCCAAAAGCTGCGCGACAAAGGCCGACGCGGACGATAAACAAAAGCAATGGCTGGTTACTCAGGCACGCCGCTGGCGCAAAAACTTGGGATCAAGGCCGGACAAACGGTGGTCACGATCGCCGCACCGGTGAATTACCGGAAGTTATTCGCGCCGCTGCCGGCGGGCGTTTCGTTCACCGATAAACCGGCTGCGAGCGCCAGCTTCATTCACCTTTTCGCTTCGTCCCGAAAACCGCTCGAGAAGGAATTGAAGCGACTTCGCAAAATCATGGCGGACACCGGCACTCTCTGGGTTTCGTGGCCGAAAAAATCTTCCGGCGTCGCGACGGATATCACGGAAGACGTGATCCGCGAGGTGGCGTTGCCGCTCGGTTTCGTGGACGTGAAAGTTTGCGCGGTCGACGAAACGTGGTCGGGTCTAAAGCTGATGGTCCGTCGCGAAAACCGCCGACCGTAGCGAATAGATCCGCATCGGTTTCTCGACTCCGCGCACAGCCTGCGGCGCTAATTCTTCCAACTCCGCCGGGTCGCGGAGATGACCGGCCGTTCCTTCCGTCACCAGCAAAGGCCGCTGCACGATTTTCGTCAGGCCTTCGATCCGCGACGCGATGTTCACCGCACTGCCGATCGCGGTAAACTCGAGGCGCTCCGGCGATCCGATGCTGCCCACGATGGCCGGTCCCGTGTGAATGCCGATGCCAATCGCGATCCGCTCGCGTCCTTCGCGAACCAGAAGCGCGTTGAGTTCATCCAACGCGGAAAGCATATCGCGCCCGGTGGCGAGCGCCTCGTCCGCGTGGTTCGCGCCATCCACGCCGATGCCGAACAGCGCCATGAAACCGTCGCCGAGAAATTTATTGATGATCCCGTTGTGGCGCGTTTCCACTACGTTCACCATGACGCGGAGAAACTCGTTGAGCATCCAAACGGTTTCGGCCGGGGGCAGATTGGCGGTGCGCTGAGTGAATGAGCGGATATCGACAAACATGATCGTGATGATCTGCTCGACTCCGCCGAGGCCGGGATCGCGCATCAGAATCTGCTCGGCCGTCTTGCGTCCCACGTGCAGGCCGAATGTCTGCCGCAAGCGCTCTTTCTCGCGCAACTCATGCAGCATGTGATTGAACTCGGCGATAAGCAGCCCGAATTCATCCGCTCTCGGCAGATGGAGGTTCGTGTCGAGACGGCCTTCCGCGACGCCTTGCGCGGCGGTGCGCAGTTGATCGATTGGTTCCGAAACCAACCGGCCGATCATGAGCGCGGTGCAAAGGCCGAACCCCACGCCGACGGTGCCGACAAAAACCGCGAACCAGGCGGGGTCGGTCCCGGGCGCGGGCGGGGCGAAACTCAACATCAGGAGCGAGCCGATCGGACAGATTCCCGCCGAGACCGCCCAGAGTAATCCGCGGCCGCGGAGCGAGAGAGCGCGCCCTCCGGGTGTGAGATCGGCGCGGGCGTGCAGAAAAAGCGTGGAGAAGATTCCCCAATGACTCGCGAGCTCGACCAGAAAAAAACTGTGCGTGATCGAGATGAAGCCGGAAACGAGAAACGAGATCGGCAAATGCCAAAGCAACCGCCGATCGAATGCATCCGGAGCGACGCCGAGCGAGATCAGGAAAGTTGGAATGCAAAGAAACCAGGCGGCTCCAGAGATGGCGGCGATCGACCAGGGAAGATTAATGGCGCGCCGGCGGGCGTGCATCAATGCGTCCGGGTTTGGCTGCACGCCGCAATAGAGCGCCCTCAAAACCGGCCCGATGGAATAGACCTGCTGCAGCCAGAGAAACATCGCGGCGGGATAAACGAGCGCGTTATACATCACGCAGGTTTGGAGAAAGCGGGCTTTCAGCGCGGCGGTGCCGAGAAGCGGCTCGACCACGGAGAGGTTGTACCAAATGTTAAACGCGCTCCCGAGCAGCTGCGGGATCACCGGCGCAATCGCGGTGACGATTAAGGCCAGGCGCGGCCGCGGAGAATTCATCGCAACGTCCATGGCCGGAAATAATCCAGCAGAATGAGTTGGCCGCGATTTTCGGCAGCCGCGCGCTGCACCTTGGGAAAATTCGTTAGCGGAAGGAATACGAAACCGCGTCGGAGCGGCCGAAAGAAATCATCCTGGTGGCTCGGTAAAATGTAGCGTGGATGCAACTGCGCAATGGTTTGCGAAAAGGCGCCGATCGCATCTCCGCTGGCTACGCCGACAATCGCCAGGTCCACCGGGGCCGAATGAAGCGATACCGGTTTATCCGCGCGACCGCCAGAATTGATGAAGATTCGTTTACCACCCATCTCGATCAGAAAGGCGAGCGGCTCGCCCGTGACCCAATCGCTGATCTTTCGCGGCGGTAGATGTTTCGGCGGGGTGTTGAATGGCACCACGCCGAAGATGCGATCGTGTTCCGCGGAAAAAACGTGAATCACGGCGTTCTTGATTGCGATCCGCGAGCCCGGTCGCACAACGCGCGTTTGCTTCGCAGAAATGCCAACGGATTCGACCAGCTTCACGCTCGTCGCGGATGCGATGATGGTCGCGCCCGTTGCGCGCGCGATCTGCGGCACGTCGAAGAGATGATCGATGTGTCCATGCGTCACGAGAATGGCGTCGATCTTTCGATGATCGCGCAGCCACTGGGCGACGAGATTGGTTTCGCCCACGGGCTCCAGTTTCAACGCGGTGCGCAACAAACTTTGGCGCGAGAAATAGGGATCGATCAGGATGACCGTATCGCGCGTTTCGAGCAGATACGCGTTCGTGCCGAGATAAGTGATTCTCACTCCGCGACCGAGGGCGGAAGCTGCGGGAAGTGGATCGGCTTTGATCAGCGGCGTATATTTCTCCAGGCCGCCGAGCACCGGTCCCACCGAGAGCAACAGGCAAAATAAAATCCGGAGCTTCAATTACCGACGATGATTAGTAGAGTCGCCGAAATGCGGAAGCAGAAACTGCATTGGCTGGCGCTGTAGCCACGGGCGCTCAGTCGCCGTGCCCGTGGACAATTCGAGCCAGACCGTGAACACTCATTCCATGAGCACGCGGCTATTCGATCACATTGATCTGCGGGTAAAAAATCGCAAAAACGCGCAACGCTTCTATGCGCAGGTCCTGCCTGCCCTCGGCTTTCACGTCGACAAGAGCGGCGATCGCTGGGGTCTGTTTGAAGCTCCCGGCGAGAGAGGCGTGGATTTTTTTGGATTCACCGAAGATGCCGGACACGTGCCGAACGAAAATCGCATCGCGTTCTGGGCAGAGAGTCGCGCCGCGGTCGATAAGATCGCGGAGGTGGTGGAACGAGCCGGCGGAAAGAATATCGAAGGCCCCGAACTTTGCGCGGCATACAGCCCGGGCTATTACGCGGTTTTTTTTGAAGATCCCGACGGCAACAAATTGGAAGTCTGCTGCCGCGACAGTGCTACGGTCGCGGAGTGAAAGCCCGGATTAGCCAATGAGTATTCTACTAGCCGACCCCGCCATTTTGCACGGGGCCCGACGCCATCGTTACCTCAAGTTCATAGCGGTTTTCAAAATCCTTAAAGGATCGCTTCTTTTAGTTCTGGGAATTTCCCTGCTCTTCTTGAACAGCCGGACGGGCTGGCTCGAAGCGATTTCTGATTGGGCGGATGACGAAATCCTGCTTGTTCACAGCAGGCTCGTGCTCTTTCTCCTCAGCAAATTGCAAGCGGTCCTCGCCAATGGCCAGCTCCGTGCGCCCGGCCTGCTCGCACTCATTTATTCGGCGATGCTTTTCACGGAAGGGATCGGCGTGTATCTGGAAAAGCGCTGGGCCGAGTTTCTGATGGTCTTCGCGACGGCGGGGTTGATTCCGTTCGAAGTGCGGCACGTTTACTACCGCCCGAGCCTCGCGGGATTCGCGATCCTGGCGGTGAATTGCTTCATCGTCTGGTTTTTGTATCGCGTCTTGAAACGCGACAAACATCACGTGCCCGCGAAACGCGAGCCGGAAATGGCCGAGATAAGTTAGCCGAGCCGGCTCTTGATTCCGAAGCCGCGCAGAACGCGCGCGGTCGATTCCATCGGAAGGCCAACCACATTGCTGTACGAGCCTTCGATTCGTTCGATGATTTCCGTGCCGTGACCTTGCGCAGCGTAGGCGCCGGCTTTGTCGAGCGGATCCACTTTTGCGAGATATTTCAGGATGGCATCATGGCCGAGCGCGCGAAAATGCACGCGGGACACTTCCTGGAAACTGTGAACCTGTCCGCGCGCAAGGTGACAAATGAAAACCGCGGTCCGGACTTCATGCGACCGTCCGCTCAAGCGCCGCAAAATTTCTTGCGCGCGCGCGAGATCGGCGGGCTTCCCGATGACTTCGCCGCCGAGCGCCACGAGCGTGTCGGCGCCCAGGACGACTGCATCGGGAAAATTCCGAGCGACCGCCAGCGCTTTCCGGGTGGCGTTGCAGATTGTGATTTCGCGAATGGTGAAAGATTCCGCCGAGACTTCGGCGACGGCCGGCTGGTTGATTTCGAATTCGTAGCCGGCCTCTTCCAGGAGTTGCCGCCGGCGCGGCGATCCCGAAGCGAGAATAAAACGCGCTGCCACACCCTCCGCCTACGGTTTTGGCGGTGCCGGAGGCACGGATCTTTCGCTCATTATCCCCGGTACATTCGGGATCTTCATTTCCAGGAAATCTTTCGGCACCGCGAAGTCCGCGTCGTTCAACGGATCCTGCTTAATGGATGTGATCGTGCTCGTGATATCGCGCTCCTTCATCTTGATTTGCGTGCGGAGAGGGAGACCCGGCAGGTCGTGATAATTCAGCATCCCCTTGGCGGCGTCGTTCCAGACCGTCGGCATCGCCGCTTGAAGCTGCTTCAGAATCGTAGCGGCATCAGGATAGTTCAGAGCGATCCAATATCTCGCCTTAAACGTCGGAGTCTCCGAGATGTATTCTTCGGTTTCGTAACCATTGATCGACATCTTCTTGCCGGTCGCCGACAGCTTTGGTTTTTCGTCGGTGCTCCCGGTGTACTTGCTGGCCATCTCGGCAATGGCTTTCGCTTTGTCCCCTGAAATGCGCACGAATCTCTTTTGCGCGGTCATCAAGGTAACCGTGTCGCCGGTCCTGCCATCGATGATCGTGGTCATTTGCGGAGAAATCTCCATCCGCACCTTATCGCCTTTGAGTTTGAGCGTGACCTCATTGCCGGGCCCGCCGCCTTCGACCTTCTGCACAATGGTGAGATCGCCGCGCACCGCGACCGGCAAGCAGACCGCCAGAACGACGCCAAGAATCTGAGCTTTCATGATTCCAATTACCTCGCGGGCCGGTGAAAACGCAACTCCATCGCGCGGGCCGGGCGCGGACAAAAAAACTTGGCAGAAATAGCGACCAGCGTCAGCTTAGGCGGCGCGCGGGTGTAGCTCAATGGTAGAGCTGTAGCCTTCCAAGCTACTGACGAGGGTTCGATTCCCTTCACCCGCTGACTTTCCGCGCATCGCCTTTCGCGCGACGACAAACAGCTACGAGCGAATCCCCATTTCCGAAGAACTCGGACGCGCCGATCTGTTTTCCGCGCGCCGCCGACTCCGGTGCCATTTCGCATGCAGACACCGCACGCCGACGAGCGTCAGGAGCGTCGCGCCACACAACCACGTTGAGGCTTCCGGCACTGGCCCCATCGAAGTCGTCTCGGCATCGGCAGCGACATAGGCGGGAGAGTTCGTCAGTGCGCTCATGCCGAAAGTCGTCGCGGCGAGGGATCGGTAGAGATTGGCATTGGAGGCGTTGAAATTGGAAAACCGGCTGAAGCCTCGCAAAATATAGGTCTCTGGAGATGGCACAACAGGATTGGACGCGGCGAGATCAGGATCGTTTTCCTTAGCCTTTGCCAATTCCGATCGAGCGACGGCGGCCTGCGCGACCGCAAGCGTTCGTGTGGCGATTTCTTCGCCCGGTAGATCCAGCGGCACGGCGCGCGCGGAATAGACCGGCACATTCTCCGGTGAGGCGGCCGCGAATTGTGGTCCCTGTGTCCTGCTAAAGCTGGAGTAGGCCAGAAAAAGAGCCCCGCCGAATCCGATCACAGCGAAAGCTAAAATCGCAGACAAGGGCAGGCGTGGAACCGCATTTCGCGCAGCACGGAGATGTTCGGGAACGATGGCCATATCCGGTTTTCCCAATCCGGCAGGAGGCTCGACTTCTGCCGGTTCGGGTATTCCAAAAGAGCAGAAATTGTTCCGGAGAAAGCGCGGCGCTGAGAAAGAATAAAACGCTGCGTGATGCGGGATCGCGCCTCGCTGACGCGACCTATTGGTCGGGCGCGATGACGTCGCGATGGCGCCAGGCGTACCGAAGCCCGGAGTAAACCGTGAACGCTACCGCGATCCAGACCAGCACCGGTCCGCCCCGATACCACGCGCGGGACCACCAGGCGGTCTCATCGCCGGCGTATCCCAATTCTCGCGCGGAGAGCAGGCCCAGAAAGAAAACGACGGTAATGATCTGCCACGAAGTCTTGTGTTTACCGAGACGTTCCGCCGGCAGCACCTGGCCGCGGGCGCTCGCCATCAAACGCAGTCCGGTAATCAAAAAATCGCGCGCGACCACGGTGGTCGCCGCCCAGGCGGGAATTGCCTTAAGGGGCACGAGCGAAATAAACGCGGACGCCATCATGATTTTATCCACCAACGGATCCATCAGCTTGCCAAAATTCGTGACCGATCCGTAGCGCCGCGCAATTTCGCCATCGAGAAAGTCCGTCGCGCCCGCCAAAATAAAAATGACGAGCGCACCCGTCCGCGCGTAGGCCCAATCGCAGTTAAGCGTCGCGACGAAGAGAAACGTCAGGATCAGCCGGCCGATGGTAAGACGATTCGCCCAGTTCATGCGAGAGCGGCCGAAGATTTTGTGCGCGAAGCGATCTCTCCAGTCTTTGCTTCCTTAAACACCGGATGTTTCCAAATCGGTACGACGCGTTTGAGTTCGTCCATGATCCATTGGCTCGCGGCGAACGCAGCCGCGCGGTGCCCGCTCGTGACCCGGATGATCACCGACGGTTCCGCGGCCGGGACCAATCCGATCCGATGCCGGATAAAAATCTTTCTCACAGAGAACTTCCCCAAAGATTTCTCAGCGATGACTCGCATTTGATGTTCCGCCATGGAGGGGTGCGCTTCGTATTCGATCCCGGCGATTTCCCGCCCGCCCTCGGTTGAACGGACCACGCCCCAAAAATCCACGACCGCTCCAGCTTCGGAATCGCCATCGCGCTCGGGGAACCCGAGCGGCGCTTGTGTTAGTGAAACTTCGCAAACGGAAATTGCCATGCGATATTAGAACCAGATAGAGTGTGCCACCGCCGATTCCGGCGTGACCAAGGAGATACTCAAAATGAGCACGAATCAATGTGATATCGGACTGATCGGCCTCGCTGTCATGGGGGAAAACCTCGTCCTTAACATGGAGTCGAAGGGATTTACCGTGGCTGTGTTTAATCGCACGACCGAAGTGACCGACAAATTTGCGGCCGGAAAAGCGAAGGGGAAAAATATTGTCCCGGCCCACACGATGGAGGAATTCGTCGGTGCGTTGAAGCGTCCGCGCAAGGCGATGATCATGGTGAAAGCCGGCGCGCCCGTGGACGCGGTCATCAATCAGCTCGTTCCGCTCCTCGAAAAAGGCGACGTGATTATCGACGGGGGAAATTCGCTTTTCACCGACACGCAGCGGCGCTGCAAGGATTTGGAGGGACGCGGTCTGCATTTTGTCGGCTGCGGAGTTTCGGGCGGAGAAGAAGGCGCACTCAAGGGCCCGTCGCTGATGCCAGGAGGTTCGCGCGAATCATGGGAAATTATCAAACCGATCTTCACGAAGATCGCGGCGATCGTCGATGGCGAACCTTGTTGCCGTTACATGGGGCCGGATGGCGCCGGCCATTACGTGAAGATGGTGCACAACGGGATCGAGTACGGCGACATGCAGCTCATCTGCGAAGCCTACGCCATCTTGAAAGACGTGATCGGCCTCGAGGCGAAAGAGCTGGCCGGTATTTTTGAGGAGTGGAACAAGGGCGATCTCGATAGTTACCTCATTCAGATCACGTCGCAGATTTTCCGGAAGATCGATCCGGACACCGGCAAACCGCTCGTTGATGTGATCCTCGACAAGGCCGGGCAAAAAGGCACCGGCTTGTGGACCTTGCAGTCGGCGCTCAGCCAATCTGTTGTGATCTCCACGATCAACGCGGCGGTCGAAGCGCGCGTTATTTCGTCGAGAAAAGACGAGCGAGTCGCCGCTTCGAAGATTCTGCCGCAGCCGAAGGTCCTGAAGTTTACCGGGAATCGCGACGATCTAATCACCGCTGTGCGCGACGCGCTGTACGCTTCGAAGATTGTCTCTTACGCACAAGGCATGGAGCTGCTGGGGGCGGCCAGCGCCGGGTCGCATTGGGATTTGAACTTCGGCGACATCGCCACGATCTGGCGCGGCGGCTGCATCATTCGCGCGAAATTTTTGAATCGGATCAAGGAAGCGTACGAACGCGATGCCAAGCTCCACAACTTGCTCCTCGACCAATATTTCACTGACATCATCGGGCGAACCCAGGATAACTGGCGGGTCGCCGTCGCGGCCGCGGTGAAACATGGCGTCGCCGTTCCGGCCTTCAGCGCGTCGCTCGGTTACTTCGATAGCTATCGTTCGGCGCGTCTGCCTTCCAACCTCCTCCAATCCCAGCGCGATTTCTTCGGCGCGCACACCTACGAACGCATCGACAAACCGGGCGTCTTCCACACCGAGTGGATGGAATCGGATCACACGTCGACCGAAAAAGCGGCGCAACCGAAAGAGCAATCACGCGCGGCTGAATAAGGAATCGCGATGCCGATTTACGTTTACGAAACGACCGATCCGACGAAACCGGTGCGCCGCTTTGAAGTGAAGCAGAGCATGAAGGACGAACCGTTGCGCGTGGATCCGAAAACCGGTGAAGCCGTGCGCCGCGTGATTTCTGGCGGATATGGCGTGCACGTTCCCGGGGGCTCGACGGGGCCCTCAGTCGGTTCAGTCGGTTCGCACGGCTCCGGGTGCGGGTGCTGTTGAGCCGACTCAATGAAAATCATGCGACTCGCTTCCGACGAGCTGGTCGTGCGCGAGCGGCCTGATCTCCCGCGCCTTGATCAGCACCACGTTGTCGGAATTTTGCACGACTCCTTCGATGACGAGAAACGGTTCTTCTGTAATCAAGAGCCGCATTCGCTCGAATAAATCCGGCGTAACGATTGCGTTCGCGACCCCGGTCTCGTCCTCGAGGCTGATGAAAACGAAACCCTTCGCGGTGCCGGGACGTTGCCGGCAAATCACGTTGCCCGCAATCTGCACGGTGGCGCCATGTCGCGCAGAGGCGAGATCGCTGGCGCGCCAGATGTTCGGTAACTGATCGCGCAGCAACTTCATCGGATGCGGACCGGTCGTTAGGTTCATCGCGTCGTAATCGGCTTTCACGCGCTCTGGCAATGTCATCGGCAGGAGTGGCGATTCCGGCTCTATCTGGGGAGCGCACGCTTGCAGCGTGCTGGCGACAACGTCTCGTTGTCGCGAACTTTTAAAAGATTGTTTCGGCAGAATGCCGAAACCAGCACGCTGCCAGCGTGCGCTCCCCAGAAGATCGTCATGGATCGTCTCTTCCACGCGCCACATCGCGGCACGCCGATGCTCCGCAAAACAATTCAACGCCCCAAGTTCCGCCAGCGTCCGCAGTTCCTCTTTCGTTAACTCCACCCGCTGTTTGAAATCATCGAGCGATACAAACTCCGTACGCGCCCGCTCTTCGACCACCTTCTCGCCATGCTCTTGGCGCAAACCATTCACTACACATAATCCCAATCGCATCGTGTCGTCCGCAACCACGGTGCAACGCCAACCGGATTCCATCACACAGACCGGCAGAATCCGCAGCCCGTGTCGCTGTGCATCCTGCACAATCGTGGCCGGCGTATAGAAACCCATCGGCTGATTGTTCAGCAAGCTGGCGTAAAACTCCGGCGCGCGATGCAATTTCAAATAAGCGCTCCCGTAGGCCAGAATCGCGAAACTGATCGCGTGCGATTCCGGAAATCCGTAGAGCGCGAACGACGAGATCGCCTGCAGGATCTTCTCGATCACCTCCGGCGCGACCTTGTTCCGCGCCATCCCGGCCCGCAATTTCACGCTCACTTTTTCCATCCGTTCCTGCGAGCGATGGAAACTGAGCGCACGCCGCAATTCTTCCGCTTCGTTCCCGGAAAAATCCGCCATGATCATCGCGATCTTCAGCATCTGTTCCTGGAACAACGGAACGCCGAGGGTACGGCCGAGTACTGGTTCCAATCGCGGATCGAAGTAAGTGACTTTTTCGCGCCCGGCCCGGCGCGCGAGATATGGATGCACCATGTCCCCCTGGATCGGGCCCGGCCGGATGATCGCCACTTCGATCACGACGTCGTAAAAACATTTGGGCTGCATCCGCGGCAACGTCGCCATCTGGGCGCGGCTCTCGATTTGAAACACGCCGATCGTGTCCGCCTTCTGCATCATCTCGTAGGTGGGCGCGTCATCGGTCGGGATATGCGCGAGATCGAGCGGGCGTCCGCGTTCGCGGCAAAGCTCAAACGCATCCTGCATCACCGACATCATCCCGAGCCCGAGCAGGTCGACTTTCACGATGCCTAGATCTTCGCAATCGTCCTTGTCCCATTGCGCAACGACGCGGCCAGGCATGGAAGCATTTTCCAGAGGCACGAAGGAACTCAGCTTACCCTGGCAAATAATCATGCCTCCCGAGTGCTGGCCGAGGTGGCGCGGCAATCCGTAAATCGCCTGATACAATGAGATGAAGGCCGGCATGCGTGGATGCGAATGCGGCAAACCGGCCTGCTCGATTTGCGCGGTGAGCTCGAGCGTGTGTGGAAAATCGCCATGCGCGAAAAGATGCGAGAAGCGATCCAGGATATTCTCGGAGAAGTTCAGGGCCTTGCCGATTTCGCGCGCGGCACTTCGTCCGCGATAAGTGATGACGTTCGCGGTCATGGCTGCGCCATGTTTGCCGTAACGCCGATAAACTTCCTGGATGACGCTTTCGCGGCGATCGCCGCTCGGCAGATCGAGATCGATATCGGGCCAGCCTTTGCGGCTCTCGCTCAGAAACCGCTCGAAAACAAGATGGTTGCTGACCGGATCTACCGGCGTGATTCCGAGACAATAACAAACGGCGCTGTTCGCGGCGCTCCCGCGGCCTTGCACCATGACGTTGTGTTCGCGGCAGAAATTAATGATGTCCCAAACGATCAAAAAATATCCGGAGAACCCGAGCCGTTGGATCAGGCTGAGTTCCTCCTCGATCTTTTCTTTCACCGCGGTGCTGATGGCGCCGTAACGCTGCTGCGCGCCGAAAAGCGTGATCGTGCGCAGGAACGAATTCATGTCGTGCCCATCCGGGACCGGGAAGGCGGGAAATTCGTAGCCGATATTTTCCAGGGAAAATTCGAGCCGATCGGCGAGGCGCGCGGTGTTGTCGATGGCGTCGAGGCGATCGTGAAACAGCGCGCGCATTTCCGCATCGCTTTTCAGATGCCGCTCGGCGTTTCGAGTCAGGAGCGTGCCAGCGGCATCGAGATGGGTGTGCTCGCGGATGCAGGTAAAGACATCGAGCGCCTGCCGCCCACGAGGCTTCGCGTGCCGGACGCCATTCGTCGCGATAACCGGCAGGCGATGCTGTTCCGCCAGATCGCAGAGTTGTTGATTGGTCCGATCTTCGCCACGCAAAAAATGGCGCTGGATTTCGACGAAAACATTTTCGCGCCCAAAGACGTCGATCAGAAATAGCGCACGTTCGGCAGAACTCTGGGGAGCGCACGCTTGCAGCGTGCTGGCGACGACGTCTCGTCGTCGCGAACTTTTTCTCCGCGATAAAAGAGAGCTTTTCGCGAGTGACCTACCGCCGGTTCGGGAAGTTCGTTTCGGCAGAATGCCGAAACCAGCACGCGAGACGCGTGCGCTCCCCAGATCAGAAAATAACGCGACCAAACCCTCCGCGTATTGCGCCAGCTCGTTCCACTGCATGGCGCACTCGCCTTTCGCGCTGCGGAGATGCGCCTGCGTAAGCAACGCGCACAAATTCGCGTAGCCCGTCCGGTTCTGCACGAGCACGGGCAACATCGCGCCATCTTCCATGCTCAATTCCGCGCCAACAATGGGCCGAACATTTTGCTCGCGCGCGGCCACGGAAAACCGTTGCGCGCCATAAACGCCGTTGCGATCGAGTAACGCCATCGCCGGCATTTCCAGTTCGCCGGCGGTTTCGGCTAGTTGTTCCGGAAAAGAAGCGCCGCGAAGAAAGCTAAACGCGCTGCACGCATGTAACTCGACGTAAGACATACGCGCGGGCTTCTAATCATAGACTCCGTCGAGTTCCCATCGACCGCCGCTGGCGTGGCATTGGCAGAGCGCGCCGTTCTCCAGCTCGAGATCCCACTCGGCGCGGTCCCACGCTTTTTCGTCCCACCAATTTCCCGAGGCGCGATACGGACCTTTCCGCGCTTTCACTTCTCCCTGAATTTTCGCGCTGCGCAGATGCGCCGGTTTGTTTTTGCTCAGCGACATCGAAGCCGGTGCGGGCGCGCGAAATCGCCGCAACGCACAAGCCGGCAGCGGCGGCACTTAGCCCGCCGTTTTTTGCAACTGCCAGGAGAATGGCTCCATCCGGAATGCATCGGGCCGATGCGTGTCTTCCAGGACCGGGCTGCCCACCCGATCGGCGCCGAGCAAACCGGTCAGGCGCGCGAGCGTCTCGGAAAGGCGGGCCGGATCGCGCAGCGCGGTTTCAAAAAGATGGAAGTGTTGAAAGGCCGGCTTCGTTGCCTCGGCCTTGAGCGCGACGGCAAGAATTGGAGCGACGGAGGTAAAATTTTCAAGATGCGTGTGCAGCATCCGGAAGAGGACTTCGACCTGATTGGTCGGCTCCGGGATTTTGAATTGATGTTCGTACGAGCGCTTGTCGCTGAAGAAAATTTGCAATTGCAGTTCGCTGGCGACGAGATAAAGCGCGTCGAGCCGGAGCGCGAGTTGCTGGAGAAACCGGCGGAGCATAAAGAGGAGCGGCTCGGCGGTTTCGATTTCGTTTTCGAACTCGAAGGCTTCCTCGAAAGATTCCGGCACGGCAACGAGCTTAAGCAGTCGCGTGGTTTTTCCGGACGCGCGTTCCCAAAGCTCAAGACCGATCGGTCCCAGTCGCGCACCGACGTCCTGCTTTTCCAAAGCCGCGAACTGGCCCACGGTGTGAATCCCCCAACCATGCAAAATCCCCAGGATACGAGCGATCGCCGCTTCGCGCTCTTTCGCTGCCATGGCCGACCCGCTCATATCATCTGGTCCCGGAAAGCAGCCGCGCTTTTACCTCTGCGGAAAGCGACGAACGACTGAGCCAGGCGGTGGCGCTGGCGGCGTCGTTTTGCAGCCAGGTCACGACAATCGCTTCGACCTGACGGTCGCGCGCAGTTTGGTTGCCGATCGTCTCGGCCCATTGCGCGGCGGCCTGCGGATCGGACGAAACAATGCGCCGGGCATAAGCAGAGACGGCTGCGTCCCGCGATTCTCCCGTGGGCAATGTTCCCAGCCAGACACCCGCCGCATAGGGATCGACTGCAGCCCATTGCATAACGATGGCGGCACTCGCGCTGGCTTGCGCTTCCGCCGTGGACAATCGAGAAATCAGTTTCGCCGCTTCGCGCGGGTCGGATTCCGCCATGACCGCGAGAATGCCGGGCAAAACGAAATCGCGCGCGGCGGCATCCGGCAAATTACCGGCCCAGGTAAGCGCCGCCTGCGGATCATTGCGGGTCCATTGCCGCGAAACATTCTCGAGCAAATTTTTCCGGCCTTCTTCGTCACTGAGATGAAGCGCAAAATCAGCGGCGGCTCGTGAATCGGTCTCGCCCCATTGCGTGAGAATATTGGAAAGCGCATCTTGCCGGAACGCGCCTTGTGGAAGTTTCTGCGCCCAACTAATCGCGCTTTGCACATCGCTGGTGGCTAATTGCATAGCGATGGAAAACGTCGCTTCTTCCCGCCACTTGCCCGCCGGCAGACTTGTCACATATTCCGCGGCCGCTGCCGGTTCCGCTTGCCCCCAAATCGCGAGCACGGAGCGCAGGGCATTGTGTTGCCCATCGCTCGGAGGCAATTCCTGTGTCCACTTCAGCGCCGCGCGCGCATCGCTGAGCGCCCACTGGTGCGCGACGTTGCTGATGGATTGATCGCGCAGCTGCCCCGGCGGCAACGTCACAATAATCGCCGCGGCTTTCTCGGGATCTTTGTTGGCCCAGCTCGATAAAACATTTTGAAGCGCGTTATTCCGACCCTGCCCCGGCGGCAAAGTGTTGGCCCAGGCGAAGGCCGCTTCCGGATCCTGGTTCGCCCAATTGGAACCGATCACCTGCAAGGCCGTATCGCGTTGGATGCCGGGCGGCATTTGCATCGCCCGCTCCGCGGCCCCGGTCGGATCGTTCACCGTCCAGCGGCTGAAAATCGGCCAGTAAAGACTTTGCCGATTACGTCCCGCGGGCAGGCTTTGCAAAAAAGCGAGTGCGGCCTGGGGATCTTTGTCGACCAACGCCGAGACGATGCTTTGCATCGCCTGATCGCGCGCCGGACCCGGCGGGAGTTGCTGGGCCCACGCCATCGCCCCAGTCGAATCACGTTCAGCCCAGCCGTTGACCGCACTGGTCATGGCCCAATTTCTGGCCGGGCCGGCGGGAATCGCTTGCGCGTAGGCGATCGCGGCCTGCGGCTCGAGCTCGGCCCAACGTCCGACAAAAAGAGAAATGAGCATGCTCTTCTCCTGCGGTTT
Organism: Chthoniobacterales bacterium; assembly: GCA_003244145.1. Classification (GTDB taxonomy): domain Bacteria; phylum Verrucomicrobiota; class Verrucomicrobiia; order Chthoniobacterales; family UBA10450; genus AV80. The sequence goes on from QHBM01000037.1 coordinate 100,460, forward strand.
GGGCAGGGTCTGCACGAAGGCGAGGACTTCGCGCACATTTTTTTCGTCCACCATTTCGGCCAGCTTGCTGAAGGTCGCGTAGGTGTGCCGGCTCCCCGGATGCGTCAGCGCCATTTTAATTTTCGAAATGATATTGTCGCTCGAGACCGCAACCGCCGGATCAACCGAATCCGGCGCTACCGCCGGGACGTCTGGCGTGGAAACAGCAGCAGGTGAACTCGACGGGTTTGCCTTCGTCTCGGTGTGCGCGCGGGTGGTATTGCCCGGCGCGGTGATTGCCGTCGATGTAGGATAGCGGCCGATTACGATCCCGGTTAAAAGCGCCGCAATCGCGATGACAACCGGAAGAGCGAGGCGCTGCATGGAGCAAATTTAAGCCGGAATGGCCGATATGTTCAAGCGATCATATCAAGGAAGGGCGCTTTTCAAACCGCCCACCGAGAGAAAGACGGCGGTTTGTGAACCGCCGCTCCTTGAGGCTTATAACGCTTCATCGCTTTCTCTAAATTACTTTTACCGGGCAATCCGGCAGCGCGGCCAGGAACGCGCGTCCATACGGCCGGGTCACGATGCGATTATCCAGGATGACCACAATCCCCTGATCGCTCTTGGTCCGAATCAATCGCCCCACTCCCTGGCGCAATTTCAAGATCGCTTCCGGCAATGAATATTCCGTGAACGCGTCGCCGCCGCGCGCTTCCACCAGCTCTAGCTTGGCTTCGATCAACGGATGATCCGGAACCGCGAAGGGAAGCCGAGTGATGATCACATTCGAGAGCGCCTCCCCCGGCACATCGACGCCCATCCAAAAACTGTCGGTGCCAAAAAGGACACTGCGCGGGGTCGCCTTGAATTCCTCCAGCAATTTGCCGCGCGGCGCGCCCTGTCCCTGCACCAGCAGATTCATTCCGTTCTCCGTGAAGAACGGCTGCATCTCTTCCGCCAGTTGATGCATCCCGCGATAGCTTGTGAAAAGAACGAAGGCGCGCCCATCTGTCTCCGTCACGAAATGCGCGACCCAATGCGCCAGTGCTTTCGCGTAACCGGCGTCTCGCGGATCGGGCATCTTTCGAACGACGAACAATTTCATCTGCGTCGGGAAATCGAAAGGACTTCCGAGCTGCAACGGCTCGACCGCGCCCGCGCCGATACGCTCGCGGAAATAAGCCAGGTCGGGGCGGCCCACGGCGAGCGTGGCGCTCGTCATCACGCAGGAGCAATCGTCCCGGAAAATCATCCGCTCGAGCACCGGCGCGAGATCGATCGGCGCCGCGTTCAAGGTGAGGAACTGCGCGGCCTTTCCCGTGCGTTCGACCCAGTAAACGTGGCCTTCCGCTCCCTGTTCCAGAAACGTCACGATGCCGACGCGGTTGTCATGAATGCGCCGGCCGAGTTCCTGGAGCTCGGCCTTGAGGAATTCGTCTTCCGTCCGTTTCACGACCTCAGCAACGCGCGCCTGAAGCGCCATCAAGCGTCCGGAAATTGTGTCCGGAACGAAATCGGTCTCGCGCACGCGGAACTCGCGGCCTTTTCGAAAATCGCAGCGCGCATCGACCGCCTGGAAAAATTTATCGATCTCGTCCACGAGGGCCGCCGCCAAAGTGACGCCGGCCGCATCACGGGTGACGGTAAACAGCCCCTTCTTCGTGCGGGCGTTGTAGAGGCGCTGCACCGTCGCTCGCAAACCGTACTGCGAAACGCCGATTCCGATCTGGCGCGACGCCGTTTGCTCGAGCGTGTGCGCCTCATCAAAGACAATGAAATCGTTGGGGAAAAGATAACCGCTCTCGCGATTCAGTTGCTCCTCGGGACTGCCGAGAAGCATGAAGAGCAGGGTGTGATTGATCACAATCACGTCCGCCGCGAGCAGCCGTTTGCGCGCCTGTTGGAAAAAACAATTCGCACCCTGGCCGCAGGTTTTGCCCGTGCAGATGTGGGCCTCGCTGCAAACCTGAGTCCAGACTTTCGGGTCCGGCTCGATCGCGAGATCGCTCAACGATCCGTCCTTCGTCGTCCGCGCCCATTCCGCGATCCGGGCCAGCTCCGCCGTCTCCGAGGTCGTGAACAATTCTCCCGCTTGTTGCAGCGCCCGCTCCAGGCGCCGCGGACAAAGATAATTTTGCCGGCCTTTCATGAGCGCGGCGTCGAACTCGATCGGCAGAATCTTCCTCAGGATAGGAATATCCTTGTTCAGGAGTTGTTCCTGCAAATTGATCGTGTGAGTCGAGATGATCGCCTTCTTCTTTTGCGCCATCGCATAAAGAATGGAGGGCGCGAGGTACGCGATCGACTTCCCCACGCCGGTGCCGGCCTCGACCACCAGGTGCCGTTCTCCCTCGAGCGCGCGCGCGACCGCCACCGCCATCTCCTGTTGTTCCGGCCGGTATTCGAAATTCTTCGCCTTCGCCAGCAGCCCGTTTTCCGAGAAGAGGGAACGCACCTCCCCGATGAAGTCACTCTCGAAGGCGTCTCGTAAGGCGATCACGTGGAGGAATTGCGACACCGGAAGCTTTCGCGTGCTCGCGATCTTTTCTCGGAGTTGCTGATTTGCGATTTGCGCTTTGTATATGGCCTAATCAAGTCGCGCTGGGGGTGTGGTAACCTAGATCGCAATTCGAAATTCGAAATTCGCAAATTCTTCATGAGACTCTTGGATCGCTACGTCCTGCGTTATTTTCTCCAAGCCTACATCTACTGCATCGCCGGGTTCATCTCGATCTGGTTCATCTTCGACGTCAGCGACAACATCTCGACTTTCCTCGATGCGCGGATCTCGCGGATGCTGATTCTGAAATACTATCTCACGCAGGCGCCTCAGATTCTCGTGATTTTGCTGCCGGTGGCGCTGTTGCTGGCATTGCTCTTCAGCCTCGGCCGGATGTCCCGCTCGAACGAGGTCGTCTCCATGCTCACGGCCGGGGTGAGCCTGCAGCGCCTCATCGCGCCGCTCGTCCTAGTGGGACTGTTCACGACCGCGGCCAGCACTTTCCTGAACTACTCGCTCGGGCCGCACGCGGAATATGCCCACAAGAAACTCCTGGAAGACCCGCAATCGCGCCGGCAACAACTCGGATCGGTAGCTCAAGTTTTCCGCAACCGGACCGACAACCGCACCTGGTTCATCCAGCAGTTTTACCCCGGCACCAACAAATTCACCACCGTGCACGTCGTGCAGCAGGACGCCAACGACAACATCGTGACCAATTATATTGCCACTACAGCCTATTACCTTCCCGAAACCCGTGCGTGGGATTTTCGCCAGGTGAAGGTGGTCCACTATGATGAAACCGGAAACGTTACCGAAGTCGCCCCGTACATCGAATCGCTCGTGATCAAGGACTGGAGTGAAACGCCGTATCGCCTGGGCAGCGCCAACCTCCGCGCGGAATTTTTGAGCGTGCCGGAGCTGCGTGAATACCTCCAGTTCAACTCGGATTTTCCGCCGACACTGTTGGCGCCGTTCGCGACCCATTTGCAATATCGGATGGCTTTGCCGTGGGCCTGCCTGGCGGTCACGTTCATCGGCGCGTCGCTGGGCATTGGCTACTCCCGCCGCGGGATTCTCTCGAGTGTCGCCGCCGCGATCATTCTCTTTTTCCTGATGAATTTCGCGACGCATCTCTTTCTCGCCCTGGGCGAAGGGGCGCGCATCCCAGACTGGGCCGCGGCCTGGACGCCCCAATTTATTTTTGGCGTGCTCGGTTTGCTCCTCGTCTATTTCCGCGCCACCAACCGCGAACCACCGCGGTGGAAATTCTTCGCCCGATGAATCCGCTGGCGAACGACTGGCCGATCAAGCATCGCGCGGACACATGCGCCCGGACCGGGCGCGCCTTCGAGCCGGGGGAACAATTTTACACGCTGCTCTTTCGCGAAGGAGAAGGTTTCCGCCGGGAAGATTTGAGCGAAGAGGCCTGGACGCAACGAAACGAAAACATCCGGCCTTTTTCCTTTTGGAAGACGCGCTACGAGCCGCCGCCGGCGGAGCCGCCGGAACCGTTGGCGAAAGAAAACGCGGAAGACATTTTGCGACGCCTCTTGGCCGGGAACGATCCGGCCCACGCCAACTCCTGTTATGTTCTCGCCGTGATGCTCGAACGAAAGCGCGTGCTGAAGCAAATCAAGACGGACCAGGCAGGTGAGCGTCCCGTTCTGATCTACGAACACGCCAAGAGCGGTGACGTTTTCATTGTGCCCGACGTTCGCCTGCGGCTCGACGAAATCGAACACGTTCAGAACGAAGTCGCGCAGCTGCTCAGGAGCGCGACCTAATAATCTCATGACTTCCGCGCTTCCCTGGTTTTCGCCATTCAGTTTTCCGCTCTATCTCGCCCCGATGGCCGGCGTCTCCGACAAAATTTTCCGGCAACTCTGTAAGGAACGCGGCGCCGATGTCCTCGTGACGGAGTTTGTCTCGGCCGAAGGAGTTTTCCGGCGTAACGAAAGGACTCGCGAGTATCTCGACTTCGACGAATGCGAACGCCCGATCGGCGTCCAGCTTTTCGGTGGCAACGCCGAGCACATGGCCGAAGCCGCGCGTCACGTCGTGGATTGGGTCTGCCCCGATTTCATCGATCTCAATTTCGGTTGCCCGGTCAACAAAGTCGTCGCGAAGAACGGCGGCTCGGCGTTGCTGAAAGATTGTCCAGCGCTAACCGCCGTCGCGAACGCGGTCGTGCGCGCGGTCGCTCCCTTGCCGGTCACGGCAAAAATCAGAATTGGCTGGGACGCGAATTCTATCAACGCTCCGCAGGTCGCGCACATCCTGGAGGATTGCGGAATCGCCGCGCTCGCCGTTCATGGACGCACCCGCGCGCAAGGTTATTCCGGCGCGGCGGACTGGGAGGTTATCGGCCAGGTCGCCGCCGCCGTCTCGATTCCGGTGATCGGCAACGGCGATCTCACGACTCCGGAAGACGTCGTCCGCCGTCGCGTGCAGACCGGAATTGCCGGCGTCATGATTGGCCGCGCCGCGATGAGCTCACCCTGGATTTTTCAGGAGATTAAACATTACCTCGCCACGGGCGAACATTTGCTCGCGACCGATCCGGCCGAAAAATGGTCGCTCATTCTCCGGCATTGCCAGCTCGCCGTGAAGGAATGGGGCGACGAGGACCAGGCGATGCGCTCATTGCGGGCGCGATTGATGGCGTATTCTCGCGGATTCGCCGGAGCCAAATCGCTTCGCGAAAAATTTCAGCACGTCACCTCCGTGGCGGAGGTGGAAGAGATCGGACGCGAGTATCTCGCGCCGTCGCTAGATTTGGTCGGTTCAACTTCGTAACCGCTCCGTGAATTGGCGTCGCAAGACCGGGAGCCACGCGGCCGAAGCCAGGATCAGCATCCCGGAAGTCTGGTCGGATGAAAATGGGATCGCCCTCCGCGGATGGATCCTGACTCAGGATGGGCCGCCGGATAACCTGGAAATTTTTCTCGGCGATCAGCGAATTCCCGTGGTGGGTTGGCATGAGCGGCCGGACATCGTGGCGAAGCATCCCGAATTCACGTCCGGACCGAAATGCGGTTTTCGCGCCTATCTGCCACGCTCGCCTGCCTACGATTTCCGCATCGAAGCGCGCACCGGCGATCAGGTCGTTTCGAAAAATTGGACAGTGCGCCCCGAAGCGAATGTCCATGCGCCCGCGACCAGCGAGCCCGGCCTGTTGGAACGTTTCCGTTCGCGCGTCAACGATGAGCACCTGACCCTTCTGGAAATCGGATCGCGCGTTGTTGTTCCGGGCAGCGTGTCGAAACGCTCGCTCTTTCCCGGAGCCGCGTCTTACACCGGCTTCGATTTTTATCCCGACCAGAACACCGACGTAGTCGGAGACGCGCACCGTCTCTCTTCTTTTTTCACGGAACGTTTCGACGCCGTGCTGTCGCTTGCGGTCCTCGAACATCTGGCCATGCCGTGGGTGGTGGCGATGGAGATAAACAAAGTCCTGCGGATTGGCGGACTCACCTTCCATCAAACGCATTTCGCCTTCCCGCTCCACGAGCAACCCGCCGATTACTGGCGCTTCTCCGAGCAAGGCTTGCGCGCGTTATTTTCTCCGGCCTTAGGATTCGAAGTCCTCGGCTGCGAATCGACAGGCCCCGTCCGCCTTCATCCCGACCAGCGCACGCCAGAGCTGCTCCACCTTCCCACCCAGCCCGCTTTCATTCACGTCGCAATCTTGGCAAAGAAAATTGCGGGGATCGATACCTCAAAGACGCGCTGGGAGATGGACGCTACTCCAGAGTATCCGGCACCCAATGAGTCATGACTTAAAGTTCGAACCACTGATTCGCGCAGTCTTGCGGTCGGTGGTAGCGGCCATTAGCTTTCCGCGTGTCTGAAACCGTCAACGTCGCGCCGCCGATCAATTACAAGATCGGCAACGAGCGTCTCATCAAGGTAACCGAGAATGCTTCGCGGAAACTCAATTCGCTCTTGGAAAAACAGGGGCGCGCGACGGGGGCGCTGCGAGTGGCGGTGATCGGGGGCGGCTGCTCGGGGTTGCAATACAAGATGGACCTCGTGGATGGGCCGGCTAACCGCGACATCATGGTGCAGTCGTCCAATGTCCGGGTCGTGGTCGATCCGAAGAGCGCCCTCTTCGTGAGCGGATCGCTTTTGGATTACAGCGACGATCTCCAGAAGGGCGGGTTCAAAGTCACCAATCCGAACGCGGTCGCGCATTGTTCCTGCGGCGAAAGCTTCGCTGCATGACCGATTACTTCGCTCTGCTCGATCAGCCGCGCACGCCGTGGCTCGATCCGGAGAAGCTGAAGGAAATCTATCATCAAAAAACTTTGCGGGCGCACCCCGACGCGCAAACAAGCGTCGGCTCCGAGGAAACAGACGCCGCCTTCTCCACTTTGAACGAGGCGTATCAAGTCTTGCAGGACCCCAAGCGGCGGCTGCAACACCTGCTGAGTTTGGAAGGGCATCCGCCGTCATCGAGCGGGCAGACGGTCCCGAAACAATTGCACGATCTTTTCCCCGAGGTCAGCGCGCTTACTCAACGAGCGCAGCTTCTCCTGGAAAAATTCAACGCTACTTCGAATGCGTTGAGCCGCTCGCTCTTAAAGCCATCGATCCTGGAGTTGCAAGGGGATGCGAAACGCACGCGCGAAAAACTTCAGGCTTTATCCAATGCGTCACTCGCGGAGCTTCAGGCCATCGACGAACTTTGGGCGAAGAACCGGCCGGAGACATTCGATCGCTTGCGGGAACTCTATTACGCCTTTGCCTATCTGACGCGCTGGACAGCACAACTGGAAGAAGTGGAGTTTCAGTTGTCGGCGCATTGACGCTGGAGGGACGGGCTCTGTCCCGTCCCAAAATGTGGGATGACACAGCGGTCGTCCCTCCAGAGCAAGTGTTCATTTGAACTTGCACGCGCGAAGGGGCTGGAGAAAATAAAGCATGCTCACGGAGCGACAGAGAGGAATCCTGGAATTCATCCAATCGGAGCAACGCGAAAAAGGGGTCACGCCCAGCACCCGGGAAATCCAGCATCATTTTGGTTTCGCGAGCCAGACTTCCGTCATGCAATACATCGACGCGCTGGAGCGGAAAGGTTTCGTCGATCGCCATGCGCGCAAGGCCCGGGCGCTGATCACGCCGGTGCAGAAAGTGCGCATCACCGACATTCCAATTTACGGGCAGATTCCCGCGGGAATGGCGACCCTGACCGAGCAGACGATCGAGGGGCATGTCTCCCTCGATGCGCGCTCGGTCAATGCCTCCAAGAACGGACGGACGTTCGCGCTCCGGGTGCGCGGCGATTCCATGATCGAGGCTCACATTCTCGATGGCGACATCGTCATTCTGGAGGACCGCAAAGATGTGCAGAACGGCGACATCGTGGCGGCGCTGATCGACGGGGAAACGACCTTGAAGCGTTACGTCACGGAACATGGCCGGCCTTATTTGAAAGCGGAGAATCCGCTCTACCCGAATCTGGTTCCGGCGCGAGAACTGCGCATTCAAGGCGTGATGGTTTCGCTGGTGCGGAAACAGATGCCGCCGCGCCGCAAACGCGGTTGATCCGCCAGACTTCGTGTGAGTGTTCTCTTGAACATATCACGCATTTATGCCAGCGTCGGGCATGGGCGCGAGCAGCAAGATCATTAATCTCCGCCAGCTGCTCGCGGAACGTTTCCCTCAAACATTTACCGCCCCGGCACTCCGGTTGGCCACCGGCCTGCCGGTGATCGATCAGGCTATCGGTGGCGGATTACCGAAAAGCGCCATCACCGAGTTGAGCAGTCCCAACCTGAGCGCGGGCAGCGCTCTCCTGATTTACGCTCTTTTGCAGAGCGCGCAGCGCGACGGCTACTTTCTCGCTTTGGTGGACGGACAGGACTCCTTTGATCCAGCCGGCGGACTGGGTCAGGGGCGATTGGGCAATCTTCTTTGGGTCCGCTGCACGAAAGCGCTCGAAGCGATTCAGGCAGCCGATCTGCTTCTGCGCGACGGCAATTTCCCGTTGATCATTCTCGATCTGGTTCTGAATGCCACCGACGAGTTGCGCAAGATCCCGTCGACGAGCTGGTATCGGCTGCAACGCCTCGCGGAAGCGGCGCCGGCAGCTTTTCTCGTTCTCACGCGCACGAGCATGATCAGCAGCGCGCAATTAAAGCTCTCGCTCGAAAATTCCTGGAACCTGGCGGACTTGGAACGGGATGGCGGCAGCTCGCGAATGAAGGTCCTGGTGAAACGAGCGCAAGGCGGAAGACAAGCGATGGCGGGAGCAGGCTGATGTTCGCGACGATCTATTTGCCGAATTTTTATCTGCAGGCGGCGTTGCGTCACCAGCCGGAGTTGCGCGCGAAACCGGTCGCGTTGATCGACGATCAGGAAAAGAAAGCGGTGATCATTCAGCTCAACGCCGTGGCTGAAAAAACGGGAGTGAGATGCGGAATGACGCCGAGCCAGGGTTTGGCGCGGTGTCTGCAACTGGAGGTGAGAATGCGATTGCTTTCCCGGGAAAAAATCGTTCAGGGAATTTTGCTCGAATTAGCCGGCACCCTCGCGCCTTATCTCGAAGCAACCGCCGGGGGCATCGCCACCGTTCAATTCACCGAGACAAAGAACCTCGAGCAAAAGGTCACGCGCGTGGTCGAGCAATTGGCCGACGCGGAAATTTTCTCGCAAGCCGGGATCGCGCCCACGCCCGACGCCAGCTTTCTCGCGGCCCATCTGGCCAGGCCGGTTTTGCAGATCGACGACGCGAGTGAATTTCTCGCCGCGCTTCCGATCGAGACGCTCGCTATATAAGTGGATCGTGCGCTCCACCTACTCAACCAGCGCAGGGCCTACTTGTCGGCCGGATTCAGGACCTTGAAGATCAACCCGGCGGCGAGGCCGGCCGCAAGCTCAGCAACAATGTGAATCCAAACATTCGCGAAATGAACCAGGTTCATTATTACCAAGCCGACGGCGACAGCCGGATTAAAGGCGCCCCCGGAAATACTTCCTACCGAAAATGCGCCCACCATTACCGTCATGCCGATGGCGAGACCGTAGAAAGAATTGTTCGCCGTGTCTTTTGAGGTGACGGAGTTCAACACGACAAACGCGAGTGCGAAAGTGAAGAGAAACTCAGCCACGAATACCAAAGGGACGTTCGTGAGCTCCATCGGCGTGCCGCTCTTGCCGACGAGATAGACCGCGACGCAAGCCGCAGCCAGTCCTGCCAGGAGCTGCGCCACCCAGTACGGAATCACGTCCTTCGCTTTGCAACGGCCCCGCACAAAAACGGCCAGGGTGACCGCAGGATTAAGGTGGGCGCCGGAGATGTGCCCGGTGGCGTAAACCATCACCATGAGCGCCGCGCCGATGGCAAGCGGGGCGATGACGCCCGCCGCGCCCGGAATAACGGTGCAGCCGACAGTGAGGACGAGGAAGAAGGTGCCGATGAATTCAGCGACATAAGAGCGAAGATTTTCCATCCGGTCATCCAAGCAAAAGCTGTCGGCGTTGACAACAACCACGATACGATTCGGGAAGCTGCGGATTTCCACTCTGGGGAGCGCAGGCTGCCGAGACGGACAGGCTGGCGGCATGTGCTCCCCAGAAACGCACACCAACCAATTACCCGCCGGCGAAGTCCGGATATTTTTCGCGAAGCTGTTTGGCGACGCGGTCGGCTTCCTCAGTCTTCCCGGCCTTTTGATAAGCTAGCGCCGCTTTTTGCAAGGCCCGCGGCGTGATCGCGGGATCGTCGTAGAGCAACGCGACACCCATAAATGCCTTCCCGGCTTCTTCGAAATGCTGGCGCTCGAACTGCACCTCGCCCGCCAGCAATCTCGCTTCCGCATTGACGCGCCCCTCCGGCTGCAACGTCATTATCTCTTCCGCGATTTTCTGCGCGTCATCCGGTTTGTGCGCCGCGATCTTGGTGGCACCGAGCGCGAGCAGCGTCTTCGCCTTTGCCGCCGGATCGGTTGCGACCTGGAGATATTTTTCGTAAGCCGTTTCCGCCTGAGCGAAATTCTTCAACTTCGTTTCGGTGTCGGCGAGGTAGAACCAGAAATCCGGCTTCACGTTTCCGAGATTGTCGCTCCGGCCAAGAACGCTGAGATATTTTTCCGCGGCGGCGTAATTCTTTTCGTTGTAGTACTCAAGGCCGAGCCATTCCAAAATTTCCGCCGGGATTTTGGCGTCGGGGTTCGCGGCAAGGAACCCATCCACTTCCTTCGTCAACGCGGCGCGATCTCGCAGGTAAAAGAAGGCGGAGAGTATCCGCAGCGTGGCCAGATTGTAGTATTGCTCCTTGTTGAGCTGGCGCGCGGCGTCGAGCGGCGCCAATGCACCCTTGTAATCCTTGGCTTCGAACATCGCCTTGCCGATGTAATAATTCGCCTGCGCGGCCACCGAGCTTTTAGGAAATTCCTTAAGCAGTTGGCGAAAGGCGTCGGCCATTCCATTGGAATTATCCTGCTGCCCGAGGATGAGCGCCTTTTGTTGCAAAGCAGCCTCGCGCTCGCGAGCCGCTGGAAATTTCGTCAACAAGGTGTTCAAGTCCGCGATGGCCAGGTCGTAATTCTTGCTGGCCTGGTAGGCCAGGGCGCGTTGCGTGAGCGCGGAAGCCATCTGCAGACTGTCCGGGAAAGCCTGGATAAAATAACCGAAGGCATCGATGACCTGCGCTCCGTCTTTTAACTGAACGAAACACCAACCCAGTTTGTAGGCGGATTCCGCCCGCAGCTTGGGCGAGAGATGCGACGCGCGCAGCTCGGCGTAAATCGGCGCCCCGTCCGCGAACTTCTGCTCCTTGTAGAAATGTTCAGCCTTGAGCAGCTTCGCCTGGTCGGCGCGTTCCGGCGCGGGATTCGAGTTCAGGTAGTCGTCGATCTCCGCCAGCAGCGTCGGTGCATTGCTGTTGTAGAAATTGATCAACCGCTGATACTGCGCGTCTTTCGCTTCCTCCTTGTTCGGATATTTCGCGATGATCTCGCGATACATCTCATCCGCTTCCTTCGTGTGCCCGAGCTGACGATGACTGTTCCCCACGATCATCATCATTTCCGGGCGGACTTCCTCGGGGATCTTGTCCTGTCCGCGTTTATATTCAGCCAGGACTTTGTCGTACTGCCCGGATTGATATTGCAGCCGGAGCAATCCGACTTCCGCGATCGCGCTCCAGCGTCCCGCCTCGGGTAAGTTGCGGCCTTTCGTTAATAAACTGAGCGCCTTCTCCGCCATCGCTTTGTCGGTCTTCCCCTTCTCCGTCTGCTGCAAATCGACCGCGACCATTCCGGCGCGCACGGTCGCTTCCGCTTTCAACGCGGGCTTCTGCGTCTCGTTCGCGAGCGCTTCGTAATTGCGGAACGCATCCGCTTTGCGACCGCGCGCGAGAGCGATGGTGCCGGCGGCAAGGCGCGCGTCATCGCGATACGGATTCGGGTTTTTCGTTTCGGCGACCTGCTGGTAAAGATTCTGCGCTTCGTCTTTGCGATCGAGATTCTCCAGGCAACGCGCTTCGAAATAGCGGGCGGAAAGCGCCAGGGCGGACTCTTTCGTTTTCGCCGCGGACCGATGAAAAAGCGGAAGCGCTCCGGCGTAATCTTTTTGGGTGAAAAGAATTTCCGCGACGCCGTAGGCGGAAGGTCCTGCAAATTCACTGTCGCCATAATTGTCGAGCACACTTTGGAAACTGGTGCGGGCAGCGGCGCTGCGGTTGAGAGCGCGATAACATTCCGCCAGGTAAAAGTAAGCGCTGGCCCGGCCCGGAACTCCCTGATATTGGCCGAGGTATTTTTCGTACTCCGGCGCGGCGAGGTCGTAGAGTTTCCTCGAGAATAGCGCGTTGGCGTAGTCGAGCTGGCGCCGGTCCGGCGCCTCTTCGGTCGAGGGAGATTCGCCGGAAGATTCCGTCGACGCGGGCGGTTTCGGTTTTGGCGTGACGCTCGGTTCTGAGGTCGAAGGCGGAGGATTGCGTCGCGGCGTATCGAGCGGGACAGCCTTCGGCGCGGGCGGCTCTTCCACCGGCTGAGCGCGGCGCACTTCCGGCGCGCGCTGCTGGGCCAGCGCCACTGATGTTGCCGAAAAAATCAGCGCCGCTTGCACGAGGCAAACCGCGCCTCGGCGCGCCTTCATTTTGCCGTGGCGAAAGCGACGTTGGTCACGCCGGCTTCGCTGCAAATATTCAGGACGCTCACGACGTTCTTGTAGGCGCCCGTCTCATCGCCGCGAATGACGACGGCCTGATCAGGATAAAGCTGCACCAGATTTTTCAGCATCTCGGTCAACTCCGCGGCCGTCAAGGTGCGCCGGTTCACCACCACGTTTCCGTCCGCCTTCACGTTCACGACCACATCGCCGATCGGCGCGGTCTTCTCTTTCGCGGAAGTCGCTTTGGGCACTTTGACGTCCAGCTCGTTTTCATTCCGGGCCGCATTCCAGGTCATGAGAAAGAAAATGAGCAGGAGCAAAAGGACATCGACCAGCGGAGCCAATTGAATGCCCGGATGCTGCGGGGTGGCGTGCCTGCGCAAGTTCATAGCAAAATGTCAGGGACAGCGAGTCAGGTTCTCTGACGCACCTGTCGCCTCAAAATTCATCTTCGAGCAGGACGGGCGTGCGCTCCGGAGACCGTTTGTTGTACTGCAACGAGAGCAATGCCAGAATGTGGGTCACGGCCGACTCCAGGTCGGAGATGATCTTCTGCACGCGCCCGCGGAAGTAGGCGTAGAAAATCATGGCGGGAATGCCGATGGCCAGACCCGCCGCGGTATTCACGAGCGCCTGGCTAACGCCGCTCGAGAGCAAGGCGTAACGCGCCGTGCCGAGATCCGAACCGAGCGCGCCGAATGATTTGATGATGCCGAAGACGGTGCCGAGCAGTCCCAGCATCGGCGCGATCATGCCAATATCCGCGAGATAGATGACGCGATTGTTCAGGCTCGAGGCCACGCGCGTTCCTTCGGTTTCCGCGATCTCACGAACCTGAGCGAAATCGGCGCTCGGATTTTTTGTAGTGAAATCGAGCACCTTCTGCACGACACGCGCAATCGCCTCTCCGTGCCGATTGGAAACCGCGAGCAAACCAAGATAATCGCGTTTCCGCAAAAGTGCGTCGGCCGTGGCCATGAAACCGCTCGAGACCACCGAACCGCGGCGGATCGTCAACAGATAGACGATCACAAGCATCACCGAAAAAATCGAGAGAATGAAGAGCGGGATCATCACCGGACCCGCGCCGATGATGGTGTCGAGAATCGATTTGGTCCGGGGCAAATCGACAAGTGGCGGAGTCGGAGTTTGCGCGAGAAATGGCGCCACCAGCGCAAGGATATTATTCATTCCGAAAGTGCTGTTACGATAGGCAGCGAGGACAAGAGATGCAAATTGCGCTCAGCCTCCAGAGAGACCGCCGCGGGGCAGGCAGCGTTCAAACAAACTTTTCCCCCGCGAGCCACCGGCGCACCCGGAAAATGTGGGCGGGCTGCACTTGAGGATCGAGTTCCACGTAATGGCGATCGCCATGCCAGAGGTAACGCGCGTCGCTCAGGAGGTCGTGGACCTGGTAAACATCGGTGTCCATCGGTCCGAAATCCGCGAGCGGGATATGGATGTAGGAATTCTGCGAACGCTGCGGATCGAGATTCACGACGACGAGAATGATGTTGTCGCGCGCGGGCGTCATCTTGGCGTAGCAAAGAATGGCGTCGTTCTCCGTCCGGCAGAAACGCAGGTTATCATAGAGATGGAGCGCGCGATTTTCTTTCCGGATCCGGTTTAGCTGCGTGATCCAGGCTTTGATATTTCCCGGCGCGTCCCAATCACGTTCCTTCCACTGATATTTTTCGGAATCGAGATATTCCTCGCGCTGCGGCAACGCGGCGTTCTCGCATAACTCGAAGCCGCTGTAGATGCCGTAAACGCTCGAGAGCGTCGCGGCCAAAACCGACCGGATCATGAACATTGGCCGGCCGCCTTCCTGCAGATGAAACGGCAGGATGTCAGGCGTGTTGGTGAAGATATTGCCGCGAAAATATTCGCGCATCTCAGTTTGAGTGAGCTCAGCAAAATATTCCGCGAGCTCCGCCTTGCCGGTTCGCCAGGTAAAATAAGTGTAGCTCTGGGTGAAGCCCGCCTTAGCCAGCGCTTTCATCATCTTGGGCTTGGTAAAAGCCTCTGAGAGAAAAATCACGTCCGGATACTGCGCCCGCACCCCGGTGATCAGGTACTCCCAAAACGCGACCGGCTTCGTGTGCGGATTATCCACCCGAAAAATGCGGACGCCGCGCTCCGCCCAAAAGAGAATGATGCTCACCATCTCCTGCCAGAGCTCGAGCCAGTTTTCGCAGCGGAAATTCAGCGGGTAAATGTCTTCGTATTTTTTCGGCGGATTCTCCGCGTACTTGATCGTTCCATCCGGCCGCTTGTAGAACCACTCCGGATGTTCCCAAACGTACGGATGATCGGGCGAACAATTGATCGCGAAATCGAGGGCGATCTCCATCCCGCGGCTCCGAATCTCCTGCTCGAGCCAGGCGAAATCCTCAAATGTTCCCAGCGCCGGCTCGATCGCCTTGTGACCGCCCCGTTCGCTGCCGATCGCGTACGGGACGCCGGGCTCCCAGGGCTCGCAGGTAACGGAGTTGTTCCGGCCTTTCCGATTGGTATGACCGATCGGATGGATCGGTGGAAAATAAATGACGTCGAACCCCATCGCCTTCGCCTCGTCGACTCGCGGCAGGCAATCGCGAAAGGTTGAACCGCGATCACCGAAACCTTCCGCCGAGCGCGGGAAAAATTCATACCACGCGGCTGTTCTTGCTTCCTTCCGGTCCACCACGACGCGTGGCGCCGGGCCGTATTGGGTGGCGTTTTCCCGGTCTGGGTAAGTGGCCATCAGGACTTCGAGCTCGCCGGAATGCGCGATCTCGTTGACTTGGTCGGGGTCTCCGGCCCGGATCGCTTCGGCGAGTTCGCGGAGCCGGTTGGCGTCGGTCCAGTCGGTCGAGCGAGCCGCGGCTTGATCCAACAACGCCGCACCTTCCAACGTTTCGCTAAACAAATTCGTTAGGCCGGCTTCGAACTTCGTCGCAAATTCGTGCTGCCAACCGCGAAACTTATCGGTCCACGCCTCCACGGTGTATTCGTAAGTCGCGTTCTGGTAGAGAGTGCAGACGCCCCGCCAGCGATCGTTGTCCACAAACGCCATCGGAGTTTCCTGCCAGCGCGTTTCGCCCACCTGCCGCCATTTCAAGGCAGCCGCCACCACGTCGTGCCCGTCCTTGAAAACATCCGCTTCGACCACGAGGTCATCGCCGACGACGCGTTTGACCATGTAGCGCCCGCCATCCACGAGCGGTTGGACGTTCTCAATAACGGCGGGTGGAAAGGCCCGTAGCATGGGGCCATCAATCAACCGAAATTCGCCTGCCGCGAAAGAAGAATTCTCCGCCGGAGGGCGAAGCGGTTATCAAACCGCGAAATAAAAGGCGCACTCGTATAAACCCGAGGTGCGCGTTTCTTCCCGTCGGACTTCCATGCCGAGCACCCCCTGGAAGAGATCATGCTCGAGCCGGCCGATGATAGGATACTCATCGAGCAGGTTCAGGATGGGCGAATGACACTCCAGAATTTGGGGGCCGCCTTCCTTTTCGTCGGCGACAAACTGCGACATGTAACCTTCCTTTTCGCGCAGCGTCGAGAGCCATTTGGCGCGTTCCACGACCGTATCGCCTTTGACCTTGGCCTTGAGCGCGGCCGCCTTTCGCTCAAACACATTGAAGAGCATTTTTTCCGGGCCGTTCGGTCCGTACACTTCCTTGATCGATTTCAGCAGCTCGAGAGTAAAATCATTGCTATCGCAAGGGAACAAGTCGTGGGTGCGCCGGGTCAGGCGGTAAACCATTTCCGGGCGGCCCATTTTTTGCGGGCGTCGCCAGGTGTCGAGATAACCATCGCGCTCGAGAGTGAGACAATGCTGCTTGATTCCCATGTAACTCATCTTCATCCGGGTGACGAGTTCGTTGACGGAGAGCCCTTTGGTGCGCTTCAGAGTATTAAGAATCTCGAGCCGCTGGGTGCGGCCGATTTCGGAAAGTAATTGTTGGTTCACAGCGGGCTCCGGTTAGTTGGGCGCAGAGATTACCCGCACACGCCTTGGAAAGGCAATAACAAATTTACGCAAGATTCAGGAGCAAAGGAAATTAACGTTCCCCGGCGATCCGCCGCCCGGAAGTGGGGTCGAAAAAGTGCCCCTTCGCCAGATTCATCTCGAATTGCAACCGGTGCCCGGCGTCGTTTTGGCCCATCCCGTCCCGGGTTCGGCAGACCAAGGCGTGCGCGCCGGTCTGGAGATAGAGAACTCCCTCGGCGCCGGTTGGTTCGACCAATTCCACTAAGGCCCGGAAACCGTTCGCAGAGGGTTGCGGCTCATTCGCGGGCGCGGCAACCTCGATGTCTTCCGGCCGAATTCCGAGCACGATTGCCTGACCCGCAAAATCCTGCGCACCCGGACACTCCGTTACCGGCAGGCGGACCTTGATCGTGCCATCGCCGCGTTCCGAAAAAATAAGCGAATCGCGATCCTGCTTCAGGCTGCCGTGCACCAGATTCATCGGCGGTTGGCCGGCAAATCCCGCGACGAAAAGATTCGCCGGCGCTTGATAGATCGCCGACGCAATCGCGTCCTGCTGGACCGCGCCGCGATCCAGAATGATCAGGCGATCGCCCACCGCCATGGCTTCGATCGGGTTGTGCGTGGCGTAGATCATCGTTGCTGCTGGTAAACGCTGGCGCAGTTTGTTGATCTCAGCGCGTCCCCGCGCGCGCGCATCCCAATCGAGATTCGAGAAGGGTTCGTCGAAAAGGAACACCTTCGGCTGGCGCACAATCGCGCGGGCCAGCGCGACACTCTGCCGTTCCTCGGGGGAAAGAAGTTCCGGCATCCGATCCAGCAACTCTTGCAAACCAAGCATTTCAGCCACGGCGAGGACGCGCTTTTTCACCTCGCTCTGGGAAAATTTTCCCGACCGCAGAGCGAAGGCCATGTTCTCCTGGACCGACATGCGCGGATACGGCGCGTAGTCTTTAGAGACAAGCGCAATGTCGCGGTCGCTGGGCGCGACATCGCTCACGCGCCGTTCGCCGATAAAAATGTCGCCGTGCGCCGTTTCCAAACCTGCGATCGTCCGAAGAATGGCGGAACAGCCACAACCGGCCGGCCCGGCCAGGACGACAAATTCCCGGTCCGGGATTTCAAGATGGAGGTCGCTGTTTTTGAAAGTGACTTTGGCCATTTCAGATAAACGGCAACGGAACGATCTCGACCGCAACGCTGGCGTCCGCATCGGAATTCGAGGCGCGAAGATGTGAGCCCGTTGCGTTGAAGCCTCGTTTCACGTAGCCGAGCGCGATCTCCCTTTCCAATTTCGGGCTGTGCGCGGCGCTGGTGATCCAGCCGACATCTTTGCTTTCCCCTTCGCTCGGCGCGAGCCGCATCCCGGCGCGCAGCGCCTCCGCGGAAAGCGACACCAGCCCGCACAGACGCTTGTTGGTCTGGCCTGACATTTTCATGCGCGAGATCACTTCCTGCCCGATGTAGCAGCCCTTGAAATAATCGATCGAAGTCGCTTCCAGATTCGCTTCAACCGGAATGATTTCATCCGTCAGCTCGCGGCCCCAGCCTGGCACTCCGCGCTCGATTCGAAAAACCTCCGCGCATTCCTCGTCGCAGAAATCAGAAGCCGTCGATAGTTGCAGGCGAATCTGTTCGCGGTCCACTTTCTCGTTCTCGAACCAGAGATCGTATCCCGGATAAGCGAATCGATTCGCCAGAACAGTCCGCACGGATGCCGAAGCAGTCGCCGGCGTTTCGCCCGTGGCGTGGAAAATCGCAAAGCGATCCGTCACATCCTCGATCTGCACATCGTCGGCGATGATGTAACGATCGAGCCGGGCCGGCAGCTCTTCGCGGAGTTCCGGGTCGGCGTCCATAAGAAAAGCACCAACCTCCGCGGAAATGAAAACGTGCGCGCTCAATTTTCCCTTTGCATTCAAGACCGACGCTTGCATCGCGGACGCGGCGGTGGCTTTGCGAAGGTCGTTGGTAATTTGACCGTTGAGAAACCGCAAGGCGTCGACTCCTGTGACGCGCAATTTTACCCGCGCCGAAAGATCAAAAAACATATCCCGCCTGGGTTTGGAGGACGGCGTCGGGCCGGACGCTTCGGGCGGATTCAATCGTTCGGGTGTCGCCGCCAAAAGCCTCCCCATAACCCGCGCGGCTCATCGGCTGCCTCTTCTTTTTCCGGCTTGGGAAAAGAGAGAATCGGCACCTCGCTGGACTTCGCCTCCTCCTTCACCGCCGGCTGCGGTTCATCCTTTGATTCAGGCGATTCTTCATCTGTTGTCACGGCCTCAGTGGTATGGCCCGCGACTTCAACCGGCGATGGGACTTGCGGCTCCTGGTCCGGTCCCTTTACCTCGGCCGCCGGCGTTTCGACGGCGCTGATCTCTGCAATTGGCGCGGGCTCGGATGTCTTCGATTCATTAATGCCCGCAAGCTGCGGTTGATCGTCTTCCCCATTCGACGGTTGCTGGCCGATATGGAGCGAACCGCCCGCCGGAAAGTATTGGCGCAGGAGAGAAGAATAATCGTCGTCTCCACGGCCTTGCCGCAGTTCCTCGGTCAAACCGTGCCGCGATGCATCCGTGGCGCCGAACTCGATTCCAAACCCGCGGGCCAGACGCGTCGCGATCACGACATCCTTCAACATGTGTTTGACGGAAAAGTTCACCTCGAAATTACCCTCTATCATCATGGGCAATTTCATCTCAAGCGTGGCGGAGTTGCTGCCGTTGTTGCGCATCGCCGCCGCAAATTTCTCCACGGGTAATCCCGATTTGGCCACGAGCGCCAACGCCTCGGCCGCCGCCTGCACGCTCGCAGCCGTGATCATGTTCGTCGCCACCTTGATCGTCGTGGCGTCGCCGACCTTGCCGATTTCGATAATTTCCTTGCTGCTCGCTTCCAGGATCGGACGCGCCTGTTTGAGCGCATTTTCATCGCCGCCTACGTAATAGACGAGCTGGCCTTTTTCGGCCGCCATCTTGCTGCCGGTGAAAGGAGCGTCCAGCAATTGCGCGCCCCGGCGCTCGACGATCTCGGCCGCTGCTCGCATCGTGTCGGGGGAAACAGTGCAATGGGCCATGATAATGTGCTGCGCGGTCAGATGACGGTGCATCCGCTGCACCATCTGGAGGAGCGCGTCATCGTCCGAGACAAAGATTTGGACAAAATCGCAGAGCTCCGCGACCTCGGCGGGCGAGCCGACGAAATTGGGGACAGGGCGCGGTGTGCGGTTCCAGACAAAGACGTGGAAGCCGCGTTCACGGAGATTCTCCACCACCCGCTGCCCGATAATTCCGAGCCCGAGCACTCCAACGTTTTTTCGCGTGCGAATTCCCATTGCTGATTGTGTGTCGCGCGTTTTTAACGGCGACCGCTGAAAATCAGGGCAAACCCGCGGAGACGCAATGGCGAAGTTAGGTCAACGACTGAGGTTTCCAGCAATTCGCTCCGCACTGGAGACC
>QHBM01000047.1 GCA_003244145.1 Chthoniobacterales bacterium
GTGATCATGTTCTTGATGTAATCAGCGTGGCCGGGGCAATCGACGTGGGCGTAGTGGCGCTTGTCGCTCTGATATTCGACGTGTGCGGTCGAGATCGTGATGCCGCGCTCTTTTTCTTCGGGAGCGGCGTCAATGGAATCGTAGGCGCGCGCTTCGGCGAAGCCTTTTTTGGAGAGCACCGTGGTGATCGCGGCGGTGAGTGTGGTCTTGCCGTGATCGACGTGACCGATCGTGCCGACGTTAATGTGCGGCTTATTGCGTTCGAATTTATCCTTAGCCATCTCGATTTTCCTCGTTTGAAACTAACTGCGTCTTTTTATTTAATTGTTCCTGCCGGTCGCGAGCCCGCTTCTGGAGCCCATGACCGGGATTGAACCGGTGACCTCGTCCTTACCAAGGACGTGCTCTACCAACTGAGCTACATGGGCCGCTGAATATCATTTCTTTGCTCGCCCCACCGAAGCGGGACAAACCGGTTGCACTCTCGTGTAGAAGTAAAAGTCCCAGAGCCGTCAAACTTCCGTCTGGAACGACCATGGGACCTCCTCTCGTTCTCCGAAAAAGCGTCGGCAAGCTAACAGCGCGCTCCCGGGTGTCAAAGAAATTTCTCGATCCCTTCGTGCGATTATCGCTTCAGTATCCGCGGCTTCTTTTGCGGGCAATAATGATGATGAGAATGACGATCACGAGCAGCGCCCCCGCTCCGATGCCGATCTTCATTTGCATGCTCATCGGTTCCGACGGAGGCGGCGTCGGGGCCACCACAGGCGCCTGGACCACCGGCCGGGGCGTGGCCATTTTCGCCTGCACGTACTGCAAATTTTGCATGATGTCCGGATCGCCGGGCTTCAATTTCAACGCCGCTTCCAAATCCGGCAGGGCCAGCTGGAATTGATTCATCGCGTAATACGTGTCAGCCCGCTTTCGAAGGGCCATCACGTTGGTTGGATCTTTTGTGATCGCAACGGTGTAATCGGCGATCGCCTCATTCCACTTTCTCAGGTTGTGGTAGGTGAGCCCGCGGCGCTCAAACGCGACCATGTTATTCGGATTCAGCTCGATCGCCTTGTTCAGGTCGGTCAAGGCGGCGTCGAATTGGTTCTGTCCCAGTAAGGTCCGGCCCCGCTCGAAATACCCGAGCTCATTCTTCGGCTCGAGTTCGATCGCTTTCGTGAAATCCGCCATCGCTTCCGGAACTTTCGCCGCCGTGCGATAGACCAGACCACGATCGACATAGAGCCGTACATCTTTGGGGCTGAGTTCGATCGCCTTGGTGTATTCCACAATCGCTTCGTCGTATTTGGCGGCTTGTGAGAGCTCGTGCCCCTTATTTCCGTGAGCGGCCGCAGCCGCCGGGTCAGCGGCCCTTGTCACCGCAGCCGTCCCAAAAATCAGGAGGCTGATGGTCAGTATCGAAAATTGATTCTTCGCGATGTTCATATTGATCCTTCGGCTGAGATGAGATGCGGGGTCGCCTTTTTAGACCAGGCGCGCGTCCACAGGAAGCTTTAATCGCGGGCCCCGCCCCAAAGGAGCGGCAGCCTCCAGATTATTTTGGCGATGCGGCCGGCGAGGGCTGCGCCGGAGCTACCGGCGGCGAGGATTTTGGCGCCGCGGGCGGAGGCGCCATCGGCGTCGGCGAAGCATTCGCGCGGGTTTCCAACGCTTTCAGTCGGCTCTGCGCGTCCACATCATCCGGCTTAATTTTCAAAATGGCCTTGAAATCCTCCACGGCCTTCGGGCTGTCACCCGCCAAAATATGAGCTTGGGCTCGGCGGCGATAGCCGTCCGGATCCTTCGGGTCTGTGGCGATGGCCTTGGTGTAATCAGCAATCGCTTCCTTAAATTTCTTCAGATTGCGGTAGGCGAAGGCGCGCCGCTCGTAGGCGCCGCCATCGTTCGGAACTTTTTGGATCACGACCGAATAATCGTCGATCGCCTTTTGCCATACGCTTTTCGAGACGTAAACAAACCCGCGAAAACGGCGGGCGTTCGGATCGTTGGGATTAATTTGCAGCGCCTTGTCAAAATCGGCCAGGGCATTGTCCTGTTGTTTCTGGACCAGGAGCACTTCGCCGCGGCCGATGTAACCCCGCGCGTCCTGCGGAGCGAGCTCGATCGCTTTTGAGTAATCCGAAAACGCTTCACTCAATTTGTTCACGCCGCGATAGGCGGTCGCGCGATTGAAATAATTTTTCGAATCCCCCGGCTCAGCCTTGATCGCCTCGCTAAATTCCGCGATGGCTTTGTCGTATTCTTTTTTCTTGGCGAATTCGACGCCCTTGGCCGTATGCCCGCCGGGATCCTTGGGATTCGCCTGCGTGTTTCCGGCTGCGGGCGGCGCGGCCGCGCGTTTTTTCGCATACAAAACTCCGCTGGGTAGGGCGACGAGCGCAAGCGAAAGGCTGATGACGGTTCCGATCTTGTAGGTATTCATGTTTGGCACCCGCCTATTTGAAGGAGGCGATTAGCGATTGCAAGCCAGCGCTACTTTCTTTCGAATCGGACCAGGCCTCTCCAGAGGCCAGCCATGAAACCGGAACGCGAAACATTTTGGGGCGGTTACGCCGCCATCCTCGCCACCGTTCTCATCTGGTCCACGCCCTCGCTCTTCCAATTTTACCTGAACCGTTTCTACGACCCGTGGGCGCAAAATTTCTATCGCTACTTCGTCGCCTTCATCGCGGTGCTGCCTTTCGTCCTCCATCGGTTGCGCCAAAGTGGGCCGCGGCTGGACGCCCAGATTTTTCTCGCCTGCCTGATTCCGGCGTTGCCGAATGTCGTTCATCAAATCACCCAAACGGTGGCCCTCTTCCACATGGGGCCGGGCGTTTACGCGATCTTCATTCGCTCCTCGGTCATCATCACCGCCCTGCTTGCGCTCATCTTTTTTCCCGAGGAACGATGGATCATTCGGCAGTGGCAGTTTCAACTGGGGACGCTGCTCGGCCTGACCGGCGCCGTGGGCGTGCTTTGGTTTCAACCCGGGCGCGAAGGCGGGACCATATCGCTTCAAGGACTCGCGCTCGCTTTCGCCGCGAGCTTTTCCTGGGCGCTCTATAGCGTGCTGGTGAAGCGACCGTCAGCGCGGCTCGGTCCCACTCGCAGCTTCGGTGTGATCAGTTTCCTCACCTCAGCGCTGCTTTTGCCGCTCACGCTGGTCTTCGGGAAAATCGCGACGCCGCTTTACGTCGGCGCCCATGTGAATCTGATTCTGATCCTTTCCGCGGTCACGTGCATCACTCTGGCGCATGTCCTGTATTACGTCGCCATCCGCAAGCTCGGCGTCGCGCTTTCGCAAACGTTGCAGCTTCTTTGTCCCGTCGGCGCGCTCGGACTTTCGGCGATATTTTTCGGCGAACGTCTCACGCACGCCCAGATCTGGAGCGCAGCCATTCTGCTTTTGGGTGCCTTTCTCGCCATGCGGGTGAAGTCCGAGCCCCAACCCACGGCTGCGGAAAATATTTAGGCGAGAACGATGACCCTCGGTCGCGGCAGACAAAAGGTTTTCCGCGCCAATTCGGAGCCCAGCTCTTCGGCGTCGTACCAGTTTTCGAGACACCGTTTATCGAACAAATCACTGTTGGTCGTCCGGAACTCGCTCCAGTCGCCGGATTGATCGCGCCCCCTGCGTTCGTTGATCAACGCGAGAAACGCCACGGTGATTGTCTCGTGATAAACTTCGGGCCGGCCAGCTTTGGCGGCGAGCAGTTTCAAGCCGTGCGAAAATCGAGTGACCGCTTCGCCGAACGAATATCGCTCGAGCATTCCGTAGGCGAAACGAACGTGCTCGGGATGGGGAAAAGAATGCGGATCGAGAGCGCCCGTTTCCAGCGCCAGCAATTCGTCCGCTGTCGCCGCCTCACCGTTTTTCATCCGGAATTTCGACGAGCTGGTGACTGTCTTTGGCCGTGAGCTTGAGGCCGTGCACGGTCTTAAAGCGTTTCACGTGCGCCAGCGTCTCGGAGCTGAAGGGCGCTTTTCCTTCGAGGGCGTGCAACGTAATTCCCTCCAGAAGATCGCCCAGCGACAGGTCCAAATAATCCGCCAGGCCACGCAGGACCTTGACCAAACTTTTCTCCATCCGCGCGCCGATCTGGACCCGGACCACGCGTTTCGGTTCTGACTCTTTTGCTTTTACCATGTTACACTGTTACCAGTGTAACAAAATAAACGCAAGCAACCATCAGCCTTCGCGCGGCTTCAGCGTCTGCGCTTTGCGCGCCAGCTCAATGAACCCCGCGCGGTACCCCGCTTTGTCCTGCCCTTTGCCTTCCTGGGCCCACTCGATCACGGCGCCGAACGTCCCCTTGCCTTTGAACTGCGAGTCGCGCAGGAGCATTCCGAACTCCGCCACCGCCGCCGCGAATTTCAGGTCGGGCGCGGCGTTCTCGAACTTCGATCCGTTGTCGGTAAACGACCGCTCGGTCAGCTCGCTCGTTTCGCCGTCCGGTTTCTTGTGGCGCAACTTCACCGTCACCATCTCCGGCGATCCCTTCGGATCCACCTGCGCCGTTGTCGCCGCCGCCGGACCCGGCGATTGATATTTTAGCGAATCGACTGGCGGAACACTGGCCGCGGGATCGGTCGCGCCCGCCCCCGCCGGCACCACTTCATAAAGCGCCGTCACCGTATGCCCTGCCCCGATCTCGCCCGCATCCACTTTGTCGTTATTGAAATCTTCCTTCCGCAACATCCGTTTCTCGTATCCGATCAATCGATACGACGCGACTCGCGCCGGATTGAATTCCACCTGGATCTTCACATCCTTCGCGATCGTCATCAGCGTTCCGTTGATCTGTTGCACCAACACCTTGCGAGCTTCGTCCAGCGAATCGAGATACGCGTAGTTCCCGTTTCCTTTGTCGGCCAGCTTCTGCATGGTCGAATCCTTCAGATTGTCCGTGCCGACGCCGAGCACGCTCAGGAATACACCGCCCTTCGCTTTTTCTTCGATCAACCGGATCAGATCGCCCTGGTTGGTCACACCGATATTGAAATCGCCGTCGGTCGCCAGGATCACCCGGTTGACTCCGCCCTTGATGAAATTGTCCGCGGCAACTTTGTAAGCGAGCTCGATTCCTTCAGCGCCGTTGGTCGAGCCGCCCGCTTTCAAATCCTCCAGCGCGCGCAGGATTTTTTCCTTCTCGTTTCCGCTGGTCGACTTGAGGGCCAATCCCGAGCCGCCGGCATAGATCACGATCGCGACGCGATCCTTCTCGCTCAGCTTGTCCACGAGCAAGCGCATCGCCTGCTTCACCAGGGGCAAGCGCTCCGCCGGCGTCATCGAGCCGGAGACATCGAGGAGGAAAACAAGATTGCTCGCGGGCCGTTTTTCATTCGCCACCTCTCGCGCCTTCAGGCCGATGCGGAGCAATCGATGACTCGTGTCCCATGGGCAGGCGGTCGAATCGAGATCGATCGAGAACGGTTTGTCGCCTTCCGGCTCGCGGTAATCGTAGCTGAAGTAGTTGATCATTTCCTCGACGCGCACCGCGTCCTTCGGCGGAAGAGAACCGTTGTTGATGAAACGGCGGACGTTCGAATATGACGCCGTATCCACATCGATCGAGAAGGTCGAAAGCGGATTAGTGGCCGCGGGAAGAAAAGGGTTCTCCTCCACTTTGTCGTAAGTGGCCGTGTTGAAATCCTGGCGATAGCGCGACGGCGGATCGACCTCCATCATTTCGCCCGGCCCAGATTGACGAAGCATGCGCATCATCGGCGCCGGCTTCGACGGCATCGGACCGGAAGCGGCCAGGCCACCCGTTTTTCCCGCAGCCACGCTGTCCATTGCCACCTTGGGCTTTACCTCCATGAAATCATAAGTCGTACTCGGGGCCGGCGTGGCATTCGGGGCGACGGGGACGCTGGGAGCGACCGGTTGCTGGGCGACCTCCATCTCGATGGTGGGAGCAGGTTCCGCTTCCACCGTTGTCTCTGACGCAGATTCCCTCTGCGTTGTTGGTTTCGGATTATCCGCGATCCGTTTGTCCACCATTCCGGCTTCTCGCTGAATCGTGGAAACCGCCAATACTCCTAGCACCGCAAAGATCGCAAGCGCCGCCGCGAGCGAGCCCCATTGGGTCGAACTCCAGAGCCGCCGTTGCTCTTCCATCCGGACAATATTTTCCGAACGCACCGGCGGCCGTTGCCGGTCGGCGTCATATTCCGATTTCAGCAGACGCGCGAACTGCTGCGTTTCGGCGACGAAGCTTTGCGCTTCGGGATCGGACGCAACTTCTTTTTCCATCACGGCGTGGTCGGTGGCGGAAAGTTCACCGAGCGCGAAAGCCGTCAGGTTGGGATCATCGAGGTTAATTTTCATGAGACAATTCGAGGTGTGAACGGCACGAAATCCCGGGACGCCTGCCCGTAACGTTGCCGGAGAGTTTTCAGGGCGT
The DNA here is from genome assembly GCA_003244145.1 of Chthoniobacterales bacterium. GTDB lineage: Bacteria > Verrucomicrobiota > Verrucomicrobiia > Chthoniobacterales > UBA10450 > AV80. The sequence continues at coordinate 6,405 of QHBM01000047.1, forward strand.
TGTGGATCATCACGCCAACGTTGCTGACGGAGAGTTTCGTGATTTCGCTGATTTCCTGGTAGCTGAGGTCGTTTTGAAATTTGAGCTGGAGCACTTCCTGTTGCCGCGGCGGTAGCGTGCCGAGGATTTTCAAAAGGAAGCCGCTCGCTTCTTTCGCTTCGAGTTTTTCGTAAGGGGCCGGCTGCTCGCTCTCGCGGGTTTCGAGCAGCTCCTGGTCGAGATAAGTCATCCGTTTTTCTTTCCGGCAAATGTTGAGAGCGCCATTGCGGCAAACCGTGAAAAGCCATTTCGCCGGCGCGTCATCGAGCTCTTCTCGATTTTCATTTTGGAGTTTCACAAAAGTTTCCTGGACCACGTCCCGCGCCCGATCGCTATCACCGAGAATGCGGGTCGCGTATTGGAGGAGCGGCCGTTCGAACCGCTGCAAGAGCGCCTCCATTTGCTGGCCATTCATTTTTCCCGCCTCAAGTCGGACGCTTTGCATTTCTTCTCACCAAGACTAACGCGTGAGCCGACGAGAAATTAGGAGTTATTTCTGTTCCGCGAACATCTGCGCGGGCCCTTCGGCGTCCGAAACCGCATTTCCAGGAGAACCGATGGCCTGTCTTCTGCTCGACAAAGAGGATGCACCGCCTCGGCTTTGTCCTGCTTGTTCTCTTCGGAGCTGCGCTCAGCAGCGCCTTTTGCCGGGCTCTCCCGCTCACGGCGAAGGAGGTCGGACTTATGCTTCGGTCCGGCTATTCGAGCGAAACCGTCCAGCAGGAACTTTCCGTTCGGCATTTTGCTGGAGATTGCGATACGGCGACAGAGAAAACCTTGAAGGATGCCGGGGCCACTCCCGCACTGATTGATGCAATCAAGAGCGGCTCGTACCAGAGTTCGCCTGCCGAAGCACAGGCCGCGCGCGAACAACTAGCGCTTCAGACGGAGCGACACGCCCTCGAAGCTGAGCGTTCGCGTAAAAACGACACGCTTTATCAAAGCCAGCTCGCCCGGGCGAGAAACGCCCCTGCCAAAATCGAGCAGCCTCCCTTTCTCGCTCCCTTTTTCAAAGACGATCTCGTCACCTGGAAAAACGGGAGCCTCGTCCGCTTCGATGACGAACCGCTGGGGAAGAAGAAACTGATCGCGCTCTATTTCTCTGCCCATTGGTGTGCTCCTTGCCGCGTATTCACACCCAAGTTGGTGGAATTTTACAACCGGATCGCACCGCAACACCCGGAATTCGAAATCGTCTTGGTCAGCTACGACAAGTCGCCTTTCGGGATGGAAACATCTATGCGCGACGCCCAAGTGCCCTGGCCCGCCATCAACTTTGCCAAGCTGCCGGGCAAAGAAGCGCTGAAGAAATATGCCGGCGAGAGTATTCCATGCCTCGTCGTGTTGGACGCGAGCGGGAAAGTGATCTTCGACACCTACGAGGGGAAGACGTATCGCGGTCCGGAAAAGGTTCTGACGGACCTGGATGCGTTCTTCGCCAAACCGTCCGCTGCGGCAGTCGCTGCCACCCGGTAAGGCGCGATCTCGGCGCTGTTTTCCATTGCGAAGCGGCGCAGGAGTTTCACATTGCCGCTCGATGGAATTGAAGCGGTATCTCGTGGCTCGGCAAAAGGAGGTGGACCGCGCCCTCGATCGTTTTCTGCCGAAAGAATCGACGCCGCCCGCGACGATCCACAAGGCGATGCGTTACAGCTTGTTCGCCGGAGGCAAACGTCTGCGGCCTGTCCTCTGCCTCACCGCGGCCGAGGCTTGCGGGGGCCAAGCGAGCGCGGCGCTCCCCCTCGCCTGCGCCGTGGAATGCATCCACACCTATTCCCTCATCCATGACGATCTCCCCAGCATGGACAACGACGATCTCCGGCGCGGCCGCGCGACTTGTCACAAGGTTTTCGGCGAAGGCATCGCCATTCTGGCCGGCGACGCGCTGCTGACGATCGCGTTCGAGATCGCCGCGCAGGTTAAGACCCCAAAGCGCTACGAGCTCCGGGAAATTTTTCGCGAAATCAGCACCGCGGCCGGAAGCCAGAAGCTGATCGCGGGTCAGGTGGCCGATCTCGAGGCCGAAGGTCGCCGGATCAATCGCGCGCAGCTTCGATACATTCACGAGAACAAAACCGCCGCGCTGCTGACCGCATCGGTGCGTCTCGGCGCGATGACGGCCAACGCTACCGCCAGGCAACTCGCAGCCATCACCGATTTCGGTCGCGCGCTTGGTCTCGCCTTCCAGGTCATCGACGACATTCTCGACGTTACCCAAACCTCGGAGAAGCTGGGAAAAAGCGCCGGCAAAGATGTGGCCGCGAAGAAAGCGACGTATCCTGCCGTGATTGGTCTCGAAAAATCCCGGACCGAAGCACGGCGGCTGACCTCGGAAGCACACCGCGCCCTGAAATCTCTCGGCGAAAAAGCTGCCGTCTTGCGGAAACTCGCCGATTATTTATTGAGTCGCGAGTACTGAAGTTCCCGGGGAGCGCACGCTTGTAGCGTGCGGGCGATGGCATTCTGCCATCGCGAACTTTCGCAACGATCTTCTGGTCGATATCGCGCGCGTTCTCCTTCGGAGATTCGAAAAGTTCGTCGCCGCAGAATGCGGCGACCAGCACGCCACAGGCGTGCGCTCCTCAGAGCTCTGATAATCACGCCAAAACCAGATTCGGATCGATCTCTTCGGTTACATCGGAAGCAAACCCGGCGGTGAAGCGCAACATGGCGGCGAACGCGATCATGGCGGCGTTGTCGGTGCAAAGTTCAGGGACGGCCGTGAGCAAGCGCGCTCCGGCGCGGTCGCAGCCCTCGCGCAGCGCCGTTCGCAATTCGCGATTGCAACTTACGCCGCCGCTCACCGTCACCAGTTTCGCGCCGCACGCGTGAGCCGCGCGCAGCGTTTTCGCGACCAACACCTCGACGGCTGCGCGCTGAAACGACGCGCACAAATCATCGCGGACTTCGTCGGTGATCGGAATCAGATCGGCGAGCCGATAGCGCACGGCCGTTTTCAATCCGCTGAAACTGAAATTGTGATCGCCGGAATCGAGCATGCTTCGCGGAAAATCGAAGCACGCGGCATCTCCGCTCAAGGCATGCGCTTCGATCTCCGGTCCGCCCGGATAACCGAGCCCGAGCATCTTCGCGACTTTGTCGAACGCTTCGCCGGCGGCGTCATCGACCGTGCGGCCGAGAATGCGATAGCGCCCGAGCGCGCGCACCTCGACCAGCAAGGTGTGCCCGCCGCTGACGATGAGCGAGGCGTTCGGCTCGATCGCGAAGTTGCCGGTGAAGAAGGGCGAGAGCAGGTGGCCTTCGAGATGGTTGATGGCGAGATACGGTTTCGCAAAGCCGAGCGCGAGTCCTTTGGCCATGGACGCTCCGATCATGAGTGAACTGGCGAGCCCCGGTCCGGATGTGGCGGCGAATGCGTCCACTTCTTCCAGCGCGATCCCGGCCTTGTCCGCTGCGCTCGCGAGGAGCCGCGGCGCGTGAAGAAGATGATTGCGCGACGCGACCTCGGGGACAACGCCGCCATACAATTCGTGTTCCGTTTGCGAAGCGACTTCGCTCGCCAGCAGTTGGTTTCCCCGCAGGATCGCGACCGCGGTTTCGTCGCAGGAAGTTTCGATCGCCAAAAGAACGGGATCGAATTTAACCGCAGAGATCACAGAGAACGAGGAGGAGCAAATGAATTGGAATATCTCTGCGCTCTCCGCTTCCTCCGCGGTAAATTCACTTCTTTACCGGATCGACCTTCGGCGTGGTCTCCTGCGCGTAAACCATCACGCCCTTGAGCGCATCGATCGCGCGCAGCATTTGCGGATCTTTCGTTTTGATCAGGTTCTTTTCCTCTTCCGGCTTCACGTTCTCCACGTTGCGTAACGCGAACAGGGCCCGCTCCTGTTCCAGGCTCATCGGCACGCGAATATTCGGCACGACGCCGTTCCCGTGAATGACCTGCTTGCTCGGGGTGTAATATTTCGCCGTGGTAAAACGCAAGGCCGAGCCGTCCGGAAGCTGGACGACATTTTGGACCGAGCCTTTTCCGAACGTCGTTTCGCCCACTAGCACGGCCCGCTTCAAATCCTTCAGGGCGCCAGCGACAATTTCCGAGCCGCTCGCGCTTCCTTCATTGACCAGAACGGCGAGCGGAAAACGGGGGCGCTCTCGCGTGCTGGTCGACGTGGAATAATCATGCTGCTGCGAAGTCACGCGCCCCTGCGTGGAAACCACTTTCGTCCCCGGCGGCAAAAACTGCCCACAGACATCGACGGCCACATTTAGGAGTCCGCCCGGATTGTTTCGCAGATCGAGCACCAGCGCCTGCATCCCCTGCTTTTGCAAATCGTCCAGCGCCTTCGCCAGTTCTTCGGCGGTCGGCTCGTTGAATTGAATCAGGCGCACATAACCGATCCTGAACGGGCCGCTCAACTCCGCATCCAGCAGCTTCGTGCCTTTGACGCTTTGAACTTTTATCTCCGTCCGTTCGAGGGGGAAATCTTTGATCTCTTTCGTCGATGGGCGCAAAATCGTCAGCGTCACCTTTTGCCCGGTAGTGCCGCGCAAGAAGTTGACTGCATCCTGTAAATCCATTTTCTCGGTCTGATTGCCATTGATGCGCAGGATCTGGTCGCCCGCCATGATGCCGGCCTTCGCCGCGGGCGTATCTTCCATCGGTGTGATGACCGTGAGAAAACCGTTCTTCACCGCCACTTCGATCCCGAGACCGTTGAACCGGCTGCGGGTATCGTCCTGCATATCCTTAAAGTCGTTCGGGTCCATGAACTGACTGTGCGGATCGAGCGACGCCAGCATGCCTTTCATGGCCGCATAAATCAGGTCGTGGTAGCTCGTCTTGTTGCCATCCACGTAATCCTGCCGGAGCAATTGCACCGCCTTGGCGAAGACGGAGATTTGCGCATAGCCGCTGTCGTCATCGCCGCCCGCCGCGCTCGCAGTGTAGACCCGGACCCCGAGGAGAATATTGAAAAGGACGAGGCAGGCGAAGGTGCTGAGCAAAAGGCGGCGTTTCATCGGCAATGCCATTCCGGCGCGAGGATGATCGCTCACACGGAAATTTTTGGCAACGCGCAAAGCGTCGGCTAAGGTGCGGGCCGCTGGAGTTGGTCTGATCGCGCCCATGAAATTACGCCCATTCGTTCTCGCGCTTTCGCTTTGTCTGGCTCTTGCCAGCGCCCAAGCCGCCCCCTCTCCGACGCCGACGCCGAAACCGGGACCTTCCGCTCCTCTCAAGCCCACAGCGCCAGTAAAGGTTTTGCCAAAAGCGTCGCCCACTCCTTCACCCAAGCCCGCCCCAACCGCCACCGCCAAACCAAGATCTACCGCCTCCCCTTCTTCCTCTCCCACTTCCTCTTCTCCCTCTCCAACCGCCAAGCCCAAACCATCGGCCTCGCCCACGCCGTCGCTCAAGCCGGACGCGGAGCTCGATTCCGTCGCGGATGAATTCATTCGCGGCTATCTCGCCGCCCGCCCGCTCCAGGGCACCGCACTGGGTTTCCATGAATACGATGGCCGGATCAACGAACACACGCGTCTCGCGATCGACGCCGAGCTCGCGCGCCTGCGACGCTTTGACGATCGCCTGAACAAGTTCGATCTCCCCAAGCTCGGCCCGCGCGCCTCTATCGATCTCCGCCTCCTTCAAGCCGCGATCCGGAAGGAACTTTTCCTGATGCAGGACATGGCCATCTACGAGCACAACCCCATGACCTATGCGCGTGCGATTGATGTGGGCGTTTACGTGAAACGCAAATACGCGCCGATCGACGATCGCGTTCGCAGCATCATCGTGGTCGAGAACCAGGCGCCGAACATCATGATCGCCGCGAAAACCAATCTCGCCGACGTCCTGCCAAAGCCGTACGTCGAGCTCGCGATCCAGATCGCGCGCGGTTCCTCCGAGTTCCTGAAAAAGAATCTGCCCGAAGGATTGACCGACCTGAAGGACGAAAGCCTGCGCACTGCCTTCAACCAATCGAACCGCCGGGCTGCGACCGCGCTGGCCGATTATGCATCCTGGCTGGAAAAAGAAAAGTTGCCGAAGGCCACGCCGGACTTTGCGATCGGCGAAGAAAAATATCAGCGTTTTCTGGCCGAGACCGAGCTGGTGGATTTGGCGCCGTCAAAAATTCTCGAGCTCGGGTTAGCGGAGTTAAAGAAGGAGCAGGACGTTTTTACCGAAGCGGCGAAGACGATCGACGAAACCAGACCTGCGCCCATCCTCTTCAAGCAAATCCAGAGCGACCATCCGACGGCGGAGAACCTCATTCCGGAGATCACCAAAAGATTGGAAGCGGTGCGGAAGTTCGTGGCCGATCACAAGCTGGTCACGGTGCCACCCCAGGTTTCGGTGCAGGTAAAGGAGACGCCGCAGGATCGGCGCGTCATGAGTTTTGCTTCGATGGACACGCCCGGACCATTCGAGAAAAGAGCGAACGAATCTTATTACTACGTGACGCCGCCCGAGAGCGACTGGCCCGATGCACAAAAGGAGGAATGGCTCACTTCGTTTAATTTCTACATGAGCGATTTGTTTTCCATCCACGAAGTTTACCCCGGGCATTACGTGCAGTTCCTGCACCTGAATGTTTCCAAGGCGACCAAGGCGGAGAAAATTTTCGGAGCAACTTCCTACGTCGAAGGCTGGGCGCATTATTGCGAAAAGATGATCATCGACGAAGGCTTCGGCGCCCCGGCTGGAGCGAAACCGTCGGAGGATGAGCTGCAGCGCGCGGCGAAATACCGGATGGTGCAGGCGCAGGCGGCCATGGTGCGGCTCTGCCGGCTTTGCGTTTCGGTCAAGATGCACACCGCCGGAATGTCGGTAGAGGATGCAACGAAATTTTTCCAGGAAAATTGTTATTACGAAGAGAAACCGGCGCGGGCCGAAGCGCTGCGCGGGACGTTCGATCTCGGTTACCTAAACTACACGTTAGGCAAACTCCAGATCCTCAAACTGCGGAAAGATTATCAGGAACAGGAAGGCGATAAATTTTCCCTGAAGAAATTCCACGACGAACTGCTCAACCACGGCATGCTGCCGATCCGGCTGCTGCGCGAAGTGATGCTGAAGGACAAAGAGAAGTGGGACGAAGTGCTGTGACTTGGGTAGCTCGCGCGTCTCGCGCGCGTTCGTCGCGGCGTCTCGCCACGACGGACTCTGCCGCACCTCTCCGAAAGCGCGTAGTTAGGGGTTCGATGATTGCTCTGCTGGCGCGGATGGACCAGCCGTCGCTGCGGCCGAGCTCTCCTTCGGGATTGCAGTCTTTTGGAACTCACCATCCGCGAGAGCAGTAACATCAATATCTTCGTCAGCCTCTTCAGTCATATCGAGCGGCAAACTCTTTGATGTTCTGGCCCCGAGCTTCCGCAGATCCTCTGCTCGTTTGGCCAGGCTGCCTTTGCCTGTTTTTAGTCGATCGCGTGCGCTTGCATAGGCTTCTTCGGCTTTGCGTAAATGTTGACCTAAGTCATTTAGATCCTCGTAGAATCGAACAAATTGATCGTAGAGCGCGCCACCTTGTCGTGCGATTTCAAGAACGTTGCGAGTTTGTTTTTCCCGTCTCCAAATGTTGGTGATAGTTCGCAGCGTCGCCATTAACGTCGAAGCGGTAACGATTACGACGTTGCTTTCAAACGCGTCCGGCACCAATTGCGGATCGGCCTGCCAGGCGAGGCTGAGCGCGGATTCAATTGGCATAAACAATAAGACGAAGTCGGGCGAAGCGATCTGATAAAGGTCACTGTAGTTCTTGCCACTCAATTCTCTAACGTGCTTCTTGACGGAAATCAGATGCTCTTTTAATGCCGCATCTCGTTCTGGATCGCTCTCACAACTACAGTACTTCTCGTAAGCAGTCAGCGAAACCTTCGCGTCGACAACGATATGCTTCGCTCCGGGAAGATTGATCACGATATCTGGGAGCGCTCGCCGCCCTTCAGACGTAGTAAAACTTGCGTGAACTGTGTACTCTGAGTTTTTGACCAGGCCGGATTTCTCCAAGATAGATTCTAGGATCAGCTCTCCCCAAACGCCTTGAGCTCGAACCTGACCTTTCAGAGCTGTCGTCAGGTTTTTCGCCTCAGTTGTGACCTGTTGGTTAAGAGTCGTTAGTTCTTTCACCTGTGTCCGTAACGCCGACCGATCCGACGTCTCCGCAGTGTGGATCGCGTCAACTCTTTGCCGAAAATCGGTAATCTGTTGTCGAAGCGGATCAAGCAATTGACCGAGTGAACTTGCGTTCTCGCTCTTGAGCTTAGCAGTCCTTTCCTCAAGAATTCGGTTCGCAAGATTCTCGAACGCAGCCGTGAATTTCTCCTGTACGCTTTCGAGGTCTGCGCGATATTGCATCATCGTCGCGTCGCGATGGCTGATCTCCGCTTCTGAGCGCGCCAGGCCAGCCCGCAGAGCCGACACGGTTTCGCGCTCGACCGTGAGCTCTCTCTTCAATCGAGTGACATTGCGCTTCTGAACGAACCATGCGATCGCAAGGCCAACTACCGTCCCAAGAAAAAAATACGCGTATATCATTTACTGATCTCAGGCTCTGCCCAGCATCGAAGCAAATAATCCTCGGCGACGTTGCTGCTGCACAACACTGCTGACCTCTCGAACTATCACAGCCGCCAAATTGCCGCATAGTCGCGTAAGATATGTTTCGAAATCTCGCGATATGTCAGACAGACCATATTTTGCGTGCAGAGCTTCGTGAAGCAAGGTCCCAGCAAAACTTTCTAACGACGCCAGTTCTGATCTCTTAATAATAATCCAACCGTGATTTGGATCCCACAACCCTTGGGTTTCTCGCGAAGAATACATGTTCGGCTGCATTGTGGTGGATATCTTGATTTCACGCACGGCTGCTGGATGCCCCCCGATCAGTTCAAGTATTTGCTCGCGATGAGCCCAATTCATTTGCTCCGCGCTCGAAAGCGCGTTGGGATCAACCCATGTGAATTCGAAAGACGCATTGTGCTGCTCAACAAACGTCTGCAGTTCGGTTATCGGGTTGCCGGTCATGTCGGTGGTTCCAGCGATTCTCCGAGCTAGGTTCTCCGGCACTGACAGAATTTGGAACCCCGCGCTTTTCGCAGCTTCGACTAAATCGGGGCGACCAACAATTTCCTCACTGCTGACGAATAAGACTTTACGGACGCTGTTAAGCGACCTTACGGCATGCTCTTGGACGTCCAGCCATGCCAATTCATCATGCGCCGTCCCAATAGGGATCCGTTGTAGGTCGTCCGCTAACGTCTGTGCAACGCCAGGCGCCCGAGTCGATAGTAAGATAGCACGAATGCGATCAGAATAGGCTGAGCGACCAAGATTTTGGCGCTCGCGATTCAACGCTTTCTTTATCGACGCCGTAAGGGAAGTGATGTTGTAGCTGAAAAGGAAATTCGGCTCTTCCGCGACTTTCATGCCGTTAATGAAGATAGCGCCAGTCATCCCGACACATCGCAAAACAGAACCAAACTTTGTTTCATCCAAAACAATTGGGTCCGAGAATCTCAGAAATAGATTCTTGGCCGCGCCAATAAGATCATCTCCTACACCGTAGAAGGCACAATCGGTTCCTATAATCTCAGGGATAGAGGGAGAATCTACTGTCGCGTGAAGTGTGATCAGATCTTCGAATGAATGTTTCGTCGTTCGAATGAGGCTGATGTCGCCGTAACGCGATCTTAACAGAACCTGCACTCCTTTGCGCTCAAACGTCGCCAACGCATCTTTCAAGCCGATACCGAATTTACCGATAACCGCGGAGTGGTTCAGTTTCTCTGGATTTTCGCTTTGAATTAAATCTTGGTAGCGAAGACCCCGTCCGTAATCACGAACGTGCCACCAGTCATGCTCATCCCGGTATACTTCTGGCGCCTTTGTCGACGTGATGATGGATTCATCGATTGCATTGGCAATGAGTTCTCTGACCGCATGCGGCAATTCCCAGTTCTCGAGAATCTTGTCGATGTTTAGATCGAAGTTTTTCATGAAACAGCAGAACGTAATTGTGACGTCGCGGCCCTGATTTTTGTAATAGTCGCTCGGCCGATGCCTTTGATCGTTGCAAGTTGTGTGTCGCTCGCGCCTTCTATTATTTTCCGTGATCGCAAGCCGGCGTCGTAGAGGCGACGCGCGATCCGGGCTCCAACCCCAGGAATCTCAAGCCATCCCTCGTATCCAAGCCATTGGTCCAGCCAATGGTCCGATCGAACGCGGTGGATAGAAATGTATCTAGCATAGTCAGGATGATCTCTCGGAAGTGCCTCGATTGTTTCACGTTTTTCGTCAGGTGAAGCCGTGGATTCCACAATGCGGCGGAATGCCTTCAAGAAACCCAGGTAGGTTCCACCATCCTGCGGAATCGGACCAATGTCGCTCGCCGTTGCATCAGGTAACACGGTTGCTGCTTCATCTTGGGTGAAGCCACGCTCAACTAGCTTTTTTCTGAAAAGATTATCGAACATACGATCATCGAATGAATTCGTCGACGGCAGTTTGGCATCGGGGCCGGCTAGCTCCGCCCATGTTTTTGTGACTGGTAGCCAAATTCCCTCCCAAAGTGACTGCGCATATTGAGGCAGCCCATTCTCAGACCATTCTCGAACTTCGCCGTGATGCTGAAGAATGCGCAATGGCGTTCGGAGCTGCAGCGTGGCAGTGAATCTGTATCCCTTAATTACATCAGCATTGGGATCGGTCATTTTCATCAGGGGGCACGTAGCTTAGGCCTTAACGAAATTCTCGATGTTTGTCGAGGTCGCTTGCTGAGCCAGTTGATCGGCGACCGAGTTAGTGGACGCGAAGGCCAAAAGCGCACCTTCACTCGCCATATGCCGCACGCCCCAGCGCCGGGAAGCCGAACACCTCCGAATATTGTTCGTTCGTAATACTATCGATGCGCGCGAAAACTGAGAACCGCGCGTTAATCTCGTACTCCGCGGCGAGATTCACGAACGCGTAATCTCCGATATCGAAGTTCGTTCCGCCGCGACGGACGAGCAGGAAAATGATCGCGACCATGCCCGCGCCGGCGATCAAGCCGATGAGCGCTCGAGGGTCGTGTTGATCCTGGCTTCGGCCTCGGTGTATTGCCGGAGGCCCAAGCCACCAAAGCCTGAAAAAGTCTCAGGTCGCAAACAGTCCACGAACAAAACTTGCCCGCCAGCGTCTCGCCAAACTTTACGAAGCCTGGAATAAACCCGACCAGGCGGCGCCCTACCACGCGGCGTTAAAAGCGAACGCGAATGCCGCCGTAAGCCGCCCGTCCCAGCGCCGGAAAGCCGAATACCTCGGAGTAGTGCTCGTTCGTTAGGTTATCGATCCGCGCAAAGACTGAAAACCGCGCGTTGATTTCGTATTCCACCGCGAAATTCACGAACGCGTAATCCTCGATATCGAAATTGGGTCCGCCGAAGTTCAGTTCCTCGCGCGCATTCACGAATTTGGCTTCGACTGTCGTCCGCAGTTTCTTGCACCAAAGATAAGACGCCGAAATGTAAACTTCGTTCCGAGGTCGGCGCGGCAGACGCGCCCCAGGTAACTGCGCGATATCGGCTGCGGAAGTTTTCTCCGCGTCGAGATAAGTGTAGCTCGCGTGAAAGGTGAGATCCTCGATTGGCGTGATGCGCACTTCCGCTTCCACGCCTTGCGTCCGCGCCGCGCCCAGGTTCAGCGTGTCGAACTGGCCGTTGAAGCCGATCAGGTTCGACAGGTCGTTATGAAAATACGTGACGCCAATCGCGACGCGTCCGCTGTAAAAACGCTGCTCCACGCCCATGTCCCAGCCGAGATCCTTTTCCGGTTCCAGTCCGAAGTTATTCCCGAAGATCTTGTCCTGACTCGTCGGGGGACTGAATCCAGTCGCGACGCTCGCGTGCAAATGCGTGTCGCTTTTCGCAATGAGATAGCTTCCGGCAAACCGATAGGTCCAGACATCGCCAAACTGATTGAAATGATCGAACCGCCCACCGGCGACGAGATTCAATCCCTTGAATGGCGTGATGCTCGCCTGCAGAAACGCCGCCGTCTCTTCGGTATGATCGCCGATGAAGGTCGGCTGCGGCCCGAAGAGCTGCGAGACGAATGGACGTTCCTGTCCCGCGTTCACTCGGCTGTAGAAAAAACCCGTGGTCAACGTGAGCCAGGAAGCCGGCCTCAGATCGTTTTGATAATCGACCGTGGTGCGCTCGAACAACGCGCGCGTCGCGCCCACGAAGCCGTCCTGGTTCGGATCGTTCACCTGCCGCTCGTGATCGTAGCTCACGATTAATTTGTGCTCCCACCACTCGACCGGCTTGAAATCGACATGCGGCGCGATTAGCCATTTCTCCGTCAGAAAATTGTCGAACGGTTTCGGATTGAAGATCGAATCCGGGTTGCCTGTGTCCGCGAGCGAGTAGAGGAACAGGCTGCTGATGCGCAACTGCTCGTTGGGCGACCAGCCTACGTTCGCGATCCCGTTGCTCAGCCGGTATTGATTGTTCGGACGCTCGTTGTCCGTATCGAGCCGGCTGAGGCCGATCGAGTAATCGAACTGACCGATCGCGCCCGAACTCCCGAAGCTTTCTCGGAAGGTCGAAAACGATCCGGCCTCAAGGCTGAGCTCGCCGGTTGGAGCGCCCGCTCCTCGTTTCGTGAAAATCTGGATCACGCCCGCGAGAGCGCGCGGTCCGTACAACGTGCTTTGCGGCCCGCGGACGATTTCGATCCGATCGATGTCGTCGATCGTGAGATCGGCAAAATTAAACAGCCCGGCGAGACCTTGGTTGATCGGGATTCCATCGAGCAGGACTTGGGTGTGTTCGCTGCGCAGTCCGCGCGTGAAGACCGAAGTGAGTTGTCCGGGCGCTCCCGTCTGCGCGATGGAGACACCCGGAATTTCCCGCAACGCGTCGGCCACGCGCCGCGTCTGCGTGATCTCGAAATCCTTCGAGCGAATCACGCTGATGCTCGCCGGAGATTCTTCCTCCGGGGTATCCACGCGCGTGGCGCTGACGACGATTCGTTCCGATTCCGCGTCTTGAGCGTGTAGGGCG
>QHBM01000066.1 GCA_003244145.1 Chthoniobacterales bacterium
CGCCACATCCAGGCGAGCTACAAATTCGATAATTTTTCGCGCAGCTTCGTGGACATCCTGGCCGCGCAGCAAACACCGGAAGGCTCGCAATGGTATCAGGGCACGGCCGACGCGGTCCGCCAGAACATGCGCTACTTCCTCGAGCAGCCGTTCGATTATTATATCATCCTCAGCGGCGATCAGCTTTACCGGATGGATTTTCGCGCGCTGCTGCATCAGCACATCCGCTCCGGCTCCGACATCACGCTCGCGATCAAACCGGTCACGCGCGAACAGGCCTCGGATTTCGGAATCATGCTGAGCGATGCGGACCGCCGCGTGACCCATTTCGTGGAGAAGCCGAAGGACCCGGCCGTGCTGAACGAATTCAGGATGGGTCCGGAACTGCTGGCGTCGACCGGCTCGGCCCCGGACGCAGAATTATATCAGGCGTCGATGGGCATCTACGTTTTCAATCGCAACGTCCTGGTGGAATGCCTCGACAACGATCTGGTCGATTTTGGAAAACACATCATCCCGCAGGCCATTCAGGAACGGCAGGTGAGCGGTTATGTTTTCAACGGCTACTGGGAGGATATCGGAACGATCCGGGCGTTTTATGACGCGAATCTCGATCTGACGGACTTGCTCCCGCAGTACAGTTTTTTTGACGCGACCGCGCCGATTTACACGCACCCGCGTTTTCTGCCCGGCAGCAAGATCAACGGGGCGACGTTGCGACAGGCCATCATCGCGGATGGCTGCATCATTTCCGACGCGCATCTGGAGCGATCGGTGGTCGGCGTTCGCAGCATCATCCAGAGCGGCGCGACGATTCGAAACAGCATCGTGATGGGCGCCGATTATTATGAGACGGATCCCGGCACGCAACGCGGGTTGCCGCCGATCGGCATCGGGCGCAATTGCGTAATCGATCGCGCGATTATCGACAAGAATGCGCGCATCGCCGACGGGGTCGTGATTACGCCGGAAGGAAAGCCGCCCGATCTCGATGCGGACAATTATTTTATCCGCGACGGGATCGTAGTCGTGCCGAAGAACGCGGTCATCCCACCGGGATTTTGGATTTGAATCCGGGCCGTTACCGGCGTTGCTGGTTGAGCCCGGCCATCTCGCCTTCTCGCTCCCACTTCTGCTGTTGATTCCAAGGCAGGGCGGTTTCGCCAGAGGCGTTGGGATCGGCGATCAAGGGAGGGGTGTCCTTGGTGGCGCAGGAGGCGAGCACGCTCGCCGCAAAAACAATCAGCGCGATTCTCATCAGTTTCGATCGAACGGGATCAGGAATTAGTGCCAGCATAAACGACAGTATCACCGGGTTGCACCTGGACGCCGCGCGCCAGGCTGCTGGTGATGATATCGCCGATGGCCGTCGCCGGTTCAACCGAGGAAATGCGAATTTTCCCAATAAACGAGCCGCCGCGCAGGACCAGCATTTCCGTATTCGCTTCGACCCCCTGGCGGCCGCCGAGGCTCAGGACCACGAAATTGTAAGCCTGGTTCACCGCCAGAACGGTGCCGCGAATGCCTGGATTTCCCACGACCGTGGGCCGGTGTTTCTTTTCGGTTTCCAACTGCGTCGATCGTTCCTGCGTGTTCTTCATCTTATCGGCAAGCAAGACTTTCTCGCGCTCCGCGGCATCCAACTGCTTCTTCGCGTCGGCGAGTTGGGCTTGTAACTCGGCGGTCGCACCGGTGGCGGGAGCGGCCCCCGCGACCGGCTTCGCATCCGCGCTCTCGATCCGCTTTCGCAGTTCGGCGATTTCGGTTTCGTTCGCGCGCAGTTTCGCCTGGAGATCGTTTTTTTCGGTTTGAACCTTGAGGAGTTCGGCCTCGGTGCTGGCCGCTTTTGTTTGGGTATCGCCGAACTTCGCATTCGCGGCAGACACGGCCGCTTCGCGCCCCTTCAACTCCTTTTCGCGTTTGACCCGAAGCTGTTCCTCAGTCTGACGGGTAGTTTCGCTTTGCGCGACGACGGCGCGCAAATTTCGGGTTCTTTGGGTATTTAGAAGGCCGAAAATCGCCGAGAGCGCAAGCAACGCAACGGATGCGGCGATCAGTGTTTTCGAAGTGATCACGCGCAAAGGAAAAGAGAAGGCATCGGACAACAGCGAAATCGTATGAAATCGCGCGCCTCCATTGCAATCTCATTTCGCGTTGCGCCAACCGGACTTCCAACCTATAGAACGCCATATGGGTCAGCAACATCGGGTGAGAGTGAAACGACGGCGCCGCGCCGCTTATTTGGATCGCAAAAAGGTGGCGGCGAAGGCCGCTCCCGCCCGACGGGAAGTCGTCCCGAAGAGCAAGCCAAAACCCCGGAAGCAGGCTGCTGCCTCAGCGGAATCGTAGGAGGAACCTTCGGGTCGCCGCCCGACTTCGCGGAGACCAAAGGTAGGACGCGAAGTGCGCGCGCAGTATCTGATTGTCGACGGTCATAGCGTGATTTTCGCGTGGCCGGAATTGCGCGCGCTGCACGGGCGCCGCACGTCGCTCGCCCGGGAAGCGCTCACAAGACGATTGCGTGATTATCAGGACTGGACCGGAACTCGGGTGGCGGTTGTTTTCGACGGGAAAGGATCTGCCGTGAGTGCGAGCTCGGAGCCGGGCGAGATCCAGATCTTTTATTCGCGCGCTGGCCAAAGCGCTGATTCCATCATCGAAAGGCTGGCGAGCAAGTATGGCGAGCGTTTCAAACTTCTGGTCGCGACCAATGACATTTTAGAACAGGAAACCGCGGGCGCCTGTGGGGCCGAATGCATTTCGGCGGAAGCATTGCGCTGGCTTCTCGAGGAAGCGTCGCCGAGTTAGGAAGGGCCCGGAGTTGTTCGGCTATGCGGCGCCGGCCAGCGCGTGATGCGGCCGGACGAGCGCTTCGCGGCGGGCGCGCTGCTGGCACGTAGCGAGCACGCGCGACAGGACGCAATAAAGTTGTTCGATCGGGAGGTTCTTGCTGACGTAGCCGTTGGCTCCCGCGCGCAACGCGGCATGCATCCGCTCTTCGTCATATCCGACGCCGGTGAAAACAATGATGGGAAGATTCTGGCTCATCTCACGGATGAAAGTGATGAGGGAAATGCCATCTACTTTGGGCATGTTGAGGTCGACCACGACGACATCACAGCGGTGATGTTCGAGCCAGGCGGCGGTCTGGAATCCTTCGGTCAGGAATTCGCAGGTGTGGCTTTTTTGCTTGAGATAGGTGACGAGAAATTTGGTGATGGCGGGGTCGTCATCGATGAGGAGGAACTCGAAGGAGTCGCGGGTGAGCATTTTCATATTAGAGCTTTGGTTATAATTACTATAACCAGTATAAGCACTAACCTTGCCAACCTCGTCTGCGGGGTAATTTTCTCCCGGGCCGGCGCAATTCCCCGCCCAAAGCGTAGCGGACCCCCGCAAGAATTGTCTGCCGCGAAAATCTTTGCTCTTACTTCTTCAGGCTGGCTCGAATGGCATCGAGTTGCCCGGCGGAACCGAGCTTCCCGTTCTTGTGCGCGATGAAATTCGCGTATTCCTCTACAAAAATCTTGCCCGGCGGGCGGAAGTCGAATTCGGCCGGATGATCGCGAAAATATTCCCGGTGCACCCGGGTCCAAACGAGGCGGCCATCAGTATCGATGTTCACTTTGGTGACGCCGAGTTTTGCCGCCGGAAGATATTCTTCCTCGTTCACGCCGCGAGCGGAGGGGTCGAGCTGGCCGCCGGCTGCGTTGATGCGCCGCACCTCTTCCACCGGCACGCTGGAGCTGCCGTGCATCACGATCGGCATCCCCGGGATCAGTTTTTTGATTTCCTCGATCACTTCAAAGTGGAGACTTTGCTGGCCTTTGAATTTGTAGGCGCCGTGGCTGGTGCCGATCGCGGCAGCCAGCGAGTCGCAGCCAGTCCGCTTGACGAATTCCACGGCTTCCGTCGGATTGGTGAGAGAGGCGTGGCCTTCGTCCACCTTGATGTCCTCCTCGACGCCGCCGAGCTGCCCGAGCTCAGCCTCAACGCTGATGCCTTTGACGTGCGCACGATCAACCACTCGTTTGGTGATAGCGATGTTCTCTTCGAACGATTCGTGGCTCGCGTCGATCATGACGGAGCTGTAAAAACCCGAGGAGATGCAGTCGTAGCAGGTCTCTTCGTCGCCATGATCGAGGTGGACGGCGAAAATCGCCTCGGGAAACATCCCTTCCGCGGTGCGAATCATCGCCTCGAGCATGCGCTTGTCCGCATATTTTCGCGCGCCTTTCGAAAGCTGGATGATGAAGGGCGCGCTGCTTTGGACGTTGCCGCGGAACAACCCCAGAAGCTGTTCCATGTTGTTTATGTTATACGCCCCGACGGCGAATTTTCCGTAGGCGACTTTGTAGAGCTGAGCGGTGGTGACGATCATAGTGGTATGTCAGGGTGAATTGCGATCAGGCGGGACGGAGCCAGGCGCCGCCCGGAAAGGATGGCACCTTAAATCTGAAATCGGCAATCCGAAATCTGAATTCTTTACTGGCCGGTCGGGAGCATGATGCTCACGGAAGTCCCATGCGGGTTGGAATCGATATCGACCCGGCCGTTGTGATCGAAGACCGTTCGTTTCACAATGGGCAGGCCCAATCCCATGCCGCGGGCTTTCGTTGTGCAAAAGGGTGAGAATATTTTCTCCTGCAAGTCGGGCGCGATGCCTTTGCCGTTATCTTGAATCGTTACGAGCACGCCGCTGGTCCGATCCCCTTCGCGGATTGGTTTTGCCGCGAGGGTGATTCGCGGTTTACTCTGCCCGGAGGTGGCTTCCGCGGCGTTGGCGACCAAATGCGCGAACGCTTCGGTCAGCGCATCCTCGTCTCCCAGCACTTTCGGGAGGTCGTTAGGCAAGGTCGTGTCGATCGTCACACCGGTTTTGGCAACGCGATCGCGCGCCAGTTCGATCGCTTTCTTCACCGACAACCGAACGTCGATCGGTTTCATGACCAGCTCGGTGGGATGCGCAAAGTTGTTGATCTGCGTGATGATTTTATCGAGTCGATCGATCTCCTGCACGACGATCTCGTTAAAGTCTTTTCGGAAATCGGCGTCGTCGAAACGCTCGGGGAGAAGCTGAGCAAAGGTCTTGATCGCGACGAGTGGGTTGCGAATCTCGTGCGACATGCTCGCCGCCAGATCGGTCCAGAACGCGGCCCGGTCGACCAGGTCTTGTTTCTGCCGAAGATTATCTTCGGCAGTGAGGTCGTGGACCACTGCGACCGCTCCGAGCGGATTTTTCTGGTCGACCAACCGCCGCGTTTCGACGGAGAGGGAGCGGCGCGTGTTGGGATCGATCCATTGCCGGGCCGGCAGATTTTCGCGGGCGTCGAGAGTTTCGCGCAGGAAAGCAGCCAGACGTCCGCCCACCGCTTCGACCGGTTGATTCAGAGCGTCACTGGCATCGACACCCAGGATTTGTTCGGCGGTGGGATTAAACCATCGGATGGTGGCTTCCTCATCGGTGGCGACGATCCCCGGCGGGATCGATTTGAGGAGCGTTTCCGCGAGAGTTTTTTGGAGCGTGACTTCCTCATAGAGCAGCGCGTTTTCCAAAACCGTGGAAACGTGTTCCGCAAGAAGCATGAGACCTTCGAGATCGTGATAATCAAATCGTTGCCCGGTGACGCGGTGGCCGAAAAAGAGCCAGCCGATGATGTGGCCCCGGGCGTGCAGCGGCACGATCACTTCGGCGCCGAAGGTATCCAGCGCGCGCCGCATCAAGGTGCGCTGCCCCTGGTCGATCGCCTGGGTCAGGTTGCTCCGGGCAATCAGGTGCGCATGCAATTCGAACCAGCGCACCAGCGCATCGCGTTCGCCATATTCGATCTCGTATGTTTCCGGCAGGCAACGTAAACCGGCCCGAAGCCGATAGCGATCGCTCTGCCGGATCTTGGAAAAAATGCCGACCCGGCCAACGCCAGTGGCGTCAGCCACGCCTTCCACCACGCTGGCCAAAAGAGCTTCGACGTTATCAAATCGGCGGAAGACGCGCGGAAAACGCAACAGCGGCATCGAGGACGATTCATGCCGCGCCGGGGCTGCTTCGATGCGCTGCAACGGTTCCGGCGCATAGGGCACCACGGCCTGCTCGCGCAAGTCGCGATTCTCCTGGAGCACACGCAGATGTTCGAAGCCGCGAGAAATTAACGCCTGCAATCGGCGCCGATCGATTTGCAAATCCTCCGCCGCGTAAACGCCCGATTGCTCGGCCTCGCGGAGCGGTTCCGAGCGCAGAGTTCCGAGTGCGACGATCAGGATGTCTGGGAAGCCGGTCTGGATTTGCTGGAGCAGATCGTGCGCTTCTTTCGCTCGCAAATCCAAGAGCAGAATCGCGGGGCTGCTTTGCTGAAGGACAGCATCGAGGCGGTCGGCGGAGCTGACGTGCCGCACTTGCGCCAGCGCGGCAAGAAAAGCTTTGGCGCGCCGGACAAAATCCGCGTCCTGCGAGTAGAGAATGCAAATAGGGGATGGGATCATGCCAGGGACGGAATCATGCTGCGACTACGCTCTGGCTGAACCGAACGAGTGGCAGCAGGATATGGAAGGCCGTGCCTTTGGAAAGCTCGCTTTCCACTTCGATCTGTCCCCCATGTTCCTGGATGATGCCGTGCACGACGGATAGCCCGAGCCCCGTGCCGTAATCCTTCGTGGTAAAGAACGGATCGAAAACGTGCGGGATATCTTCGCTGCGAATGCCTTCGCCGTCATCGCGGACCGTGATCCGCAAGACTTCGTGCGCATCGCCGTTGGTTCCGGAGATCGCGGCCACCCATTCATCCGCGGAGCGAATTTCGGTGCCGACACTTAACTCGCCGCCCAGATTCATCGCATCCATGGCGTTGAGGAAAAAGTTAAGAAAAACTTGTTCGAGTTGGTCGGCATCGGCGCGGATAGTATCCACATCGGCTTGCCAGGAACGAGTTAATTTGATTTCTTTTTGGTAAAGGCGATGCCCAACGAGTTGGAGCGATTTTTCCAGCACCTCGTGCACGTGCATCGGCGCTAAGACCGGCTTGGCCGGGCGCGCGAAACGCAGGAGCTGATTGACCAGAGAATCGATCCGATCGATTTCGTGGCCGATCAGGTTTGAAAATGTTTCCCGGAAATCCGAATCCTGGTACCGCTCGGGCAGGAGCTGGGCAAAAGTCTTGATCGACACGAGCGGGTTTTTGATCTCGTGCGCCATCCCGGCCGAGAGTGTGCCGAGACTGGCGAGCCGGTCGCTCCGTCGAATTTGCAGCTCCAGGCGTTTCAGCGCCGTGATGTCGGTGAGCACGACCAGGGCGCCCAACATCTCACCCTGTTGCCCGTGGAAGATCGAACTGCTGGCGCGCACGACGACGTTGTGGTCGCCCGTGGGAAGAATCAGCTCGCCGTGTTCCTGGCGGTCCCCGGTGCGCAAGGTCTCGACCAGGACTTCGCACAATCCGGCCGGAAGATTCTCGAGCGAGCCGTCGATGATCTCGCGCGGGTTGAGACCGGTGATCTGCCCCGCTTCGTTATTAAAAACGGTGACCCGCTCATCCGCACCGGCCGCGATCACACCGGTCGTCAGGTTTTCCAAGAGCGTCTCGTTATAAATCCTCGCGTTCTGAACTTCCGTGAACAATTGCGCGTTATCGATCGCCACCGCGAGCTGGCCACAAAGAACTTGCAGGGCGTTCTGCTCGACCGCCCCGTAGATTCGGCCGGAAAGCCGGGTGCCCAACAGCATGACGCCGGCAAGATGATGGCGAGAAAAAATCCCCAACGCGACGGCGATCTTCAACGCGAACATCTCCTGCATCACCCGTTCCAGTTCCGGGGTTGCGCGAATGCGATGCAACTCGTCGAGCACGATTGCTTCCTGGTGCGTGGCGAGATAAGAAATCGTCGCCTCGTCCCGACTTAATTTTAGTTCACCGACGCCCGAATCCGGCTGGGTAACCGGATAATGCTGCACATACGCGTCCTTCTCCGACAGGAGAATCAAGACGCGATCCGTCCCGACCGCTTCGCCGATGGTCTTAGCGAAGCGATTGAGTAGATCGCTCAAGGTGGTGACAGACTTCAAGATTGCCGACGCCTGGTTCATGGTTGAGCGGAAATCCAACCCCCGCGTGCCGACAAAGAGGCGGTTCGCCAGGGATTGTGAGACGCCTCGCGCCGGAGCCATCGCAAAGGCCAAAACCAATGCGGCCGTGACATGCGCGATAGATTGAGTGCTATCCCCGAAAACTGGTCGAAAGGCGGAGAAAACAAGCCACCAAACCAAGCCGTAAATCGCGAGTAAATAGGCGGTGAGGACAGCGTACGACGTGACCCGGCGGAAGAAAAATCCCACCTCCATGATTTTCCGGGTCGAGATGCCGTAGGCGATGATCAGGCTGAA
The DNA here is from genome assembly GCA_003244145.1 of Chthoniobacterales bacterium. Taxonomy (GTDB): domain Bacteria; phylum Verrucomicrobiota; class Verrucomicrobiia; order Chthoniobacterales; family UBA10450; genus AV80. The sequence goes on from QHBM01000066.1 coordinate 8,375, forward strand.
AATCACGACCCTGAACGGCGCGAATCTCACCGCGACGTCTCGGTTCACAAAAACCGGCGTAAACGCGACCAATGCGAATAGTATCGCGCAGCCGGCGACGACGAACCCGAGTTCGACCTTCCGCATTCCGCTGGTCTGTCGTAGATCCCGCACGTATAGACCGATTACCGCGAGCACTGCGATTGCGAAAAACCCTAGGTAAAACGGAAACAACGGGCCGTAAATGGGCTGCGGGATCTGTCCATTTCGGAGTTCCGCGTAGCGCAGGAACAAGGGGGTATAACAGATCGCCATTACTGCCAGGCTCGGAATTGCTAAGACGACTGAACGTCTCCAGATGTCGCGCCATCCTTTCTCCCGGCAAAGGATGGCAAGTCTTAGCAGATTGAATCCGTTTACGATGAGAGGTCCGCTGGCCGATGCGTTGCGGATCCAGAGCGCAGCTTGGCCTGCTTGAGTGGCACTGAAGGCGAAGTGCAGCGAAACGAGCCACGCGGAGAGGATTACCGAAACGAGCAGGAAACTCTGGTTAGCGTAACTCTTGGAATTCGACCGGAAAACTGCCAGGCCGAGCCCTAACTGCATAATAAGCGCTAACCATAATGGGAGGGATTCAATATTCATTCGACAACGCGTTGGACAACGAGGCTACTGTTTCCTCCACCCAGCCCACGCACGTTGATCAACGCGGTATTGATCTTTCGATTACGGAAACGCCCCGCTACATAGTCAAGATCGCAGCGGGGATCGGGAAATTCGTGGTTGGCGGTCGGCGGGATGATGTTGTGCTTAAAGCATAAACCGCACGTGATCACCTGATGCGGGCCAGCGGCGGAAAGCGCGTTACCTGTTACACCCTTGATCGAACTGATGGGGACACTATACGCACGGTGCCTGAAGACACGTTTGATCATGTCGGTTTCCACGATGTCGAGCGCGGGGTGGCCCGGTCCATAAGCGCAGATATAATCGATGTCCTCAGGCGTTTTTCCGGCACAATCGAGTGCCATTCGCATCGTTTGGCCCAGCCCAAATAATTCATCGCTGCCGTAATTATCACCCTGCGAGCCATAGCCCACGATCTCGAGATAGGGCAAAACCCCGCGCGCTATCGCAGTCTCATAATTCTCGAGAATTAACATTCCGGCACCCTCAGAAATGACTCCTGAATCTCGCAACAGATCAAAAGGGCGGCTGGCGCGCTCCGGTTCCGTGTTTCTCGTCGAACTCAAGCCCGCCGCGGCAAAGCTGGCCATCGACAGCGGAGTAATCGTTGCATCAGTTCCTCCGGCCACGGCCATATCCGCTTCCCCTTGCCGAATCATGGCAGCCGCGCACGCTATCGCGTCCAGGCCCGATGGGCATGCTGATGCGATGGTGGTAGCGCGCGCCGATATCCCAAGAGCCATCGTCAGCATTTGGGTAGCAGCTTGGGGTTGGCAATCTACGACGCCGGCGCTGACTCCACGCGGACCGCGTCGCGAAAGATCGCTCCAACAATCCTCAAGAATGTCCATGGCAGTGGTACTCACGCCGAGCATCACCGGTATCGGATGGTCGATAAAATATTTCGCCGGCTCATAGTCCGCGTCGGCCAACGCCATCTTCATCGCGGCGAGAGCGAATTGCGTGTGCCGCGCCATTCGTTTCGGTTTGAACTTGGGGTCGATGTAATCGAGCGGCTCAAAATCTTTTACTTCGCCCGCAATCCGGCTCTTGAAGGCGGTCGCATCAAAACGGGTAATCGGTCCCACCCCGCTGCGGCCGGCGACGAGCGAACTCCAGAAGGCATCGAGGCCGATGCCGTTGGCCGCGACAACACCCATGCCGGTGACGACAACGCGGTTACGCCTGTTCATATATGATTGATTCGGATTTTCACCACGGAGCCGCGCATTCTAGCGATTACACTCAATCCAGTCATTATGTTTTTCTGCACAATGGGACTGATGTTATTCACCAAATCTTCGACTTATTCACAAGTACATCTTGTGTCTGAACGAAAAAGTTTCAAGCTCACAGACGCCGATTCGACGGCGAGGGGACTCCTAATATACACTGTTCGCGCGGCATGACCTTAGCTTTCTTCCCACCTCAATGATGGTTGCCTCCGATCTCCCTCAAGTCCTTGTCATCGATGACGAAATGGGTCCGCGCGAAAGTTTGCGGATGCTGTTAAAGCCGAACTACCAGGTTTACACCGCCGACAACGTCGAGGCCGGTCTGCGTATTCTCCGCGAGAAAAAACCCGACGCGGTCATCAGCGACATCCGCATGCCGGGGACGAGCGGCATCGATGGTTTGCGCAAGATCCGCGAGATCGACCCGCACGTTGCCGTCATCATGCTGACCGGCTTCGGCGCGCTCGAGACCGCGCAGGAAGCGTTGCGCCTGGGCGCGAACGATTACATCAGCAAGCCGTTTGATGCGCGTGAAATGCGGGAAGTTATCGCCCGCAATGTGGAACGTACCCGACTCCATCGCACCGGCGTCAATGCTGCCGCTGAAATCAAGGAGCTAAACAACCGGCTCCTCACGGAGCTCGCCCAAAAAGAGCGGCTCGCCTCGTTAGGTCAGGCTTCCGCGGAATTTGTCCACGACCTCGGAAATCCTCTCACTATCGTCTGGGGTTATGTGCAGTTGCTGGCCAAGAAGCTGGAGCAATCCGAAAAAGAGAACGGCGCCGCCAATACCACCTCCGCGAAAGAGCTGAATATTATCGAGCAGAACGTCCGGCTTTGCCGCGAGCTGCTCACGATGTGGCAAAGCTACGGCAGCGAGGAGGCCGCGCCGCATAAGCCGATCTCGATCTCTGCCATCGTCCAGGAAGTTGTGAAAGGAGTCGGACCGATGGCCGTTCAAAACGGCGTCGAATTGAAATGCGATATTTGCGAGGACCCTTGCACGCTCATGGGAAGTTCCGTGCAGATAACGCGCGCGATCCAAAACGTAATCATCAATGCTTTGCAGGCTTCGGCCGAGAAGAAGGGATCGGTCACGATCAGTTGCATGCGCAAGGATTTCTACGTGGACGTCCGGGTGGAGGATTCCGGATACGGGATCGCGCCGGCCCAGATGGCGAAAATTTTCGACCCGTACTTTACGACCAAACAAGGCAAGAGCGGTACCGGGCTCGGTCTCTACATCACGAAGAAGGTCGTCGAAGATCACAACGGCTCGATCAAGGTCGATAGCACTCCGCAGACCGGCGCGACTTTCACGATTCGGTTGCCGCTTCAGAATAATTAGAGCGGTTGGACTGCTCTGGTTCGGGGCTGTAGCCACGGCGCTCTGTCGCCGTGTCATCGTTGCTTTCACGCGCCGACTGAGCGCCGTGACTACAGCGCGCGCCTAATGACTTTCGCTTGTCACTGCGAGCCGCTTCCGTTCTGTTGAACAAGTGTCCGGCTCCTCGTATCGCGTAGCGCCCATCTTTCTGATCCGCATGGCCGGGGTGCCATTCGACGTTCTGGAAAAACTGGCCACGGTCGAGACGGCAAGACTCGCGCGAGAACTGCTCGTTAGGCAAACCGATTTTGCCCGGGCGAAAGCCGAGGTGGAAAATCTACTTCGGCACCCCGGCCACGGTCTTTCCGAGGAATTGTTTCGGGCCTGGCGCAAGGCGATTCGATCGGGCACGACACCGCCTGTTGGAGATGCGCCATCGCGGGCTTTTGCGCACTGCTGGGAGTGCGCGTCTAGTCTGGCCGGCGCGGAGGCTCGTCTGGAGCAATCTCTCCAAGACGAACTTGGCGCTACCCGCGTCAGGCTGTTGGAATCCACGCGGACCGTATCGTCTCGTTACCTTGTATTCGGAGGCGCCGGCGTCCGCGAAGTACTGGCTGACTTGCTCACCGAGAGCCCACTCGAAACCGGTCCTTTGCCGCCACGCAAGAAACGGGAACGCGCCCGCGAGCGGCACCTGCTTTTGTACTTGCAGCGCGTCTGCGCAAAGAACGATACGTTGAGCGAATTCGGCCCCGGCGGGTGGGGGACGATCGACCCCGCCCTGACCGGTTTGAAATTGGACCCCGTGCCGGGAATTGCGCAGCGCGAGACTTTCCTGGAACGCTGGACCGCGCATGGCGTGGCGGCTGCGATGAACACCGACCCGGAGATTCGCGCCGAGCTCGCCCCGCGCCTCCATCCGAACGGCCGGATCGAAGGCAACGAATTTGTCTTTACCGACACCGGCGAAACCATGGCGCTCAATTCCGAGACGATCGCCCTCCTGAATCGCTGCGATGGGAAGACGCCAGCCCACTCGTTAGGCGTTAACTCCGAGGTGCTAGAACGACTCGCTGAGCAAGGCATCCTCCGCTGGGAAGTCGAAGTTCCGGCGCTCGACCCGCACGCCTTTGATGTTCTTGTTTCCGACGTAAGGCAATGGCGCGATGGTTCTGCTCGGGCGTCCTGGCTCAACGCGCTTGAGCCGATTGTCGCGCTGCCCGAAAAATTCGCGGAGGCATCTTCGACGGCTTCACGCGGTCAAATAATGGATGAAGCTCGTTGGCAGTTGCAAAACCTCGGTGCCGCGCGCGCCACCGCGGACCGCTTTCTTTATTCAGCAAGCAACCCGATCGGCGAAGAATGTTTTCGCGACTGCGGTTTCTCCATCGGCGAGAAGCTCGTCAACGAAGTCGCAATCGACGCCGCGCCCTGGATCGATCTCTGGCGCGATAATTACGCTTTCGTCGCCAGCCGTGTGGCCGCGGGTTTGCGCGGCGTGTTGGAAAAAGCGCCGCTCAAAAACGGCGCGGTCCCGCTTCCGGCATTCCTGCGGATTTGCGAACAGATGCGCATGCCGCTCACGGGTCCGGCTTTGGTTGGACTCGCGCACATGGCGTTTCAGGAAGTGAAAGCGGCCTTTCGCCAGCAAATGCAAAACCGAGCCGAGGCCGAGGAATGGGAGCTGACGGCTGAGGATTGCCACTTCATCCGGCGGAACTTTGAGTATCCGAAATTCGATGAGTACACCTATCCCTCGGCCGACATGCAGATCGCGGCCAGCTCGGCGGAAGCGGTGGAGCGCGGCGACTATCAATGGATTCTCGCGGAACTTCATCCGCCCGTCGCCCTCCTTCATCACGGTTTCTACTGGGCCTGTCCCGATCATGCCGCGCTCGGCCGCGCCCTCGCCAGCACGGTTATGGGCCGTCCCACTTTTCATTTCGGTTTCTTTGCCATCGATTTCACCGCGACGACGACGGTGCGGGTCCTGGATGCAATGCCGGGTCTGACAAATTTTGTCGCGCCGCAGCGGGGCGATCCGCGCTGGCGAGTGATCCCGCCCGCGGAAACGGAAGTGTATGTGGAGGAAGGCAGCGGCGACGTTTGCTTGCGTACCCGGGGATCGCACGAACATCTCGGCTCGTTTGCGCGCGCGTGGGTCATCCCGCTCGGCTTTCATCCCTTTCTCTTCGGGCGCGCGCCGCACATGCCGCGTTTGCGTTGTGGCAAAGTGATCGTGCAACGCCGCTCGTGGACGGTCCGCCTGGAGGAATTGCCCGCGGGAAAATTCACCGGCGTTTCGCGCGGTCTCGTGTTGGCCATCGAATCGTTGCGCGCGGCGAAGGGCTGGCCGCGCCATGTTTACATTCGCCCGAGCGAACAGGCGTTGCGCCGCAGCGGAGCGGAAGGCCGCGATAAAGATACGAAGCCGGTCTATATCGATCTTGAGAGCTACCTGTTCCTCGAAGTGTTTCATCGCTGGCTGACGAAATCCGGCGAGTTGGAAGTGATCGAGATGCTGCCGAACCCGGAGCAATTGCTCTGGCAGGAGGCGGACACCGGGAACGCGCGCGAGCCAGGCGGCCGGCGAACTTTTGAATTGCGCACGCAGATCGTGCCGCGCCCATGAAAATAATCGCCGTGGCCAACCAAAAAGGCGGCGTCGGTAAAACGACGACTTCCGTGAATCTCGGATGCGCGCTGGCCGAGGCCGGTTTGCGCATCCTCATCATCGACCTCGATCCGCAGGGAAACGCCACCAGCTCATTCGGTCTCCAGGAATTGGAAGGCGAGAGTCTCTACGATCCGCTCCTCGGCGGCGTTTCGATTACCGAGAAGATTCTGCCCACGCGGGTCGACCGCGTTTTTATTGTCCCGGCCGATCTCGATCTCGCCGGCGTCGAAGTCGAAATCGCGCGCATGGAGAATCACCTCACCCGCCTGGCCGACACGCTCGCGCCGCTCCGCGCCGACGACACTTTCGATTTTGTCCTGCTCGATTGTCCGCCGTCGCTCGGCATTCTCATGACCAACGCGCTCGCCGCCGCCGACGAATTATTGACTCCGATTCAATGCGAGTATTTCGCACTGGAAGGCCTGGTGAAAATTGTTCGGATCATCGAACAGGTGCGCGACTCCGGCGCGAACGACCGGCTCGAGATCGGCGGCATAGTCATGACCATGTTCGACAGCCGGACGAACCTGAGCACGCAAGTCGTGGCCGACGTCCGCGAACATTTTGGCGCGCGGGTTTACGATACGGTCATCCCGCGCACCGTCCGCTTGAGCGAAGCGCCGAGCTTCGGCAAATCGATCCTCGAATACGATTCGAATGGGACAGGCGCACGGGCCTATCGAGCGCTTGCGAAGGAATTCGTTCAGCGGCACGAATCACGCGATTCAACCCCGCCGTTATAGCTGCCGTCGTCATCAGCCGCAGATCGACGCGTTCAAAGCGTGCCGCGCAACGTCGAGAATGTTCTAATAGAGAGCAATGAGCGAGAATCACAGGCCATAGGCAATGCCCACGATGAGCATTGAACAGGGATTACTCGTTGTACTGTTGACTTCAATTATCGCTGAGTTGGCAGTGTGTGCCTACTTCTCGACGGCACTTCGCTTCGTTTTCGCGCTGATCATTCCGCCCGTCGTGTCAACAGCTCTTTACTGGCTTCCGAATCTGGCGCGTCTGCAAGATGCCGAACTGCGAGCATGGTTTCTCCTATTCTTTACCATCTGGTTTGTTCCTTCCGTCGCCGCGTCTCTTCTTACAGCTGGCGTCGTCAGTTGGATCGAGCATCGAAACCGCAAGAAGCTGCGGTCCGAGGCAAACCAACAATGAGACGCGCTGTAGGGCAAACGTTTGAGAGTCAGGCCAAAGAAGTCAGGCCATAGGTCAGTCTGAAGTCAAGCCAAAGGAGTCAGGCCAAAAGCAGGCCAAAAGCAGGCCAGAAGGCGTTAGTCTGTGATTGTAGCCCTCGCGCCGCTACCTGAAAGTCTAGTCTCGGTCTTTTGATTCGATGCCGTAGTTCGCCGTCAGGCGCGGCACACGGCGCTCCATAAACTTCGATCCCCTGCCGCCAGTGACGGCTGCAGCTAAATTTCGCTAGCCGCGCTGCGGCTGATTCCAAAAACAATTGTGGAAAATCCGCGCAAGACGCTTTCTTTTTCGAAAGTCATGCCGTTCTTTTCGGCCACGCGCCGGGAAGCCAGATTGTCGGGAAGGTCTTAGCTCGCTGGCTTGGCCGGCATTCTTTGAGCATCGCGCGGCGGAGCGCGCGATCCACCTAACGACTACGTCTAAAAGAAAATCGGGATGATCAGGATCGCGACGATGTTCACGACTTTGATCATCGGATTGATCGCGGGGCCGGCGGTGTCTTTGTAGGGATCGCCGACGGTGTCGCCGGTGACCGACGCGGCGTGCGCGAACGAGCCTTTGCCGCCGAGGTTTCCTTCTTCGATGTATTTCTTGGCGTTGTCCCACGCGCCGCCGCTCGAGGTCATCGCGATGGCGACGAAGAGGCCGGTGACGATTGTGCCGACGAGAAGACCACCGAGCACGACGGGGCCAAGCGGTTTGATCATCGCGACGGCGATGACGAACACGACGGGCAGCAATGCCGGCACGATCATTTCGCGCAGCGCCGCCTTGGTCACGATGTCGACGCAGGTTCCGTAGTCCGGCGTATCGGCGCCGGTTAGAATCCCGGGCTTCGCGGTCAATTGCCGCCGCACTTCACGCACGACAGCGCCCGCGGCTTTGCCGACCGCATCCATGCTAAAGGCCGTGAAAATAAATGGCAGCAACCCGCCAATGAACAGGCCGATGATGACCTTTGGTTCGGTCAAAGAAAATTGGAACGAATAGGCCCGGCCGCCGGCCGTGAAATGCGCCTTCAGTTCCTCGACGTAGGAACCGAATAGCACCAGCGCCGCGAGGCCTGCGGACGCAATCGCGTAACCTTTCGTCACCGCCTTCATGGTGTTGCCGACGGCGTCGAGCTCGTCTGTGATCCCGCGAATCTCTTTCGGCAGATTGCTCATGACGGCGATGCCGCCCGCGTTATCGGTGATGGGACCGAACGCATCGAGCGAGATGATGATGCCGGCCATCGAAAGCATGCTCATGACGGCGATGGCGATGCCGTAGAGGCCGGCGAAATGAAAGCTAAGGAGAATGGCGATGCCGATAAAGCCGACTGGCAACGCCGTTGCATGCTGCCCGATGGCGAGGCCGGCGATGATGTTGGTGGCGTGACCGGTTTCAGACGCCTTCGCGATCTTGCGGACCGGGGCATATGCAGTGGAGGTGTAATAATTCGTGATCAGGACAACGATTCCGGTCATGAGCAGCCCAACCAGCGACGCGAAATAGAGATCGTTCGCGGAACGGGCGATGCCGGCGATTTCGACCGGCTTCGGGAAAAGCAGATGCGTCGCGGGCCAGAATAATATGGCCGAGACCAGGGCACTCGCACCGACTGCGCCCATCAGGACCGTCCCCGGTTTTCCGCCGCTGATATTCACGAACAGAATTCCGATGATCGCTCCGAGAACGGAAATGCCGCCGAGCACGAACGGATAGATGATCGCTTCCGGATAATTCGCGAGGGTAAGCGCTCCGACGAGAATCGCGCCGATCAAACTGACGGCGTAGGTCTCGAAAACGTCCGCAGCCATGCCGGCGCAGTCCCCGACGTTATCGCCGACGTTATCGGCGATGGTCGCGGGATTTCTCGGATCATCTTCCTCGAGGTTGCTCTCGATTTTGCCAACGAGATCCGCGCCGACGTCAGCAGCCTTCGTGTAAATGCCGCCGCCGAGTCGCGCGAAAACGCTGATCAAACTCGAGCCGAGCGCCAGGCCGACGAGGCTTTTTACCGCGAGCGCGGCGCCGATCCAATTCTTCGCGAGCGTGTAAAAGATGCCGACGGAAAGCAGCGCCAGGCCGACCACGAGAAGTCCGGTGACGGCGCCGCCGTTGAATGCGACGCGCATGGCCGCGGATCGGGATTGGCTGGCCGCCTGCGCGGTCCGCGTGTTTGCCAGCACCGCGATGCGCATGCCGATGTAGCCGGCGGCGAGAGAACAAAAAGCGCCAATCACAAAACCGATGGCGGTGAATTTGTCTCGAAAGATGAAGAGGAGAACGAAAATGACGACGGCAATCGCGCTGATGGTGACGACCTGCCGTTTGAGATAGGCCTTAGCCCCTTCCTCTACCGCGCCCGCGATCTGCCGCATTCTCTCGTTTCCTGGGGACAACCGGATGACGGCCTTGATCAGGAAAAAGGCGAAGGCCAGACCGGCCGCGGCGCAGACCATGGAAAGCGCGACACCGGAGTGCAGAATGTTGAAGGCGAGGAAAGTCATAACGGCTCCGTTGAAAGTGGGGGACTTTAGTAAGTTTTCCCTCGCTGGCAACGGGTAAATCCGCGCGGATCGCGCGTCGGAGCTTAGAGCTCGAAAACCTGCCGCAACCGGCCGAGAAACGTGGCGCGATACTCGCGTTCCTTCTCCGCGGAATCGTCCGAGAGGGTGTCGCGCAGAATGCCTTCACCTTCGAGTTTTCGCTTGGCCAATATCTCGCTGAGCTGTGTCAGGCACTGCGGCGAATCCCGCATGATCTCGCCCATGACTTCTTTGCTGATCTCCAGGACTTCGCAGTCGTTGTCCGCGCGAATCGTGGCCGAACGCCGTTCGCCCGTAAGCAGAGACATTTCGCCAAAACAATCGCCAGACCGCATGCTCCCGAGACGGATGTGGGAGCCATTGCGCAAAACGGAAACGTGCACGCTCCCGCGCAACACAATGAACATCGAGTCACCATCCGCTCCTTCCTCGATCACGCGTTCGCCGCGGCCGTAATGATTGATGCGCGCGCTGTGCAGGACGTTGTCCAGTTGCGTATCGTCTAGACAATCGAAGAGTGGTTCGCCGCGCAATATGGCCTGGGCTTCGGCATGGCCCTCCGGAATGGTTTGTAAACGCCGGCGCTCCAGTTGCAGCGTCCGGATCGGGAACGGGATCCTGATTCGCTGACGTTTCAATTCGTACCAGATATTGGTCCGGATCGCGTCGCAAACATCGTTATAGGCGGCGTGGTTGCCCATCCAGAATTTGATTTCGTAAACGACGGCGGATTCGGCGAAATCCATCACAAAAACCTTAGGATGCGGCTCCGGCATGACGCCTTCGGCGGTCGAGGTGGCGCGGAGGAGCGAGTCTTTCACGCGGTTCGGCGGGACATTGTAGTCCACGCCTACGCGCAATCGCATGGCATGCGCCTGCGTTGGGTAATGCAGGTTAATGATCGTTCCGCGCGCGATCTGGTAGTTCGGAACGTCGAGGTAAATCGCGTCGTTGGTCCGGAGCCGCGTCGAACGCCAATTGATCTCCATCACTTCCGCAAACCGATCCTGAATGTTGAGCCAGTCGCCGACTTTGTAGGGCCGGCTGATTTGCAAGGCGATCCCTGCGATGATCCCGCCGAAAAGATCCTGGGTCGCGAAGCCAATGACGATCGCGGCAATGCCAGAGCCGGCCAGCAGGCCCTTGAGCTGGGTCTGGGCGTGATAAACGGTGCTCAACACCACCAGCATTGCGATCAGGTAAATGAAAAGCGCCACGACCTGGCGGAGGAATTCCGGGATCGGGGTCTGGCGTTTCTTTTCGAAATAGCCGCCCCAGAGATAGCGATCTAGCAGGGCGACAATAAAAGCCGTGCTTAAGAGAATGGCGGCGGCGTCGACATGTTTGCGCCATTCGCCCTCCACTCCGTAAAACCAGATCGCCGCGTAGAAGGCGAGGGTGAGGCAAAAAAGCTGGAAGGGAATGCCGAGCTTCACCCCTGCGCGGCGTTTGAGTAATCGGCCGATCGTGAGCGCGATGAAAAACGTCGCCACGAAAATGATCGCGGTGAGGACGGTCTTCTGCGTTTCGAGCAAGTGGATAAACATCAGCGGCGGCAGAATATCAGCGACGGCTCAAATGCGAAAGCCCCCGTTGCAAGACCGCTATCGCGGTGGCGCAATGACCAGCCAGGCCCATCCGGCGAGAAAACAGAGCCCGCCCAGCGGTGTGATCGCGCCGAGCCAGCGAACATTCGTCAACGCCAGCGCATAGAGGCTGCCGCTGAAAAAGAGAATACCGGCGAGGATCAGGAAATAGGCGGCGCGATTGCTGGCGCCGTGCAAGGCCAGAGCGACGAGCGCGACCGCATGCAGGAAATGGTAGAGCACGGCCTTATTCCAAACCTCGAGCATCCCGCTGCTCTGCAGCGTCGCTTTCAAGGCATGCGCGCCGAACGCACCCAGAGCGACCGCAAGGAAACAAAGAATCGCCGCGATGCGGAAAAGTGTGACCGGCATGATTAGCTAATTGTCACCCTCATTTGCCGCCGAAGAATTTCCGGAACGATTGAAAGAGACGGTTCGGAAGCGCGCCGGCCTTTTGTTCCATGTCCTGCAACTTCTGCGCGAACTCAGTCTGAGTGCCGCCGTGAATTTCACACACCACTTGCGGCACCTTGTCCTCCGGCAGGGTGATTTCGTACGCAGTCCCGGCGGCGTTGCATCCGGTCGTGGCCAGATGGTTCGAGATGGAACAGACCGTCGCGCGCGCCATCGGCATGGTCGGTTGCAACGGCTGCGCGGGATAACGCAGCGCCGCTTTGGTCATGACTTGGGTCCAGACCGGCAAGGCCAGCGCAGCGCCGTAACCTCGCGGGATGATTGTTTGCGGTTGGTCGAAACCGACCCAGACGCCGCAGGTGATGGCGCTGGTGTAGCCGATAAACCAGGCGTCCTTGTAATCGTTGGTCGTGCCGGTTTTGCCTGCGGCCGGCAGTTTGAAGCCTAACGACTTCGCGCTCGCTGCAGTCCCGCTCACCAGCACCTGCTCCATCAATTGCGACGTCATCCAGGCGGCGCTGGGATCGAGCGCCGGAATATTCACATGCGCGGCGCGATAAATCGGATTGTGGTCCGCGTCGTCGATCCGCTCGATGATGTAGGATTGCTTGCGCACGCCGGCGTTTGGAAAAACGCTGTAGGCTGAGGTCAGATCTTTCAGGTTGGTTTCGAACGACCCGATAAAGATCGCCGGCCCGTGCGGAATATTTACGCCGAGACCAAGAGTCGTCGCGATTTTCTGTACGCCATCCAGCCCGGCGATTTCGCCGACCCGCACGCTCATCGTGTTCCGGGAATGAATCAGTCCGTAGGAAACCGGTTGGATGCCGCCATAGGTGCCGTCCGAATTTCCCGGCGTCCAATTACCCGCGCCCTGGATTTCACCCGGTTCGATCGGGCCATCGCTGACCGCGGCGCCGGGGAGGAGCCCATTCATGAACGCGACCGTGTAAACGAACGGCTTAAAGGACGAACCGATCTGCCGGTTCGCGGGGGGGAGGGCGCGATTGAATTTGCTCTGGGCGTAATCGCGGCCGCCGACGAGCGCGCGAATGCCGCCGCTCGAATTATCGATCGCGACCAACGCCCCTTCGAGATACGGCATCGAAGAATCTTCGCCCTCCTCCGGCGGCCGATAGTTTGCTTTCAGCGGATGATGGAAGTTCGATTGCCGCTCGATCTTGCTCAGCTGCGTCTCCATCGCCTGGGTCGCGGCAATCTGCACGGCCGGATCGAGCGTCGTATAAATAAAGAGGCCGCCGTTATCGATCTGATCGGGCGTGAGCAATAAATTCAGATCGCGCTGGACCGCATCCATCGCGTAGTTCTCCTGGATCTGCGGCAGCCGCTTGGGATGCGAAGTGACCTTGGTCAGCTTCGCTTCCTCGGACTGCGCGGCGTTGATCTTTTTCAACTCGACCATGCGATCGAGCACGGCGTTACGTTGTAGTGCAGCGCCCTCGGGATTCTTCAGCGGCGAAAAACGATTCGGGCTCCGAATCAAACCCGCGAGCACCGCGGACTCGGACAGGTTCAACTTCGCCGCGTCTTTCCCGAAATAGGCGAGCGACGCCGTTTGCACGCCGTAGCAGCCGGAGCCGAAGTAGATCCGGTTGATATAGAGCTCGATGATTTGTTGCTTGGTGAAATCGCGCTCGATCCGCAACGCCACCATCGCTTCGAGAAGTTTGCGGCTGAGAGTGCGGCCACCGAGCGGGAGACTGTTACGGGCGAGCTGCTGCGTGATGCTGCTCGCCCCTTCCTTGGCCGATCCGCTCATTACGTCCTTCACCAGCGCGCGCGCGATGCCGCGCCAATCGATGCCGCCATGCTCGAAAAACCGCGTGTCTTCCCGCGCGAGCAGAGCATCGACAAAAAACGGAGAGACTTCATTCAGCGCGACCTTGACGCGGTTCGCGCCCGCGAGCCGGCTGTAGATTTTCCCGTCGACGTCGAAGACGGTATTGCGCTCGGGCATGTCGCCCACCGTCTTCAGATCGAAGCTCTGGGCCCAGACCGCGTAGAAAAAGAGAACGCCGAAGACGGCGACAACCGGCAGGCCCAGGAGCGCGAGTTTCCACGCGATGCGGAAGCCGCGGCCTTTGCGTGAGGCGCCGCTTTTTTTGGAGGCGGTACGAGCCAGGAGCTTCATCGTCAAAACGTTGAAACGTTAGAGCGGCGCGACGCTGCGCCCGTTCAACGATTCAACGCTTCAAAAACGCATGCGCACCGCGCTGTCGTGTTGCTCGGTCGGGCAGGGCGCATTGATCGGAACGCCGGCGTCCGCTTCGTTCGGCTGCACGATCTTGTTATCGATGAGGTATTCCTCGACTTCTTCGCCGCTCACATCCGCGAGCATCTTGTCGTTGATCTCTATGCAGGGCGATAACGGCTGTCCGCTTTTGGTTTCCATCTCCCAGCGGAAAGCCGGGTTCTGTATGATGTCTTTCTCGGTGTAGGAAAGATTGTATTTGGCGAGCACAGCGCGAACGCCGGCGCTCCAGCCGCAGGTGGTTTTCAGGTAGGCAGTAATCTTGGGCGTATCCATTCCGGGAACTTAGCATGGGCGCTGAAGTTTGCATTCAGTGTTCGCGGCGGTATGAAACAAAATGAGTTTCACCCTGCCCAACGGCGAACGCGCTCCCGCCTTCCAATTGCCGGCCACGGATGGAAAAACCTATACGCTGAAAGATTTCGAGAGCGATCCAGTCCTGGTCGTTTTCTTTACCTGCAACCATTGCCCGTACGTCACGGGCTCCGATGAAGCGACGCGGCGGACCGTGGAGAAATTCATGACGCGCGGAGTTCGCTTTGTTGCCATCAATGCCAACAGCGCCAATACCTATGCCGAAGACGATTTCCCCCACATGGTGGTGCGGATGCGCGATCACAAATTTCCGTGGATTTACCTGCACGATGAAACCCAGGAAGTCGCGCGCGCCTATGGCGCTCTGCGCACGCCGCACTTTTATGTTTTCGATCGCGATCAGCGCCTGATTTATACCGGCCGCGCCGTCGATAATCCACGCCAGGCCGAGCGCGCGAAAATCAACGACCTCGATCGCGCGCTCGAAGAACATCTCGCGGGAAAACCGATCAGCGTGCCCGTGACCAATCCGATCGGCTGTAACGTGAAGTGGGAAGGCCACGATGCCCATTGGATGCCGGCCGACGCCTGCGATCTCGTCTGATCGCGCCCTTGCCGGAGTTCCCGTCCCCACAGCCCTTCGGGAACTCCGGCCACCCGTTTTTCACGGGCGTTTTTGGCGCTCGTGAAGAAAGCTTTCTAAATTTTGTGCCGCAGCGGCCGCACGCATTGCGTCAACTTCCGCAGCCCCAGTTGAAGCCGCGTTTTTACCGTGCCCAGCGGCGTGCGCGTCGTCGCCGCGATCTCGCGCTGGCTTAATCCGCTGAAATACGCCAGCTCGACCGCTTCGCGTTGGACGCGCGGCAACGTCTGCATCTGGCGCCCGAGAAAACTTCGCAGATCGGTCAGCGTCACTTCCGAGGCGGTGCCGTTCGCGCCACCATTGTGAGCTAGCGGCGTTAACTCCTCCTCAAAGCGTTGCTTGGCCCGGCGGTAACTGTCGCGCCGGCGCACGCGATCGATCGCCCGTCTCCGCGCGATGGTGATGACCCAGCCGAGCGGCCGGCCCGCTTTCGGAGAATAATGGTGCGCCTCCCGCCAAATCTGGAGGAACGATTCCTGAAGCACATCGTCCACTTCCGATTCTTCGTGGACCACGCTGCCGATCAGGGCACGGAGCGATCCGGCATAGCGCGAATAGAGCTGCTTCAACGCCTGTTGCTGGCGCTGGGTTATGTTCTCCATCAAAATTTCATCGCAGATAAACGAACCATCCGGTCCATCGGCCTGCGGAATCTGAAGTTCGGGAAATAATGCCATGTTGTAGATAAGTTCGAACGAGGCGGCCCGGCAGGCCATCAGAGCGGCGGAGCATTAAAGAGTAGGAAAAATCCTGACGCGGCCACCGCCTGGGCCATGGACAAGCGCTTCACGATTTCTATGCGCGCCGTGCTGTGGTACGGCTGCCGGATTTTTTGGGTGAATGATTTGATCAGAATTCGACCTATTCGCGGATCAGTCGCCAGCCCGATTTCCCCGCGATTGGTTTTACGTTTTCTTTTTATCACTTCATATGAGCCATCATTTTTCCGCCGAGCAACGGCTCGAAATCCTGCGAGCCGCCGATTCCACGCGCGCCTGGCATTCGCTCGCGGATCAGCGCGTATGTTTGCGCTGCGAAAAAAAATTCACCGGCGATGAGATCGCGATTGTGCACGACCAGCGCGGACGCTTTTTGTTGCACTGCCCGACGCCCGGTTGCCCTTCGACCGTGCCGGATTGGTTTTACCCCGTAACTTGCGGACCCGCGAAAGTGGAAGCGACCAGCGGGTTAAAACGGACCGCCGAGATCGATTTTTTGAACTGGTAATTATTTATCGGCGGCTCGCTGGGCGAAGCGCCACGCAGCCCCGGCTCCTCGACCCGCAAGCGCAGTTTCGACTTCCCGAGCGATTCAAAATCAGGAGGAACGCATCCATGGAGCAAGAGCTGGTGCAATTTCGACTCACAATCCCTTTGGCGGATGCGTTCGCTTTCGCCATGGGCTGGTCGGATCTCGGTTACGAAACGGCGAGCGATCCGATGCGCCAGGTCGTGGGTCTGCTGGTGCTCGATAGCCTGGAGTATTCCGAGCAGTGGCGCGCCTCCGCCCGTGTCCGCGCCTGTCTCCAGGAAAAATGGCCGGACTGTTTTTGTTTTTGACTGGCGGCGATCTGAATCGATTCTCCATCCCATGGGAAAGATGGCGGCCGGCATTTTTCTGGTCCTCGCGATCTTCGGCTTCGTCCCGCGTGCTTCTGCCACCACCAAAGGCTTAAGCCAGATCGTCACGCCGGACCTGCAGGCGCCCGGCGATCTCTCACTCAGTTTTCAGAGGCAAAACCATCCGATTGGAAACCCCTATGAGTTCCAGGCCGAATTGGGGCTGACCAAATGGGCCGAGTGCGCCGTCTTCAAGGGCTTTAAACCTAACGAGCTGATCTTCGGAACGGAATTCGGTTTGCTGACGAAAGAGCCCTGGCTGCTCTCGACCGGATTCGTGAATTGGTCGCCGCACAGCCGGGTCGATCCTCAACCTTATCTTGAAGCCGGCTATTACACCGAGCATCACAAAATAATCGTGGGCGCCATTCACACCGTCTACAAAAACGAAGCGATCCTTGGTTACGCCTACGATTTCAACAAGACCTGGCGCGTCCAGGTGGATTTCCAGAGTGGCTCAGAAAACTCAACCACGTTCGGGGTCACCTGCAACATCACCCGCAATTTCCAGACGAACCCCGCGCTCTACATCAACAATGGCCGCGGCCACGACTTGATGGGCTACGTCGTCTTCACCTACACGTTTCATTTGTGGGCTGACAAAAAAAACGAACAGGCTTTCTGAGTCGCTCGTTTTGGTGGTCCGTTTCACCACCGCCGGGCTCCGGCGGTAGAGTAATACCGAACCGCCCCTGAGACCTTTTGAATCTGAAAAACGCTACGACTTAGCTTTTTCGAAGGCAGTGAGAGTCTTGCGCAGCACCCTCATGTCCATTTCGCTCGCGCAGTACGGACATAGACAAGGAGTAGAGAGAAAGAACGAGACGGGTTTCTCCATTGGCTCGCCGCATTTCGGGCACCACCAATCCATGAGTTCGTCGCTGGCGGTCACGTTACACAAGCGCAGGTTTACCTGACTAAGCAAGAAATAGTCTGGGCGACGCATAACTTCCTTGGACGCGGGAACCGTTTCCGAGAGATTAAGGTTGTGGCGAAAGCAAAAAAGAAGCGCACACGAAAGAAACCAACCGGGATGGCAACACGTTCCGGCGCCCATTCCTCACTCGCCCATCAGGCGCGTATCATCGACGTCACGGTCCAGGCCCGAGACGAGCTGGAGCAGCGCGTGGCGGAGCGGACCAGACAACTGCTCAACACGAACAAGGAATTGGAACGGGCGATGGTCGACCGACAACAGCTCGAGCGCGAGCTCCTCGAGATCAGCGAACGGGAGAAGCGCCGCATCGGCGAGGATCTCCACGACATGGTCTGCCAGGAATTGGCTGCGACCGCATTATTTTTGAAATCCACCGCGAAGGAAATCGCTGCAGACAATGCGGCAGCGGCGGCGACTCTCGAGGAGTCAGCGAAAACTGTGAATCGGAATGTAGGCCTGGCGCGAGAGCTCGCTCGGGGGCTTCAGGCCGTGGAGCTGACAGCTTCGGGTTTGAAAAACGCATTGCGGAATCTAGCCGCGCAGGCGTGCGATAGCAGCGGAATCAAGTGCCATTTCAAAGCCGCGCGCGGAGTGCGCGTGCCGGATGACACCAGCGCCCTCCATCTTTACCGGATCGCCCAGGAAGCGGTCACGAATGCCGTCAAACACTCGGAGGCAAAGAACATATTGGTCACGCTCGACCGCAATCCGACTCATACCTGCGTCAGCGTACTGGACGATGGGAAAGGATTCGCGGTGCGGCGGCGCGCAAAAGGTCTCGGGCTCCACATGATGCGCTACCGCGCCAACGCGCTTGGCGGCGAATTGAAGATCGAACGCCGGCGCACCGGTGGGATGGACATTACCTGCATCATCCCATCCAGGGGATAAACGCCGCGTCTTGATCGAGAACTTTGATGCGAGCAAGCGCGCGCGCCCGCGCGATGTTTTGTGTGAAGTCGAAATGAGGTGGCAATGCCGATAACCAAGAAAATAAAAGCCCCGAAACGCGCTTCGGCGGGTAAGTCGGCGACCTCGCGTCTAACTGCGAAGGAGGCGCGAAGGCAGGCCGCGGAGCCGGAGGTGAAATCCACGGCAGGCCTTTCGAGCGGCGTCGTGGCGAACCCAAAATGCGAACTGCCCGAGTCGGTCCGGATTGTGGCGGTGGACGATCATCCACTCTTCCGGCACGGGCTGATCCAACTCCTCAATTCTGATGACGGCTTTTCGGTTTGCGGTGAAGCCGCCAGCGCGGGCGAGGCGATGGATATCATCCGCAAAGTAAAGCCACACCTGGTTATCGCTGATCTCGGTTTGAAAGGCACCAACGGTCTCGAATTGACGAAGATGATTTTAGCCGAGTTTCCGCAGATGCCGGTCCTGATTCTCTCGATGTACGATGAATCGCTTTATGCCGTGCGTTCGTTGCGCGCGGGGGCGCGTGGTTATGTGACCAAGGAGGAGGCGCTGGGCAGCGTGCTCGAAGCGGTGCGCGAAGTCATGAACGGCCGCACCTACTTGAGTCCGAAAATGGCGAGCCAGGTCATTTCCAAAGTGGTGGTAAACCGGGTGGCACCGGATGAAGACATCATCGATCGGCTGAGCGATCGCGAGCTGGAAGTGCTGGAGATGATTGGCGCGGGGAAAGAAATCAAAGCGATCGCGAAAGCGTTGCATTTGAGTCCGAAGACGGTGGAAACGCATCGCAGCCACATCAAGGAAAAGCTGAACCTGGAAAACGCGCGGCAGGTGGCGCGTTTCGCCCAGCAATGGGTGAGCGAGCGGGCGATTTAGTTACCGCTTCGGCTTCAGCAGCGGGAACAGAATCACGTCGCGAATAGATTCAGCGCCCGTCAGCAGCATCACCAACCGGTCGATCCCCAGCCCGAAACCGCCGGCGGAGGGCATCCCGTGTTCGAGCGCGAGCAGAAATTCTTCGTCGATCTTCTGGGTCTCGTCGCCCGCCTGATCGAGGAGGCGTTGCCGTTGGGTGACCGGATCGTTCAACTCCGTGTAGCCCGGGGAAATTTCCTGTCCGTTGATGATCAGTTCGTAAACATCCACGAGCGAGTCATCCTCGGCGTTCTGTTTCGCCAGCGGCACCAACTCCTTTGGGCAATGCGTCACGAAAAGTGGATCGAAGGTTTTTTCTTCCACCATCTTTTCAAAGAGTTGCTGCGTCACCTCGTAATCGGCCATCCGCGGATTGATTTCGACGCCGAGTTCCGCGCAACGTTCCCGCCGCTTCTCGTTCGTGTAATTGAACCACTCGGGATCGATTTCGCGGATCAAATCGCGGTAACGCGCGCGTCGCCACGGCCGCGTCAGATTCAATGTGCGCGTGACGTTTCCCTCCGCGTCCTTGTGCTCAATTCGGATCTCTGAACTTTCCGGTTTCCGGTTTCCGGTTTCCGAAATTGTCCTCGCCAGATGGCAGACCATTTCCTCCACCAGGTCCGCGATCTTCTCGAAATCCGCGTAGGCCCAGTAGCCTTCGAGCATGGTGAACTCCGGGTTGTGTTTTCGGGAAATGCCTTCGTTCCGAAAATTCCGATTCAACTCGAACACTTTGTTGAACCCGGCGACCAAAAGCCGTTTGAGATAAAGCTCCGGCGCGATCCGTAGATAAAGCTCCAGCCCGAGCGCCTTATGATGCGTGCGAAACGGTTCCGCCGCCGCGCCGCCGGGGACCGCTTGGAGCATCGGCGTTTCCACTTCCAGAAAGCCACGCGCTTCCATGAAGTGCCGGATCTCGCGCACGATCGCGATCCGCTTTTCGAAGACGGCGCGCGATTGCTCGTTCGTGATCAAGTCGAGATAACGCTGCCGGTAACGCGCCTCCACGTCCTGAAGCCCGTGCCATTTTTCCGGCAGCGGCCGGAGCGATTTTCCCAGGAGTTCGAGCGAGTGGACTCTTACGGTCGGTTCGCCGGTCTTGGTCAGGAAGCCCGTGCCTTTCGCGCCGATGAAATCTCCCAGATCGACCAGCTTGAAAAGCTCGATCGCTTCCGGGCCCACTTCCTTCGCGTGGACGTAAACCTGCATCCGCCCGGTCGCGTCGCGCAGATCGACGAAATGGCTTTTGCCCATGTCGCGGTGAGCGGTGATGCGTCCGGCCAGGCGCAGGGTGGCGCCTTCGCTGAATTTTTCGCGCACCTCCGCGATGGACCCGGAAGTTTCGTAAGCGCGACCGAACGGCTGCGCGCCGCGGGCCCGAAGCGCCTCCAATTTCTCGCGCCGTTGCGCTATGAGACTATTTTCTTCGTCCATCTTGGGGCTGCGAATCTAAAGCGATGATTTAAAATGAACAGATTTTAAAGATTCCTCACACAAAGGGCTCAAAGGAGCACAACGGAAGGTAGGCACAATTCTTAAACCTTTCTGACCCTTTGTGTCCGTTGTGCGAGGCTTTTTGGTTCAACGATCACTTATTCGGTTGCAAAGAAAACCGAGGAGGTGAGATTCTTTCGCGCGTTGTCAGCCCGATGGACCGGGCTCGGAGCGCGCCCTTTCCTCATGCCGGCCGACCTTCAAACAACTTCAAAAATTGACGGACCTCTCGTCAAACAATTCTCGATTTTTCTGCCGAACAAAGTCGGCGCGATGCTCGACGTGGTGAAGCTGCTCCATACCCACAGCACGCATGTGGTCGCGTTGAGCATCTCGGAATCGACCGACTCCGCCATCGCGCGAATCATCGTGAGCGATCCCGAACAGGTGGAGGAACTTTTCCGCCAACACAATGTTCCTTTTGGCGTTTGCCAGATGGTGGTGGTGGAGCTGCGCGAAGTAGCGACGCAGCTCGCCAAATTGCTGGCGGCTCTCCTCATGGCAGAGGTGAATGTCCATTTCACTTACCCGCTCCTGACTCATCCGCGCGGTTTCGCCGCGCTCGCCTTGAACGTGGACGATACGGATTGTGCCTCGTCGGTGCTGCTCGGTGAAGGATTCAAGCTCCTGAGCCAGGCTGATATTTCGCGGTAGTCTCTTCAAACGACGGCTTTGCGCACGGGCGATAACGGGGCATAATTCCCGGCACGATTATGGACGCAGACGCCGAGGCCATTTCTCCAACGCCGCCGCCCGATAAGGTTTTTCGGATCGCGCTGCTCTTGGTCCTCGCCTTTGGCGCGGCGGAGATTGCGGGTCTGGGTATTTTTTACATTAACCGCTGGCGCACAGATTACGCTGCGGCGCACCCGAAGGTGACAGCACCGGCAGCCACCGCCGCACCGACGGCGGCTCCGCCCGTGGTAGCCGAGAAAACGACGCCCGTACCTGCGACGTCGCAATCAACGACCCCGAGCGCGGCGGCGCTTTCGGTGGCCGAGCGGCTCCTGAAGGAAGCGACTGAGCTGCGCGACAAGGGCGATACGACCAATGCGCTGGCGCGATTGCAGGACGCTGCGCAACGCGATCCGAAGAACGCCAACGTCCTCGCGGAGATGGCGATGATTTACGAATCGATTCAGCTTTTCGATCGCTCGAACGAAACCTGGAAAAAAATCCAGGAGATCGGTCCTTCGGCCGGACCGCTCTATGAGTTGGCCGACATGAAACTCAAGACCGGGGTGACGGTGATTCCGCCAACGACCACCACCACCGGGCCTGGCCTGGCCGGCTCTTCGCCGCTCGATGCCGGCACCACTCGTAACGACGCTGACGGCATTCCCGATGGTTCCACCTTCGGCATTACCGAGGTGACGGCGACCGACAGTCCGGACGCGGAAGCGGAAACCAACATGAAGCTAAAGATCAGCGTGAAATCGCGGCCGAACACCGCGATCGATCACACTAAGGTCAAAATCCAGGTGTTCTTCTACGACACTCTGGACAACAAGGAAGTGGTCCTGACCGACGCGGACGTCAGCTACGAATGGCTCACCCCGAAACACGATTGGAAGGACACGAATCCCGAGGTGCTGGCGGTAACGTATTTGCGCGCGAAGAAGAGCACGTCATCAGACGCCCAGCTTTCGGCGGCGGCGGCCGCCGTTACGCCTTCCGCGAGCACTAGCAGGAAAAAGACGACGAAAAAGGAACCGGCCGCGGAATTGCCCGGAGAAGGGGGGCACCGCAAATATCTGGGCTACATCGTGCGGATTTATTACAACGACCAGTTGCAAGCCGTGCGCGCCGATCCCACCAAACTTCTCAATCTGTTTCCGCCGCCGTTCACCGCCCCTTCGCAGTGATGCAATTGCTCATCGTCCACGACGACGCTGAGGTTGGGGAACAGTTGGCGGGAATGGTGGCGGATTATTCCCAGCACCAGTGCGATCTGGTGGAAAGCGATGCCGCGGCACTTCGGTGGGCGGAAATGCATGCGGAATGCGGATTGCTCCTCGCGCAACTGGAAGGACCGAATGTCGATGGCCTGACTTTGGGCGGAGCGCTCAGCGAAACTTTTCCCGGGCTCCAAATCATGTTTCTGCCGGCTTACCCCGCGTCGCAGCAGCGTCTCGAGATCGCGCAGACGAAAGTTTTTCCGGAGCCGATCGACGGCGAGCGTTTGCTCGAGGCTATCGAAACCGCCGCGTCGGCCACCCCCGGCGCGCCCGATTTATTTCACGTCCTGGATGTTCTCCAGATGTGTTGCCTGAGCAAACGGAGCGGCGCGGTCCAGATCGTGAAGCAATCGCAGAGCGGCATCGTGTATCTGGGCGACGGCAAAATCGTGCACGCCGAGAGCGCGGTCTTGCGCGGGACGGAAGCGCTCCTGGAAATTGCCGGGTGGGGCGAGATCGAATTCGCCTACGATTCTTCCATTCGCGCGCCGGAAACGATCTCGATGCCGTGGGACGAAGCGCTGACTGAGGCAGTGGTCCGGCACAACGCCGAGAAGTCGGGCGAACCCGCGCCGCCGAAAATCAGTCCGCCCGAAAGCGAAACTTCATCTCATCCCTTGAAGCCGGCCAGGCGCGGATTCTTCGCGTCGCTCCGACGGAATTGAGAGACGTCTCCACCGAGATGCGTTATTTTATCGGCCGATGAAATGGACTCTTCGCCTCACCGCGTTTCTTTTTCTGACCGCGGCGGCGCAGGCCCAGATCCAGGTGGAATTAAAGTTCCAACGCCTTCAGTACATCGCGCACGAGCCGGTCATCGCCACGATCAAGATCGCGAATCTGGCCGGGCGCGACGTCGATCTGCACGATGATAGCGGCCATCCCTGGTTCGGTTTCGAAGTGAATGCGGAGGAAGGGCATCTCCTTGCGCCCTTCAAGCAGGCGACGGCGGCGGAGCCTGCGCTCCATGTCGAGGCGGGCAAGACCGTCACGCGCAAAATCAATCTGACGCCGCTCTTTCCGGTGCACGACTTCGGCTCCTATCACGTGCGGGCCAACGTTTACTTCGCCGACCTGAACAAATTCTTTTATTCGCAAACGAAAGTTTTCCAGATCACCGATGCGAGACCGATCTGGCAAAAAACCGTGGGCGTGCCGGATGGAACGCCGGGGGCGGGCGAAGTGCGCACCTACTCGCTCCTCTCGAACCGCTTCCCGGATCACACCGCGCTTTATGTGCGGGTGGAGAACAGAAACAACGGCGCGGTTTACAGCACGTTCTCGTTAGGCCGCGTCATCGCCAACGACGAACCGCAGGCCGAGATCGATCGCGCCAACCAGTTGCACATTCTTCATTGCACCGCGCCGAGAAATTGGGCTTATTCGCACATCGGTTTGAACGGGGAACTTCTGGCGCACTCCACTTTCATGGAAACAAAATCGCGTCCGCGTTTGCGGCACACGGCGGATGGCGCTATCGCGGTGAGTGGTGGAATGCTCAACGTCCCGGTGGCCCAGGCCGTCCGCACTCCCGCGCCGAAATTGTCCGCTCGACCGCCGAAAAGTGCCGCGGATCGATAAAAGCTTTCCTGATAATCATGAACTGGTTTCCAATAACAATGTCGTGCTGTAGCCGCCCCGCCCTGTCGGGGCGTCTTGCCGGCGCGGCGATCCCGCGGCGGCGAGACCGCGGCTGCAGCGTGGTTATTATGGCGGCGTTCATCGCGCTGGCGTCGTCCGCGTTCGGCCAATCGAGAACCATCGTGCTCGATGCCGGGCACGGCGGCTTCGACCGCGGCGGCGTCCCCGGCCAGCGCATCAGCGAAAAGGACAAGACACTCGACGTGGCCCTGCGTCTGCGGCAGATCCTCCAGGCCAGCGGTTATCGCGTGATCATGACGCGCGACTCGGATGTTTTCGTTCCGTTGCCGACCAGAGTGGCGATCGCCAATTCTTATCGCGGCGCGAGTTTCGTCTCCATCCATTTCAATTGCGCTTCGCGCGCCGGCGCGAATGGCATCGAGACTTATTATTTCCGGGGCGATAGCGCATCGCTTGCCTCCAGTATTCATCGCAACGTCCTTTCCGGCGCCGCCCCGACCGAGAATCGTGGAATCCGCCGCCGCGGATTTTACGTGCTGCGCCGGACCGCGATTCCGTCCGTCCTGGTCGAATGCGGTTTTCTGACGAACCCGACCGAGGGCAGCCTGGCCCTTTCCGGCGCTTACCGGCAAAAACTCGCGGTACAGATTGCTCGCGGCATTCGCCGGGAGCCGGCGCCTTACGTGCGGCCGCTCACCTCGAGTCTGAGGAACGTTTCGCTTGGCAATGATTTCGTGCGCGTGCCCGCGGAAACGTTTTCAACCCATCGGAGGCGGTCCTCGAAATCGTCGAAGTCGTCCCGCCATTCCACGAGCAAGAAAAGGAAACAGAGCAGTGACGATAGCGAGAAGCCCAGGAAGAAGAGCAAGAAAAAGAAGTCGGAGGGCTAAGTGGATTCGCCGATCGTAAGCGCGGCGGCGATGCGGGCGGCGGAAGAAGCGGCGTTCGCGCGCGGCGTGGAGGTCGAAGCCTTGATGGACGAGGCGGGCGCGGGCGTGGCTCGATGCGTGCGACAATTTTTTCCCAATCCCGGTAAGGCGATCGTATTCGTCGGCAAAGGCCACAACGGCGGCGATGCGCTCGTCGCTGCCAAATGTTTGAAACGATCCGGATGGGAAATCGATCTTCGCCTCATTTTTCCTGAAGAGGATTGCGCGGAACTGACGCGCAAAAAGCTCCACCAATGTGGGAGCCCCGAAAGTTTTCGTGGCGACAGGGGACCCACAATCGTTCTCGATGGCTTGCTCGGGCTCGGTTCGAAATATCTTTTGCGCGAGCCGGTCCGGACAGCGGCGCAGGAGATCAATCGCCTGCGCCAGGAACAAAAGGCTTACGTTTTCGCGGTCGATTTGCCGACCGGTTTTGACGGCGACACCGGCGATTCTGATCCCGATTGCGTCATTGCGGATTTCACCGTCACCATCGCCTTCGCGAAGCACGGGCTCGTCGCCGATCGCGCAATCGATCTCGTCGGCCGGATCGAAGTCGTCCAGCTCCCCGATCTCACGATCGGGCCGCTTCCCGCCAACGATCTCCTCGCGTCCGCGCCTTCGCTCAGTCACGCTTTGCCGCGCCGGAAATTCAGCACCTACAAGAATGAATGCGGCCGGATCGGCGTCGTAGCCGGTTCGCCGGGATTCATCGGCGCCGCGCTCATGACGGCGGAAGGCGCGCTGCGCGGCGGCGGCGGTCTCGTGGAAGTTTTCGTTCCGCGCGAGATTTATCCCATCGTGGCCGCGGCGGCACCGGCCGAAGCCATGGTCAAACCGGTGCGCTCGTATCGGGATTTGCTCGAAGAAAAAATCGACGTCTGGGCGCTTGGCCCCGGTCTTGGAAAAGGGGAAGCAAAAGATATTTCGAAACTGATCGAGCGCGCGAAACAGCCCATGGTGGTCGATGCCGATGGGTTAAACATTGTTTCGGACGACGTCGAGCTGCTGAAACGTTGCGCCGGCCCGCGCCTGCTCACGCCGCATCCGGGCGAGATGAAGCGAATGGTTGATCCCGGAAAAATGTCGCGAGCCGGTCTGGCCAGGAATTTTTGCGAAGAGTTTCGCGTCACTCTCTTGTTCAAGGGAGCGAGAACGATCGTGTGCCAAAAGGGATTAGCTCTCAGTTACAATTCGACCGGCAATCCAGGAATGGCGACCGGTGGAATGGGGGACGTTTTGACCGGTGTTTGCGCCGGATTGATTGGGCAGGGCCTTTCGCTTTACGATGCAGCACGTGTCGGCGCCTGGGTTTGCGGACGGGCCGCCGAGATCGCGATCTTCCAGCGCGGAGAAAGCGAGCAATCGCTCGTACCGAGCGATGTGCTGACGAATCTCGGCTGGGCGTTTACTGAATTGCATTCCTGTAGCGGCGGTCTGTGACAGCTGACTTTTCTGACCTCTGTCCTCCAGCCAGTTGTCGAGACCGGACTTTCGGGTAGTGGGGCGGAGGGCTACATTCACAGACTGCCCCCCTTTTGCTCCCGCCGAGATTCAGGCGAGCGATGGTCAATTGCGCGCATTTTGATTTAAAGCGGTGGTTGACAATTGCTCGCTAAGTTTATGACCGAAGGAGTCAATGAGATTCTTCCAATCGGGATTCGACGCGTCGGTCCAGAGTAAGAACCTCGCCGGATCTGGCGGCGAGCTTTCAGGAACGCTTGCATAAAACATTTCGAGGCCATAAAAACACGTATCTGGTCTTAATAATACTTGCCCGACTAACTTCTCCCAGACGCGTTTCCCAGGAATTAGTTTCGCGTAGGACCGTTCCGTAGAAAACGTTAACCGTGCTCTCTGATGATCACTAACAATGTAAACTTTGACCCCAATCCCCTCAAAATAACTAAGAATGAATGAACTAGCCTCTGTCTCCAAATCGTCCAAGGTCTTATTCGAGGCTTTGCGGTTTTTTAGTCGGATCAGAGCGAGCGCCGAGAATCTGCCTTTGGGAAACTGATCCAAATATATCTTTAGTTCTTCTGGGTGATTTTGCGCGCTCACCGTGTTCCAAAACGTTATCTCGTACATGGTCTCAGAATTGGGGCCGGGTGATTGAACAGTCACGGTATTGCCGTTACCCGAGACGGCTATATTATTTGAACCTTGGATAGTTGTTGCTCCAACTGCATCCTGCCTTTTGTTAGCGTCTCGATGTCCAACTAAGGCTAGAATGATGCTCGTAATCCCTCCTGCGCCTATCAATGGAACTGCGACGTGGGTGAGGAACCACTTCACATTCGAAACTCTAGCCATAATCTGACCTATTTCGTAATGCCCATTGCCGAGGAGAGACGTTGGGCGTCACTCTCAGGATTATCGGGCATGGCATGACGTAGCCTAAGATTAGTTTGCATCTGCCCATCCCTTTTTCTTTCATTGCTGGAACAGGGCACAGACTGCCGCTGGATCATCCGACTTGAGAGATCCAATCTCGGAGGTGCATCTCCATGCGAGCTCCTTCGGTCGAAGGAAGTTCGTTGGTGTGCGCTATTACGTTTCGCGTTCTCTCCGTTTCCTTGATACGCGAGTTTACCCATCCCTGGTCCGGAAAAAGTGCTTTGAAGAGCTCCCAGTGGTTTGTGATTAGCAGCGCCAAGTCGGCAAAATCCAAATAGTACAGAGGGTGACAGTGCCTCCCGCAATGCCACATGTTCGTCTCTTCGCTCTTTCTTCGCGATTCGAACTTCTTCTTCATGTCAACGTTCGTTCGTTTATCGAACCAGTCGGCTCCGTCCGCTTCCGTGAACACTGAAATCAGTAACTCGCGAATCGAGTTTTCAAACGCATACAAAACCCTGTAGTTAGCTTGCATCGCTTTTGAGCTGGCACGGATCTTCTCGGCCACAGAAGCAAAAAGGTCATGATCGCGATTCTCTTCCGGCGTGGAAGTTCGGATCCGCAACAATCCCGAGCTTTGAAGATCTCGGATTGCATGGCCAGCCATGATTCCACGAAAAACGAAATTGTCGACCAATCCTTTCATATATCCAGCTCTTCGCGCATTGCTTTGAAGATTGCGCGAAATGTATCGACGTTTTGAGTGTCCGGTAGATGAATCTCTAACCTGTATACCAACCCAATCTCTGAGTTCACCCGCCTTGGCTGCTTATCAGCTTTGTCTTTCTTATCTTCTTTTTCTCTTCTTTCTTGCTCCTCTCGCTTCGCCTTGTCTTCCACAGCCGGCTTCTCATCGGCGAGTGCAGAAGAGAAATCAGCCCAGCTTGCGAAGGCCTTTAACGTGCTTGCCATCTTAATGGCCACCGCGTCACCAGCCCCTGTTTTTGTCTTGAACCAACCCTTCAGTTGATCGCTTGTTTTCTTGTGAGCATCAGGGTTGGCATTATAAAGGTCATCGTATGCGTGACGAAGGCGACTCGCTAGCACGGCTTTCGACCGAGTCTGGTCAACGAATTCGCGGTATGATGCCTGCGGCTTTCCGGACGCGTCAAGCATGCCGAGGTATTTGAGTACCTTGATGAAAGCTCGATCGTTCGAACTTGTGAAGCCTAAGTCCTTAAGGAACTCGTGTCCGAAAGACTCGGGCACTGCCGCCTTTTGAGCAGCAGCAAGCATCGCCGGCACGTTCTTGACCGACAACATGTAGGGGACATTTGAATCCATAATCGTTATCTCTGTTTATCCGCGCCGTAATCCGGGTATGCCTGCGAGGTTCGGAGGACCTGCAAGGGGGAAGCGCTTATTCCCGGTAGTCTGGCTCCGAGGAGGGCGTTCGCTCAAGCACAAATTCAAGTCTGCCCTTGGTCGACACCAGAATCACGGTGCCATCGTCAACCTAGGGCGAAGTTTCACGCAGGGTGATGCCGAGCGCTTCTCGATCGCGGACGGGGTGCTGTCGCGAAAAGTAGAAAGTCGAAAAACTAAAGTAGAAAGTGTCGGAACGGGATTACGGTCCATCGACTTTCATCGGCTGCAAGATGCGCTGAACTCTTGGGATAAAGTAGCGCGACGGATCGAAAGAGAGAAGCACTCGGGGGACTCTTCCCAGGATTTTCTCTCGCGGGACTGGGCCGATAAATCGCGAATCAGCGCTGTTATCGCGCGAGTCGCCCATCATAAAGTATTGATCAGGTGGCACGACTATCGGGCCAAACGTGCGTAACGCCCCACGACTCGGGAGAGCCATAACGTAGTGATCACACGTCGCCAGGTGTTCGATGGCGATGACCGGGTTTTGATCCTCAAACACGTCGCGCAGGAACGGCGCTGAATCTGTTAAGGAATATTGCTGAGCAATGCCGTTCAGGAAGAGGATGTCGTTCCGCAGCTCGACGGTATCGCCGGGCAAACCAATGACTCGTTTCACCAGCCGCGTCCCATCTTTCGGCGAGTAGAACACGACCACATCCCCACGGACAGGGTTGCCCCAGGTGGAAAGATGGAGCGTGGTGAATGGGACCTTCAAGTCATAGGCCAGCTTGTTTACCAAAACCAATTCGCCCTCGAGGATCGACGGTTTCATCGACCCGGTGGGCACCCAATTCCAGTCCGCCACGGCCGACTTCAAAGGGGCGACGATGATAAAGACGAGAGCGACTGGACGGAGCCATTCGCGCCAGATTCTGTTGACAATGTGTTTCATAAGAGATGCTGCCTAAAGCTTGATAGCAGGATGCGCTTCCCAGAGCAAATCCGGCTAAGGCCGAGACTCACGCGGTGTGATACCGAGGCGAATCGATCGGCACTTGGAACGCTTCGCCAGTCACAAGCCTGTTCTCCTTGTTCGCTGCGATTCTTCCAGCTCGGGTGGCCGTTCTTCATTTCGAAATGTTCTTCGACCGGCGCCTTCATGTAATCATTGCCGCTGCCCTGATATTCGATCGGCACGCCGGAGGAATCGAGTTTCCAGGTGCGCGTTCGCAGACCGCTCAAAGAAAAAGTTCGCGCCCGCGGGACGCGCTCGCCAGCACGCTGAAAGCGTGCGCTCCCCAGAGGAATCACGTTGCGCCGCTTTAGTTCGGCGAAAAAATTGGACGGGTTCACGGCGCGGTTCCAATCGCAGATGTCGCAGATTGCCCTGGATTTTTACAGGAGAAAAAGCGCGGGACCCGGATGACAGCGGGGAACAATTGGCTAGATTTCAGATCACCTTATGAACGAACCGGTTTACATCCTCGGCGGCGGCCGAACTGACTTTAAGCGCAACCTGAAAAAGGAAGGCAAAACCATCCGCGACCTGATCACGGAATCGGGCCGGAAGGCGATCGCCGATGCGAAGATCGACCCGGCGGAAATCGAAGCGGCGGCGGTGGGAAATTTCAACGCCGGGCAATTTACCAAGCAGTTGCACCTCGGCGCCTTCATCCCGGAGGTCGATCCCAAATTGCACGGCATTCCGACCATGCACACGGAGGCCGCGTGCGCTTCCGGTTCGCTCTCCGTCCTGCTCGGAGCGCAATGGGTCATGGGCGGATTTCACGACGCCGTCCTCGTCGTCGGCGCCGAACAACAGAAGACGATGTCGTCTCTCGACGGCTCCGATGTCCTCGGCGCGGCCGCCGATTATCACATCGAAAAACCGGAGTACGGCGACTTCATGTTCCCGAA
>QHBM01000090.1 GCA_003244145.1 Chthoniobacterales bacterium
CCGCCGGCGCGAAACGTGTCCACCTCGATGTCGGCCGGGTTGATATCGATCGGCGCCGAATCCGCGATCTCGGGGACGTGGACACGTTTCGCGCCGGCGGCAAGGGCGGTCAGAACGTCAACAAAGTGGAAACCGCGGTGCGGATCGTGCACAAGCCGACGGGTATTGTCGTGGCCTGCCAGGCTGAGCGCAGCCAGGGTCGCAATCGCGAGCTCGCGCTCAAGATGTTGAAAGCGAAACTTTACGAAATCGAGCAGGACAAGAAACGGGCGGAGATCGATCGCCAGTATGGGGAGAAGGGCGATGTCGCATGGGGTAGCCAGATTCGCTCGTATGTTTTCCAGCCGTATCAAATGGTGAAGGACCACCGGACCGGCGCTGAGACGAGCGATGTGCAGGCAGTGATGGATGGCACCATCGATCTTTTCATCCAGGCAAAGTTGCGCGGACAGAAAGCGAAGAAAGGCGAGGGGAGCGACCGCGAAATCTAGCTCGGCCTAACAGAGTTGGCCGCCGATCTCCGATTAATTCGGCGCGGGACTCAGATCGTAGATTTCAACCAAGCCGATCCCGGTGCTGTTCACTCCGCGCACAATCGCGGTGTAGTTGCCGGGCGCGAGCGTCGCCTGCAAGGCTGATTCGACCGATTGAGACGGCGCAAAACCTTCGGACTGGATCAATGCGGCATCCGGCCCGTTGCCCCAATCGTCATTCCCCGCGAGCAGGTTCCCACTGACATCGCGCAGTTCGAGATTCGGATTGGCGAGCGGATTCGCTATTCCGGCCCCGGACAGAGAAGGTCCGAGCGCGCGAACGACGACTGATTTGTTTTGGCTCCCGCCGATGATAAAACCGCCGATCAAAATATTATCGCCCGTCAAAACCTGACCGCGCGAAGAAATGTTGCCGGCCCGGCCACCAGTCGTGTGAAGATCGTAGAGTTCGACCACGGCTGTCCCGGTGAGGTCGCTGTTTGGGTTGGGGTACGATTGAACGACAAAGGTATAATTTCCCGGATTCAACGTCGCCAGGATGGCTGACTCCTGGCTGTTTGGTGGATCGAGGCGATAACTCGCGATTGCGCTCGCATCGGAATCGGAGATCCAGTCATCGCTCGTCGCGACGATGCCTTTGGAGTCATGCAACTCCATAAACGGATCGTGCAAGGTATTGGCGATGCCGACCGCTCGCAACGAATTGCCAATCGCGCGCAGCAGCAGGGTGGCGGGCTGCGTGCCTTGGATGATGAACCCGCCGATTAACGTGCGCTCGCCGGTCCCCACGAACGCGCGTGTGGATAAGTTCAGGAGATTCGGCGCCGGATTGCCGGACGTATAGGCGGGGCCGTTGTCATAAATGCTTTTCCCGCCCGCGATGTCATCCGGCTGGAGCTTGTCGACATCACCTACGACGGAATTCATGATCGCGGCGACGATCTGCTTCGGCTTGGCCTGATCGGGATGGTCCAGGCCGACGACGTGCCCGAACTCGTGCAACGCCACGCGGTGAAAATCTATGGCGGATCCCAAGTGGCCGCGGTACGAACCCCATTCGATCGCCTTATTAAAAATCACATCGCATTCGACCAGAATTGCCGCGTTAACTGCGCTCGAAGTAACCACCGTGACCGCGAGAGCGCCGCCAAAAGTCTTTCCGTAAACTGTGCTGGACATCGAAACCGAGGTGTCGCCATCGGTCCCGGAAGGCGGGAGGCTCGAATTCGGATCGACCACAAAATGCATGTGGTTCAGATACTGGTTCCAGGTATTTAGCGCATCCTCAGCCGACGCGCTCAGCGAGGCAAATCCATCGGTGCAAGGCGTGGGTGTAGCGCTGCAAATCGGATCCGGGATGGGAAGGTTGAGATGCATCACGACCGTTCGGTTCGGAGTCCAGGCGGAGCCGCCGAAGGCGAATCCAAAACAGGGCGAATGCAGGCCGGCGCTGAGCGTGAAGATCGCCAGGAAAAGTCTTGTTCTCACAAATCCTTCTTTCGCAACGGACGTGAAAGTGAGAGGCCCTTCTTGTTTTCCACAAGTCGAAGCTGCGCGCTCGGGTAGAACTTCCCGCGATTAAATTTCCGGCAACAATCCAGACAGGCGATCGCCCGTTTGATCCGGCGCACGCGCGGAAAATTCTTCCCGCAGCACGGACACTCATAACGAAAACGCGGTTCCCGCCGATGAACTGGAAACGGCAGGGTATGCGTGCGCGCTTCGTCCGTGATTCCTAGATCGCGGCACGCTTTGCGCCATTCGGTTCCATGCGGCGCCACCCGCCGCCGCCCCGCTCGGAATTGCGCGAGCAGATGCGCGACCTCGTGGCGGAGCGTGCGGTCGATTTCCGCGGCGTCGTGTTCGCGCAAGCGCGGGTTCAACGAGACGAGCTTGCGCCGGAAATCCGCGCGCCCGGCCGCGCTAAAGAGCCGCGCATTCCATTCCACTTGAATCGCGGCTGCGAGCGCATCTGCCTCCAGCGCGCTTAACATCTCCCGCGCCTTCGCCTCGAGTGCGTAATCGCGCCCGAGGACGACGAGTGCGGGTGCGGCCGGAAACGTGAGATCGAGTTGCTTAAACAGCTGCATAGACCTCCTTGCCCCTGCTCGTCTCCGCGCCGCTCACGCGTTCCATGACATTCGCCACGATCTCTCCTACGCGCTCGATTTCCTCCGGCGTCGTTTCGTGGCCTAACGAGAAGCGAACCGCCGACCCGGCCAGCGATGCCGGCAGGCCCATGGCCAGCAAAACATGCGAGGCCACGACTGAGCCCACCATGCAGGCCGAGCCGCTCGAAGCGCAGACGCCTTCCAGATCTAGCGCCATCAAAATCGTCTCCGAACTCAATCCGGCGAAACTGACGTTGAGGGTATTGGCGAGCCGATGAATCGGGTCGCCATTTTGTGTGGCGGCCGGGAACAATTCCTCGATCCGTTTCCACAAGCGATCGCGCAGCACGCCTTGCCGCTTCTGTTCCGCTACCCGATCCCGCAAAGTCCATTCCGCCGCTGCCGCCATTCCCACGATCGCCGGCACATTCTCGGTCCCCGGCCGGCGCTGGTTCTCGTGCGCTCCGCCGTATTGCACCGCCTCGATCGGAATGCCGGCGCGGAGGTAAAGAAGCCCAGCGCCTTTCGGTCCATGAAATTTGTGCGCGGCAAAACTCGCGGCCGCCAATCCGCTCTCACTCAAANNTTTCCGCTTTCCCGAACGACTGCACCATGTCGCTGTGCAACAAAACGCCGCGCGCCTGGCAAAGGTCCGCCAGCTCGTCCATCTGCTGGAGCACGCCGGTTTCGTTGTTCGCGGTCATGATTGAAACCAGGGTGGTGTCATCTCGAATGGCGCGGTTGAATTCGTCGGAATCGATCCGGCCCTGCTCGTCCACCGGCAGGAATGTGACGTCGAAAGATTCGCGCTGGCCAAGATGTTCGAACGCATTCAGGACCGCGTGGTGCTCCGCGCTCGCGCAGATCAAATGACGGCCGCGCGCCGCGTGCGCGCGAGCGAGACCGAGCACCGCTAGATTATTCGACTCCGTGCCGCTGCTCGTAAAAATAAGCTCGTGTGGTTTTGCCCCGAGCAAATCGGCGAGGCGGTCGCGCGCGTCATCCACTCCGGCGCGTGCTTCGCGTCCCGCCGCATGCACGCTCGAGGGATTCCCGTAGTGCCGCGCGAGAAACGGCTCCATCGCTTCCCGGGCCGCCGCGCACAGAGGCGTGGTCGCGTTGTAATCGAGATAGATCATGTCGCTTTCGTCCGCTACGCCGTGAAATCGCTAGCGCCGGCGCGGCGCTTTGGCACGATTTGCAATTGTTTCTCCTCGTAATAAACCAGCGAATCCGGCGGCACGCTTTGGATCAGGAACACATTCCCGCCGATCGTGCTGCGGGCCCCAATCACGGTTTCGCCGCCGAGCACGGTCGAGTTCGGATAGATCGTTACGTCGTCTTCCAAGGTCGGATGACGTTTGCCGCCCTTTTTGATTTTGCCATGCTCGTCTTTTTGGAAGCTGCGCGCGCCTAACGTCACGGCGTGATACAATTTTACCCGCGCACCTATCTCGCAGGTCTCGCCGACCACTACCCCGGTCCCGTGATCGATGAAAAAATGGTGGCCAATCCTCGCGCCGGGATGAATATCGATTCCGGTGCGCGTATGGGCCCATTCGGTCATGAGGCGGGGAATCAGCGGGACCTTTTTTTCGTAAAGGAGATGCGCCATTCGCTGGATCGCGATCGCTTCGATGGCCGGGTAAGCAACGATGACTTCTTCGTAACTGGTCGCCGCCGGGTCGCCTTCGTAGGCAGCATCGACGTCGGTCCAAAGAACCTGGCGCAAACCACCAAGCTGCGACATGAACCACGTGAGAATCTCGTCCGCCTTCGCGTCGGCCGCATCGCGCTCGAGTTGATTGAAGCTCTTGGAAATCTCCGGTTTCATCCGCATGTGCAGGCTCTTGATCCGGCTCCGGGTCACGGCGGGCAGATCGCTGGAATCCACCAGCGCCTCTCCGTGAAAGCCGGGGAACATCAGGCTCATCAGGTCGAAGCACGCTAACTCGATCGCGGGACGCGAGGGCAGCATCGCCGCCGCGTCGAGGTAATTTATCCCGCCGCTCTCGGTGTAGGTGCGGAGCAATTCATCGGCGGCATCGATCGCGGGCGGTTCCATTGGGGAAAACTATGCGACGGCTGCGGGCGCAATGGAAACGGAAACTCAGGAGGTGCGAGATTTATCTCGGCGATGCGTGGCCAATTTTGTATGTCAGCGCGCATATGAGGTTCCTGCGCATGCTCCATCTTTATCTTGGTTGTCTCTTTGCCCCGATTCTCATTTTTTTCGCGATTACCGGCTCGTGGCAATTATTCAACTGGCACGAATCGAAAAAGGACAAGACCTACATTGCCCCGCCGGCCCTGGCCGCGCTTTCGTTCGTGCATAAGGACGCACACATTCCCGGCACGCCGGGACGGCAGCCGACGCCG
>QHBM01000026.1 GCA_003244145.1 Chthoniobacterales bacterium
TCAACCCCGGCAACAGCGGCGGGCCACTCGTGAATCTTCGCGGCGAAATTATCGGCATCAATACCGCGATCATTTCGCGCAGCGGCGGATCGCAGGGGATCGGTTTCGCCATTCCGTCAAATTCGGTCAAGGCCGCGCTCGAGAGTCTGTTGAAACAAGGCCGCATCATTCGTGGGTATCTCGGCATCCAGGCGCGACAGACGGCACCGGGCGCGCCGGAGACCGACGGGGTGACTGTCGACGAAGTGCGGCCGAACTCACCGGCGGCTGACGCGAATCTGAAGCGGGGCGACGTGATCAAAAAATTCAACGGCCACACCGTCCGGAACATTATTGAACTGCGGACTCTGGTGGCGCAGGTGGAGGTAAACAAAAAGGTCGAGCTCGAGTTCACGCGCAACGGCAATTCGCTCAAGGCCACGACAGAGCTGAAGGAACAGCCGGCCGATTATCTGACTTCACGCGTTAATCCGCAGCAACCGCAATCCCCGCAGGGTCCGCCGGAATCTGAGGATCAACCCGATGAGAGCAACCCGCTCGGTTCAATCGAGGTAACCGATCTAACGCCGGATGCCGCCCGGCGTCTTGACCTGCCCAACAGCATTCGCGGTGTGCTCGTGACCAAGCTTGACAGTGACGCCGGCGAGCTGCGCAGCGGCGATGTCATCGAAGAAATAAACCAGCAGCCGGTGACTTCAGTGGCGGAATACAAGAAGGTGATCGGTTCGCTCGATCCAAATGGCACGCAGGTCCTCTCTGTCTGCCGTCATCGGACGCGGTCGTTTGTGGTCCTGCGCCCTCGTTAGGCCGCCGCTCCGGCGAATTGAGTTAGTTCGCGCGACAAGGACGCGGGCGGCCTCTGATTTTCGAATCAGACCGAGTGAATAACCCTCGATGCGCGAGGGTCTAACTCCTCCAACGACTCAACCTATGAAACGAATACTTCTCGCATTAACGGTATTGGTTCTCCTTTTGCCCGCCACTCCGCGGGTCGAGGCGCGAACCGATATCTCCGTCGACTTTTTCTACGATAATCTCGGCTCCGGTGGAAACTGGGTCGAGGTCGGCGATTACGGCTACTGCTGGCAACCGACGATCTCCGTCAGCAATCGCAGCTGGCGGCCCTATTCCGATGGCTACTG
Organism: Chthoniobacterales bacterium; assembly: GCA_003244145.1. Lineage (GTDB taxonomy): Bacteria > Verrucomicrobiota > Verrucomicrobiia > Chthoniobacterales > UBA10450 > AV80. The sequence continues at coordinate 1,143 of QHBM01000026.1, forward strand.
GGCCTATACAGACGTGGGCTGGACGTGGGTTTCCTACGAAGACTTCGGCTGGGCCACTTACCATTATGGACGTTGGACGCGCGTGCGCGACCGCGGCTGGTTCTGGGTGCCGGGTCGCGAGTGGGCTCCAGCCTGGGTTTCCTGGCGCACCGGTGGCGATTATATCGGTTGGGCGCCGTTGCCACCGCGTGGAGGAGGGGAAGTGGTTTATGACAACCGCCCCATCAACGCACAGGTGGATATCGATTTTGATATCGGACCTGATTACTACAATTTCGTCGATATTCGCTACATCGGTGAGCCCGTTCTGCGTGAGCGCATTATCGCTTCCGACCGAAACGTGACCTACATCTCCAGCACGGTGAACGTGACCAACATCACCTATAGCAACAACCAAGTTTACAATTACGGGCCCGATTACAATAGGGTCAGCCGTTATTCAGCGCGCCCGATTCAGCGCCTGACCTTGGAGCGCGAAGCCAATGTGGATGTGAGCGCCGCCGCTCGTTCGAACGCGCTCATGAAGGTGCAAGGTGACAAGCTCGTCGTCGCTGCCCCGCAGGTCTTGATCAAGCCACCGAGTCCGATCGCGCCCAAAGTCGTGAAGGAAAAAATCACGGCACCGACGTTCGAACATGGATGGACCGGCGACGCGAAGGCGGAAGCCGAGCTGAAGCAAAAGATCAAGGCTGAGGATCCCAAGGCCGTGGCGCCTCCGACCGTCAAACCACGTGATGGCGCGGAGGTCACGCAAAGTCCGGCTGCGTCCCCGGCGGCTGCGACTGCCACCGCAACGCCCGCTTCCTCCGCAACTTGCGCGGCGGCTTCGCCGAGTCCCGCAAAGGACAAGGGGAAAGACAAAGGTCGCGACAATGTCTCGCCTGCTCCCCATGCCTCGGCCTCGGTCAGTCCCGCCGCTAGTCCTGCGCTGACGCCGGATAAATCCAAGAACAAGCGCAACGAAAAACCGGCGCCGGGGACGACCTCTGCTTCGTCGCTGGCCCCAAGCACGAGTTCAACGCCGCCGCCGAACAAACCGGAGAAACTCAAGAAGGCTCCCGTGACCCCGCCTTCCGATACATCGAAGGCAGCGGAGAAAAGCGCGGCTCCCTCCGCGGCCCCATCGATTCGTCCGACCAAACGCGACGTTGTGCGTCCGACGCCGCTTGAGCCGGCCACGCCCGAGACCGATCTGCCAAACCAGAACAAATCGCGGAAGATTAGCCCGCCTCCGGAGCCAAAGCCTCAGACCGCAGCCACGCCTGAGACCAAATCAAAGCAACAGCCGTTCACGCAAGAGCGTCCCGCACCGCCCACTCGTGACATCCAACCTGACAGTCCGGCCAAGCGACCAATGCCGCACGAGCGCGTGGTGCCTCCTCCGGGACCGGCGGCCAATGCGCCTGTGAATCCGCCCGAGAAAAGCCACGGCAAAGACGAGGGGAAAAAGAAGAACGAACCCGCCACGTCTCCCACGCCTTAACCAAAGCTAGCTGAAATTGAGCGGCCCCGGAAAGCTTCCGGGGCCGTTTTCTTTTAGAGCAGCTCCGCGATTTGGACGGCGTTGAGGGCGGCGCCCTTGAGCAATTGGTCTCCGGAAACCCAAAAGGAAAGGCCGTTCTCAAACGCACAATCGAGCCGCACCCGGCCGACTTCGCAATTATCTTTGCCCGCGGTGAAGAGCGGCATCGGATAGCGGTTCTGGTGCGGCTCATCGACCAACTCGAGGCCCGGCGCCTTGGCCAGGACCTCGTGCGCCTCCTCGACCGAAACCGGCCGATCGAATTCCGCCGTCACGGCCACTGAATGGGCCCGATACACCGGCACGCGGACGCACGTTACCGAGGCGCGAAATTCCGGCAGATGCATGATGCGCCGGCCCTCGTTCTGCATTTTCATTTCTTCCTTCGTGTAGCCGCTGGGCAGAAATGAATCGACGTGCGGCAGCACGTTAAACGCGATGGGGTGCGGATAGACTTCGGCTACGGGCGCCTGGTTTTCCGCGGACGCCGCAACCTGTGACCGCAACTCGCCGATGGCGCGCGCTCCACTTCCCGAGACGGCCTGGTAGCTGGCGGCAAAAACCCGCCGGACGCCGAAAGCGCGGTGCAACGGATAGATCGCCATGAGTGCGACGGCCGTGGTGCAGTTGGGATTGGCGATCAATCCGTGATGCTGGCGAACGTCTTCGCCATTTATTTCCGGAATCACCAGCGGCACGTCGGGTTCCATCCGGAAGACCGACGAATTATCGATCACGACTGCGCCGGCCGCGCGTGCGACGGGGGCGAAGCGTCTCGAGATATCGCCGCCCGCGCTGAAAAACGCCAGATCGATATCCTGAAATGACGAATCGGAAAGTTCCTCCACCCGAATTTCTTTTCCGCGAAACGAAACCGTGCTGCCTGCGGAACGCTGCGACCCGAGGGGGAGCAATCTCGCAACCGGAAAGGCGCGCCGTTCCAGAACGCGGAGCAGTTCCACGCCCACCGCGCCGGTCGCGCCGACTACGGCGATGTGATAGCTTTTTTTCGCGTCAGACACAGGGCGCATCCTACCGCCACTATCCCGTGAAGAAAAGCGCCGAGCCCCAAATCCATATTTCAGTCCGCACTCAGCGACTGACCTTGAAGGCTGGGCAAAAAAAATTGGCGGCCTATGGCGTTTCGACTTCCGGCTTCGGCTTGGGGACCGAAGAGGGGAGCATGAAGACACCAACGGGCCGTTTCCGCGTTATGGAAAAGATCGGCGACGGCATGCCGGTTGGAACTGTCTTCAGGAGCCGCCGTCCAGTGAAAGCTACGAAGAAGGTTTTGCGTGACGAAGACCTGGTCATGACGCGCATCCTCTGGCTCGATGGCGTCGAGGCCGCGAACGCGAATACACACGACCGCTACATCTACATTCACGGGACGAACCATGAAGAGCGGATTGGAGAACCGGCCAGCCATGGCTGCATCCGAATGAAGAATGCCGACGTGGTAGAGCTTTTTGACCAGGTTCGGATCGGGACGCCGGTGGTGATCAGGGCGTAGAAGCGCCGCAACTCGCCTCGGAAAAAAGTCGAGAAAAGCGTTGCGCGAGTGGTCGTAACTGCCTAAATGACGGCAGCAACCAGCACGGAAAGGAGGCGAAATATTAAGTGAAAATCTTCAAAGCAATCATGATTGTGGCCATCGCGGCCAGTGCGTTAAGTTTGGGGGCCTGCGCTCAGAGGAAAGAGACGGCGGCCACCACGACGTCGACTTACTCCAAATAACCCGGCAGTTGTCCGTCTGCGGATAGCTTTAACCAAAAGGCCAGGTCGTTTTGCGGCCTGGCCTTTTTTCTCTTCTAGCGGCCGGTTTCACTGGCAGCAGAGGCGCCCTTTCCTTTCATCCAGTTGCTAATAAGATGCGACTCATGCAGCTGACCGGCCAGCCCTTGACGCTTTCTCAGATCGCCGAGGTGGCGCACGGCGGGGCAAACATCGCGGTGGCCCCATCGGCGCGCGCGCGCATCGAAGATTCAAGAAAAGTCATCGAGAAAATCGTGGCCCAGGGCGGGGTCGTTTATGGCGTCAGCACCGGCTTCGGCAAACTGTCCGACGTCCACGTTCCGGTGAACGAGCTGCGCCAGCTCCAGCTCAATCTCGTCCGAAGCCATGCTTGCGGTATCGGCCGGCCGCTCTCGCTGCCGGAAGCGCGCGCGATGATGTTGCTGCGCGCGAACGTCCTCACCCTCGGATTCAGCGGCATCCGGTTGGAAGTCATCGAACTGTTGTGCGAACTCCTGAATCGCGGCGTCGTGCCGGTGATCCCGGAGAAAGGTTCCGTCGGCGCCAGCGGCGATTTGGCGCCGCTCGCTCATCTCTCTCTGACGCTGATCGGCGAAGGCGAAGCGTTTTACGACGGCGCGAGAATGCCAAGCGCTGAAGGGCTAAAAAAAGCGGGACTGCGTCCGGTTGTATTGGAAGCGAAAGAAGGGCTCGCGCTCCTCAACGGGACCCAGGCGATGCACGCAGTGGGCGGGCTGGCCTTGTTCCGCGCCCAGCGGTTGGCGCGCTTCGCGGACGTAGCCGGAGCGATGAGTCTCGAAGCGTTGAAGGGAACGCCCACGGCTTTCGATCCGCGAATTCATGAGGCGCGGCCGCACCCGGGGCAGCAGGCAGTGGCGGAGCATTTGCGTCATCTCCTGCGCGACAGCGAAATCCGGCAATCCCATCTCGACGGCGATCCGCGCGTGCAGGACGCCTACAGCCTCCGTTGCATGCCTCAGGTGCACGGCGCGGTTCGCGGCGCGCTGACTCATTGCGAGCAGGTGCTCGAAATCGAATCGGCCTCCGCCACGGACAACCCGCTCGTGTTTGCGGAGACGGGCGACGTTCTTTCCGGTGGAAACTTTCACGGCGCGCCGCTGGCATTGGCGCTGGATTACGCGGCGATCGCTGTGACTGACCTGATGAGCATCAGCGAGCGCCGGACCGATCGGCTGGTGAATCCGGACTCGAGCGAAGGATTGCCGCCGTTCCTCACGCCATATGCGGGCACGCATTCAGGTTTCATGATTTTGCACGTCGCGGCTGTGGCGCTGTTGAGCGAAGCCAAAGTGCTGGCCCATCCCGCGAGCGTGGACAATCTGCCTACTTCCGGCGGAAAGGAAGATCATGTGTCGATGGGGATGACGGCCGCGCTGAAGCTGCGGACGATTGTCGAAAATGCAGAGCATGTGCTCGCGATTGAACTTCTCTCAGCGGCCGAGGGATTGGAATTCCGCCGGCCGTTAAAAGGCGGCGTCGGCGTGGAGCAAGCCTACGAACGCGTCCGCTCCATTTCCCCGGCGGTCGATACCGACCGTTCGATGTCGAACGATATTGAGCGCGTGGCCGTTGCGATTCGAGACGGCGTGT
>QHBM01000124.1 GCA_003244145.1 Chthoniobacterales bacterium
GTCGTCGAGCCCAAACCGCCCGATGACCCCGACTCGGCTCTTGCATTTTCGATGGAGGGCAATCCCGACCAGCCGCCGGGCGCGCTTCAGCCTTTTTTCTGGTCGCCTGGATGGAATTCTATCCAGTCGGTGAACAAATTTCAAAGCGAGATCGGCGACGAGATTCGAGGTGGAGATCCCGGAGTTCGGATGTTTGAGCCGTCACAGAGCGGAGTTTACTTCACCACAATCCCCGCCGCCTTTGCGAGGCGTGAGGCGGAATGGCTGGTCCTTCCGATCGAACACATCTTCGGTTCCGAGGAACTGAGCCTCCGAGCCCCGGCGATAGCAGAACTGGCGCCCGGTCCGTATCTCGCCATCAACGCCCCCGATGCCGCCAGCCTCCATATGGGAGAACCGGCTGGAGAGATCGAAATCCAACTCGGCGGTACGAAGCACCGCCTGCCGCTAAAGATCGTGCGAGAGCTGCCTGGAGGAATCGCGGGAATTCCCGCAGGTTTGACTCCGGCGCGTGGAGCGGAGCTTCCGGCGTGGTGCCGGATTTCGAAGGCGCCTGGTGTCGAACCGTGATGACGAGCCCATATCCCATCGTTGCGATTGCCGGAATCCTCATCGTGGCGCTCAGCCTCGCGGCTTTGCTCATCTGGCTGGAGCGCCGGCTGCTCGCGCTTTGGCAGGATCGCTACGGTCCGAATCGCGTTGGCCCATTCGGCCTGCTGCAAGTCGTCGCCGACATGATCAAGATCTTCGCCAAGGAAGACTGGATACCGCCGTTCGCGGACAAAGGTGTTTTCGTCATCGCGCCGGCCATCATTATGGTGACGGTGCTGCTCTCATTCGCCGTGGTGCCTTTCTCTCCGGGCATCATCGTCGTGGACCTCAACATCGCCTTGCTCTTTTTTCTGGGGATGTCCTCACTCGGCGTCTACAGCATCGTGCTGGCTGGCTGGGCGTCCGACAACAAATACTCCCTGCTCGGCGGACTGCGCGCCGCGGCGCAAATGATCAGCTACGAAGTCTTCATGAGCCTGTCGCTCATGGGTGTCGTGCTGCTCGCCGGCTCTTTCAGCCTGTCGGCCATCGTGGAGGCGCAAAAGAGACTGTGGTTCGTCGTTCCACAGTTCCTGGGTTTTCTTTTGTTTCTAATCGCGGGCGTGGCCGAGGCGCGGCGGTCTCCTTTCGACCTGCCGGAAGCAGACAGCGAGTTGGTGGCCGGATTTCACTCGGAGTACTCGGGCATGAAGTTCGGGATGTTCTTCGTGGGCGAATACCTCGGCGTAATCCTGATCTCATCGATGATAACTGTGCTGTTCTTCGGCGGCTGGCTAGGCCCGTGGCTGCCCCCGGTCGTGTGGTTCCTGATCAAGATGTTCGCTTTTATCTGTTTCTTTATTCTGTTGCGGGCTTCGCTCCCGAGGCTGCGTTTCGACCAGTTGATGTCCTGGGGCTGGAAAGTGATGCTTCCGTTGGCGCTCTTGAACTTGATCGTAACTGGCGCCGTCGTGGTGGCATGGCAATGAATCAGGTGCCTTGAGGTGTCGGATCTAAAAGGTGGATCATCATGTGGAGTTTGATCAAAACGATCTGGAACGTGTTTCTGCACAGCTTTCACAAGCGGGTAACAATCCAGTATCCCGAGGAAAAGCCGTACCTGGCGCCCCGCAGCAGGGCGCGAATCATTCTTTCGCGAGATCCCGATGGCGGCGAACGATGCGTTGCCTGCTACTTGTGCGCGATCGCCTGTCCGGTGGACTGCATCGCGCTTCAGGCGACGGAAGACAAAGACGAGCGCCGCTATCCGGAATTTTTCCGAATCAATTTCTCGCGATGCATTTTCTGCGGCTACTGCGAAGAAGCGTGTCCGACCTACGCGATCCAGCTTACGCCGGATTTTGAAATGGCTGAATACAATCGCCAGAACCTGGTTTATGAGAAGGAAGACCTGTTGATCGACGGGCCGGGCAAGTATCCCGGCTATAACTATTGGCGCGTTTCGGGAGCGCGGATTGGCGGCAAAGACAAAGGCGAAGCGGAAAACGAGGCGCCACCCGTCGATCTCCGCAGCCTCATGCCGTAAACAACTTTATGGAAGCCGCTTTCTATATCGCCGGAATCGTGGCCATCGTCTCCACAGTGCTGACTATTTCGCGCCTCAATGCCGTGCATGCGTTGCTGTATCTGATCGTTTCGCTCCTGGCTGTGGCCGTAGCTTTTTATGCGATGGGCGCGCCGCTCGTCGCCGCGCTTGAAGTGATCGTTTATGCGGGAGCCATCATGGTCCTGTTTGTTTTTGTGGTCATGATGCTGAACCTGGGAAAGCGCGCGGCCATTGCCGAAGGGCAATGGATGCAAGGGAGCATCTGGGTGGGTCCAGTCCTTCTATCCGCGGTCCTAATTGCGGAAGTAGTCTATCTGATCTTGCGGGCCAGGCTGCCTGAGATCGCGGTCGGCGTTATAGATCCGAAACAAGTGGGGCTCGCTCTGTATGGGCCTTACCTGATCGGCGTGGAACTCGCTTCCATGCTGCTGCTGGGCGCCCTGGTGGGAGCTTGCCACCTGGGCCGGCCTGTACACGAGAAAACCGAGGCTCGATATGACAGGAATTCCGATGGGGCACGCGCTCATTCTGGCGGGAATCTTATTCGCGCTGGGATTGGCCGGACTCCTGATGCGCCGTAATCTGATCTTTATTCTGATGTCGATCGAGATCATGCTGAACGGCACGGGAGTAGCTTTCGTTGCGGCAGGGTCACGCTGGGGCCAGCCTGACGGACAGATCATGTTTCTCTTCATCCTGGCCATGGCGGCGGCCGAAGTATCGGTCGGTCTGGCGCTGGTGCTGCGGCTCTATCATCTGCACAATAATCTGGATGCCGACGCAGCCAACGAGATGAGAGGTTGAGCATGCTCGGCCTCCTCTGGCTTATCCCGGCGATTCCTTTTGCGAGCGCGCTCGCCCTGGCCGTGCTCCGTTTTCCGCGAAAACAGGTGGCGTGGATCGCAGTTGGCGCGACCGCTGCCTCCACCGTAGTTTCCCTTTTAGTGGCGATCGCGTTTTTGAGCGCGCCGCCGGCCGCTCATGCATATACACAATTTCTGTGGACATGGTTTGACGTCGGCGGCTTCCGTCCGGAAATTGCGTTTTATCTCGATCCACTCTCGTCGTCGATCATGAATTCCGTTGAATAGAGGTGAATGAGGAAGCTGACGAACGCCACAACCAGCGTCATGATGAGCGAGAG
>QHBM01000122.1 GCA_003244145.1 Chthoniobacterales bacterium
GATTGACCTCAATCGCCCGTGGCGTTGCGGTACGATGTGACGCAGGGCTGTTTCTGAGGCGAAGTCGATCAGCGGGCGGTTCGGTGAACCGCCCCTACCTGCTCTTCGACGCGAAAGCCCCTAGCTCTGGTGCGCCAGGCAGGCCTGAACGAAAGACTTGAAAAGCGGATGCGGCTTGTTCGGCTTGCTCTGAAATTCGGGGTGATATTGGCAGGCGAGAAAGTACGGGTGATCACGCAACTCAATCAATTCGGCCAGCGCGCCGTCTGGCGAAGTTCCCGAAATGGTGAATCCCTTTTCGTCCATTTGCTCGCGGTACTTCATGTTGAACTCGTAGCGATGCCGATGCCGTTCCAGCACTTCACCATCGCCGTAAATTTTTTCCGCCACGGTGCCCTTCGCGATCTTCGTCGGCCACGTGCCTAGCCGCATGCTCGCGCCTTTCGTTTTCACGCCACGCTGTTCGTCGAGCAAACAAATCACCGGATCGGGCGCGTTCTGATCGAACTCGGTGCTGTTCGCTTTCTCGAGTCCGCAAACATTTCGCGCGAACTCGATCGTCGCCACCTGCATTCCGAGACAAAGCCCGAGATAGGGCACTTTATTTTCCCGGGCAAAACGCGCGGCGCTGATTTTTCCTTCGACCCCGCGCTCGCCGAAGCCGCCGGGAATGAGAACACCCGCAACATCCTTGAGGTGTCCATCGACCCCGCCTTCCAATGATTCCGCGTCGATCAGCTTAAGATCGATGCCGCAATCCTGGCTCGCCGCCGCGTGGGTGAGCGATTCGTAGATGCTTTTGTAGGCGTCCTGCAAATCGATGTACTTGCCGACAACAGCGATCTTGATCTGCTTCTTCGGACTGACGACCCGCTCCACGAATTTTCTCCAGTTCGTCAGGTTGGGCGGCGGAGCGTCGATGTGGAGCAGTTCGCAAACGAGATCGTCGAGACCCTCCGCGTTCAGCATCAGCGGCATCTCGTAGATCGTGTGCTTCACATCGCGCGCTTCGATCACGCCCCGCGGCGAAACATTGCAGAACATCGAAAGCTTCTGGCGCAGCTCGGCGTCGAGCGGATGTTCCGTGCGGCAAAGCAAAACCTGCGGTTGCAAACCAATCTCGCGTAATTTCGCGATGCTCTGTTGCGTGGGCTTGGTCTTTAGTTCGCCTGCGGCCCGGATGTAGGGGACGAGAGTGACGTGCACGTTGACCACGTTCTGCGCGCCGACTTCGAGAATGAATTGCCGGATCGCCTCCAGGAACGGCAGCCCTTCGATATCGCCGGTGGTGCCCCCGATTTCCGTAATGACAACGTCGGCTTTGCTCTCCGCCGCTACCTCGCGAATGCGGTTCTTGATTTCGTCGGTCACGTGCGGAATGACCTGGACGGTTTTGCCGAGATAATCGCCGCGGCGTTCCTTCAGAATCACGTTTTCGTAAACCTGGCCACTGGTGAGATTGTTGTGGCGCGAGAGGATGCAGTTGGTGAAGCGCTCGTAGTGGCCGAGATCCAGATCGGTCTCGGCGCCGTCGTTCAGCACATAGACTTCGCCGTGCTGGAACGGATTCATCGTGCCGGGATCGACGTTCAGATACGGATCGAATTTTTGGAACACAATGCGCAAGCCGCGCAGCTCGAGGAGCGTGCCGAGGGAAGCCGCCGCCAGGCCTTTGCCTAACGAACTCACAACGCCCCCGGTGATGAAAATGTATTTCATCGCCGGCTCCTTTTCCTGGCCGCGGGAGCGATCGAAGCCGCGACGGCGGCTGCGTCTTCCGGGGTGTCCACGCCGGGCGATCCTGTCTTCGTGATGAGCACGTGAATTCTTACACTATTCTCCAGCGCGCGCAATTGCTCGAGCGATTCGGCGCGCTCGAGTGGCGACATTTTCCAACGGACGAAACGCAGCAGAAGATCGCGCGTGTAGCCGTAGATGCCCTGGTGGCGAAGATACAAGCGGGGGTGCCTCGAAGCTGGTATTGCAGCGCGCGAAAAATAAAGCGCGTCGCTGTTTCGATTAACCACCACTTTGACTTGGTGAGGTGACGCGGCGTCGCCCGGATCGGAGAAGGGATGCGCCGCGGTGATCATCTCCAGCTTTCGATCCCGTTGGAGTTTGCGCACGAGGCGATCGATTAACTTCGGATCGATCAGCGGCTCGTCGCCTTGAATGTTGACGATGAACCCAAACTGCTTTGCCTTCGCCGCCACTTCCGCGATGCGGTCGGTTCCGCTGGCGTGGTTTGGCGATGTCATCGCGACCTCCGCGCCCCAATCGAAGGCGGCTTCGGCAATCCGGAAATCGTCCGTGGCAATGATGACCTGGTCCAAACTCCCAGCGCGTTGGCATCGTTCCCACACGTGCTGGAGCAACGGTTTTCCGGCGATGAGATGAAGCGCCTTGCCCGGAAAGCGAGTCGAGCCCCAACGCGCGGGAATGATGCCAACGGCTTTGCTCATTTTAAGATAATCTCCGCGGCGTGTGCGAGATGGCGCGCGATCCAATCCGCGCCACAATCAGTCTCCTCGGCGCCGTAACCAGTCCGCACCAGGATTGTTTTTGTCCCCGCGTTGCGCCCACACGCAACATCGCTGGCCTTGTCGCCGATGAACCACGAGCGCGAGAGATCCAGCCCATGGTCGCGTTGCGCTTCGAAAATCATTCCCGGCGCCGGCTTGCGGCGAAGCGAGGTGGTGCCGGGCAGGTCCGGACAATAATAAGAAGCGTCGATTAACCCGGCGCCCAATTGGCGAAGAAACTCCTGCTCGACCGAGCGATAATCTTCTTCACTAAAGTAACCGCGGGCGATTCCGCTTTGGTTGGTGATGATGATCACTTTATAGCCCGCCCGTTTTAGTTGCCGCAACGCATCGGCCGTCCCCGGAAAAACTTCGACCTCCTTCGGATCGCCGCAGTAATCGACATCGCGCATGAGCGTTCCATCGCGGTCCAGAAAAACAGCCGGCGCGGTCTCGTTAGACGAGACTGTCATTTTCAAAGCTCGCGATCAGTTCCGCGCGCGTGACGGTCGCCGTTCCGAGTTTGCCGACGACAACAGCGCTGCCGTGGTTCGCGATCTCGGCGGCTTCGCTCGGCGTGGCCTGGCAACAGAGCGCCAGGGTGAAAAGCGCGATGGCGGTATCGCCCGCGCCGGAAACGTCGAAGACCTGCCGTGCTTTCGTCGGGATGTGATGCGGCTTCTTGCCTCGCTCGAAAAGCATCATGCCTTGTTCGCCCAGGGTGATGAGCAGCAGTTTCGTCTTCCATTTCTTGAGCAGGATGTCGCCGGCCTCGAGGAGCGGTTTGTCTTTCGCCGGCGGATCAACCGGATCGCTCCACGGTAAACCGGCGGCGAGGAAAGCTTCGTTCCGGTTCGGTTTCACAGCCGTGACGTTTTTCCAGTCAATCGGATGCAACGGATTAGGATCGCTGGAAACGATCTTGCCTGACTTGAGGGCTTCGTTGCAAATCTGCCGGACGAGTTCCGCGCTAAGGAAACCTTTGCCGTAATCTTCGAAGATGATGGCGTCGGTTTGCGCGAGATGACCGCGGACGTTCCCGGCAATCCGCGTAACCTGCGCGGGGGAAGGGGAGCGAAGCTGCTCTCTATCGACGCGCACGATCTGTTGATTGCGCGCGATGATGCGAGTCTTGACGATGGTCGGGAAGTCGGGGTCCTCGACCGTATCGGCCGTGTCGATTTTTTGTTCGGCCAGAAGCTTTCGCAATTGCCGGCCGCCTCGGTCCGCTCCGATCATGCCCACGACCGCAACGCCCCGGACAAATTCCCGAAGGTTGCGCGCCACGTTCGCCGCGCCGCCGGGATAGAAACTCTCCCCCGTGACCTCGACCACCGGCACGGGAGCTTCCGGAGAGATCCGGCCCACTTTGCCCCAAACGAATTCATCCAGCATCAAATCGCCGATGACCAGAATGCGCTTGGCTTTCGCCCGCGAAAGGATTTCCTTCAGGCGCCGCGCATTCATAATGGATTCAACCGAGGAAAAAGAAATCCAGGCGAATGCCGCCAGTGAGCGACGTTGGTGCGAATCAGAGTCAAAATCGTAAGCGGGTGAATTTGTGCGGCACAGACTTCTGCTTAGAGTTACCCATTAATCCTGAATACGAAGGCGAAATCAACAGTCGAAGCTCCGCATGATCCTATTCGTTAGAATTTCCAAACTCAGCATCGCTCTTCTCGCGAGCGGTGCGCTCTGCCTCAACGCCGCGGAGGCGCCCAAGCGCGTGGACATTAAACAGCTCTCGAAAAAGGTGGATGACGTTGTCGTTCCGCTGCCTAACGAGGTCTTCGGTGCCCTGAATAAACTCGGCGGCGTTAACTGGCACGAATACGTCCGGAACGACAAGGGCAGCAATTTCACGGAACGGCCGCGCATCGCGCTCTTGCTTGGCGCGGTCATCGCTGACGGCTTCATCGCCGTTCAGGCGGAGGACGCGCCGACAGTGAAAGAGATCGGCCAACGCGTTCTCAACCTTGCCAAGGGAATCGGCGTCGGCAATTCAATCACGCCCCACGCTAAAGCGATCACGGAAGCGGCCGATAAACGAAACTGGGTGGGCGTCCGGCAGGAGCTCGATCGCACCCAAAACAGTGTGCAGCAGGCGATGAACGAAGTGCACGACGAAAAGCTCTCGCAGCTCGTCAGTCTCGGCGGCTGGCTGCGCGGCACCGAGGTGCTGACCGCCGTGGTGAACAAGCGCTATTCGGAGGAGGGCTCGGAGCTTTTGCATCAACCCGATCTCCTCGTCTACTTCGAGAACAAGTTGCAGGCGATGCCGGAGTTTAATTTGAAACTGCTCAACGACATTCACACGGCCTTGATTGAAGTAAAACCGCTGATCGATGTCGGTGACGCGCACATTTCCGCTGCCTCGGTGAAGAAAATCAACGATATCACCACCCGGTTAGGCGATGCGATTATCAAGAAAACCCCCTAGCATCCCATGACCACTTTCCTAAAATTGGCCTGGCGCGTGAGCCTTGTGACGGCGCTCGCTTTTGCGTTTGCTCCCGAGGGTCGCGCTTCGGTGGACGACGCCCAATCGTTTGCCCTCCAGGCGGCGGAGCCGTACGTGAAAGAAGGCTTCCAGGTGCGTGAAGATTATTGGGGCGGGGATTTGGCCGCGGGCGAGAAGAAGGCGGTGCGCCAGCAATTATTCAAAGGAAACGAATACTGGTTCTGGCTCGGAACGGAAGTGGAGGCGGCGAAGGTTTCGGTTCACATCTATGATTCCGAAGGCAAACTGGTGGAACAGCCGGATAGCTGGCAAAAAGGACATTTCGCGGCCGCCCATATCATGCCGAAGAGCACCGGCAGCTATTTCATCATCGTCGAGATCGAACAATCGCCGGAAGAACGGACCCACTGGGCTCTTGTTTACGGATTCCGCTAGACGAGATCCGGGGATGCGCGATCCGAGATGCGCGATGATCGATAATCTCGTATCCTGCATCTCGCATCCCGGATCTCGATTATGACAGAAACGCGCACCCTTCAGTTCGACAGCCCTCGCTCGGTGCAATCGCTCTACGCGAACGATCTCAAACTCTTGAAAACGCTGGAGGATTCGCTCGGAGTGAAAGTCACCACGCGCGAAGGCTGGGTGAAACTGGAGGGCGAAACGGAGCAGGTCGATCGGGCCCAGCGCGTCTTCGAACAATTGGAGCAGGCGCGCCAGAAAGGCGTCGATATTCACAAACACGAATTCAGTTACGCGCTCAATTCCGTGGCCGAATCGCGCGCCGATAATCTCAACGATGTCGTGGACGTGAAGATCACCACGTCGTCGCGCAAGGCGCCGATCGTGGCGCGGACTCTCGGCCAGCGCAATTACGTGGAGGCGATCCAGAAAAACGACATCGTCTTCGGGATTGGTCCGGCCGGCACCGGCAAGACTTATCTTGCAGTCGCGATGGCGGTCGCGGCGCTCAAGAAGGAACAGGTCAGCCGGATTATTCTGACCCGGCCGGCGGTGGAAGCCGGCGAAGCGCTCGGTTTTTTGCCCGGCGATTTGCAGGAAAAGATCACGCCGTATCTCCGGCCGCTTTACGATTCGCTCCGCGACATGCTCGACCCAGAGGAGATCGAGCGCCTGGTCGCGCGCCAGACCATCGAAGT
>QHBM01000013.1 GCA_003244145.1 Chthoniobacterales bacterium
GAATTCGGGATCGGACTTTTCTTCGGCCAGCGATAGCTCGTGACCGGTTTGAAGTTCGCGGAAACGCCCGACCCCGCCGGCAGCCGGTCGGAGTCCGAGCCATCGGCGTCCACGTCCATGTCGGATTGCAATAGCACCGCGCGGCGCTTGCTCTCTGGGTGGCGCAATTGCAGCACCGTCTGGCAATCGTAGAAGTTGTGGCGCGACATAAGTTGATCGAGCCGGACCAGGTTCTCCCGGAGATTCCTCAACTTCGTATCGTAAAGCTCCTTGAAAAAAGGCGAGACGGAATCCGGCGTGAGCATGGCGCTAAGACCAGGCAGCAGCCGCGGCAATTCCGGGCTGACCTTGGCCAGCTCTTCGATGCTCGCGTTCGGCGCCGGCACCCGTGCGTGCAATTTCAATTCCAGGACATAGCTCTGGGGATCGACGCGTTCGTCGGAGGCCGCCCCGCCCGGGACCGGATCGACCGCGGCATGGACGGTGATCCCGCTAAAAAGACGCGAGGTATCGAGCTTTCCGGTGATGACCGGCACCTTCGGCGATGAAGCCGGCGTGGGCGTTTTCTCCGGGATTTCGATCTCGATCGGCGTGGTCGGTTCGAGCTGCGCGCGATGCCATTTCTCGAGGGAAATCCAGCGGAGGACGATGGCCGAGAGCACGGCCAAGAGCAAAAGGATCGCGAAAAAACGCAACGTCCTCAGACGAAATTTTCGCACGCCAGCGATTACTTTTTGATCCAGGCGACGATCGCCAGGATAACGCCGATCACGCTCAAGACCGACATCAGCCCAGCCGGCATGACCTGCCCTGTTTTCATGAAGGCGGGAATGAACCGCCCGGCGAGGAGGATTGAAACGACGGCGGCGATCCCGAGCCCAACGGCGAGGTTCGTGGGCAAGAGGAAGGCGGCGACGATGAGAAGAATTCCCGAAATAGAGCCGGCGATGATCGAGGCTGTGCTGCCGGCTTTGACGAAACCGATTACGCCGCCCACGATCGTGAGCAGGCCGAAAATGATGAAATAGATTTTAGCCGGTCCGAGCATAAGAGGCGTCGGCATTGGTACGCCATCCGGGAGGCGGTGTCCAGTTGAGCCGCTGGAATGACAGATCGTGCTTGCGATCCTGGGCCGTCGAAACCACACTGGCGCGCAATGAGGCAGCGTTTCAGCGACCGGACCGTGCTCGCGCTTCGAGCGATTGCCGCCGGCGCCTTTGTCGCAGCGTTTCTGCTTACGCTCGCTCTCTCCGCCTTTCCGCAACTGCACGAACGCCTGCACCAGGCCAGCTCCAGCGCGAACCACGAATGCGCGGTGACCTTGCTCTCTTCGGGCAATTACCAGCACACTCCCACCGACACGATCGCGATCGTTCCGCCGCCAGCCCGGCTCGCGTCGCCGTTCGTCAACGGCCATTTTCAACTCGTCAGCCCGCGCCTCGAATTCTCTCTGCTCGAGCACGCGCCGCCGGCGCTTTCCTGACCATTGGGTGTTCCGCTTCGGCGGACAGTGGCCTCCGCGCGTTCCGCCGGCTGCTGATCCAATGCGCGCCGAACGCGAAGAGTCCGTTCAGAAATTTTGTCGGGCGAAAACGACCCGATCCAATCAGGAAAGTACATGAAAAATTTTGTTAAGGTGGCGTTCACCTGTTGCGCGATGACACGCGCGTTCGCCTACGCCGCGGAGCCTCCAGCGCCGCCGTCCACTACTTCTACGCCCGCCTCAGCCGCTGAATTCGAAGCGTTGCGTCAGCAAGTCCAGTCGCTGACCACGCTGGTGCAAACGCTCCAACAGCAGATGAAAGATCAGCAGGCCGCAACGGAAAAAAATAATTCCACCGCGCCTACTCTGCCGCAGAACCCGGAACCCGAAACCGCCGCGACGACTTCCAGTTCGCCCGCGCCCGCGACCACCACGACGGCCCCGCTCTTTCCGACGACCGATAGCGCAGTCGTCGCTTCCGCGCCGTCCGTGAACGCGAATGGCACCGCGACCGGCGCCTTCCCCACCACGGATGCGTCCGTCACCACGACTTCAGCGACTTCGGACACCGGCTCTCCCTTGACCCAGCCGATCCCGATCACCGGGGGCGGAAACAAGAACTACATGAACATCTCCTTCGACGGATTATTCGCGCTGGCCGCTTCCACCGACCGCAATCTTGATCGCATCCAAGTCGGCGACCACGATCCGCAACAGCGCGGCTTCAATGCGCGCAACGCGGAAATCGCCATCGACGGCGCGGTCGACCCTTACTTCGAGGGTTTCGCGAACATTGTCCTGAAGCTCGACAACAACAACCAAACCCAGATCGAGCTCGAAGAGGCGTTCCTGCAAACAACGAGTCTGCCTTATGGTTTGCAGATCAAGGCCGGGCAATTCTTCGACGCCTTCGGCCGCATCAATCCCACACACCCGCACACCTGGGAGTTTGCGGATTCTCCGCTCGTGAATGGGCGCTTGCTCGGCCCCGATGGATTGCGCGGCGTCGGCGCGCAAATCGCGTGGACGGTTCCCGTTCCCTGGTATTCGCAAGTCATCTTCGCCGTGAAAAACGGCCGCGGAGGTACCGCCTATTCCTTTCGTAATCCGGGCGACGCCGGAGTTTTCTACGGACGGATGACGGACGATCGTGAGATGCGGGGCCTGCGCGATTTTCTCTATGTGCCGCGCTGGGAGAATTCGTTTAATCTCAGCGAGACGCAGACTGTGCTTATTGGGGCTTCAGGCGCGTTCGGCTCGAATGAAACCGGCGCGCATACGCACACCCAGATCTACGGAGGCGATTTCCTTTACAAATGGAAGAGCGCGCGCGCCGAGGGCGGATTCCCGTTTGTGAAATGGCAAACGGAGGCGATGTATCGGCGCTTCGAGGCCGGGCGCGGCCTGGATGACACCTTCCCGATCAGCGAAACGTTTCACGATTGGGGGGCGTATTCACAAGTGCTCTGGGGTTTCAAGAAAGGCTGGGTCGCGGGCCTTCGCGGCGATTACCTGCATATGACTGAGTCGCTTTTCACCGATGACTTCGCTCGCCAATCGCGATCGCGCATTTCGGCGAACCTGACCTGGTACCCGACGGAATTTTCCAAGATCCGCTTGCAGTACAACCACGATTTTCTGGAGGAGAATGCATTTCTCGCGGGTCGCGACGTCGATTCCCTCTTCGTCCAATTCGAATTCATTCTCGGCGCCCACGGCGCTCACAAATTTTAAACATATGAAAACCAAACTTCTTCTTGTTCTCGGCGCGATCTTTGCCGCACTAATCCTGCCCGCTCACGCGAAGCTCAAAGTCGTCGCCACGCTGCCGGATTTTGCTTCGCTCGCCCGTGACATCGGCGGCGACAATGTTGAGGTCAGCGCAATGGCGAAGCCGACGGAGGATCCCCACTTCGTGGACGCGCGTCCGAGCTTTGTTGTGCAGTTGCGCAGCGCCGATGTCCTGATCGATGGCGGCGCGGAACTCGAGCTCGGCTGGCTGCCGCCGCTTCTGCAAAATGCGCGTAACCCGAAAATCGAAGTCGGCAAACCGGGGCGCGTCCAAGCGTCCCAAGGCGTCCGCCTGATGAACGTGCCCGCGAACGTGACTCGCGCCGCTGGAGATGTTCACGCCTTGGGCAATCCGCATTTCATGACCGATCCGATCATCGCCAAGACGGTAGCGCTTCACATTGCCCAATCCTTCTCCGCGTTGGACGCGCCGAACGCGGCGACGTACGACGCGAACTACAAGAAGTTCGAGGCCGCCATTAACGCCAAACTCCAGGAATGGGGCACGGCGATGCTGCCGTTTAAAGGACAAAGCGTCGTCGCCTATCACGACTCCTGGGTTTACTTCGCGCATCGCTTCGGCCTGAACATCGACATCTTCCTCGAACCGAAACCCGGCATTCCGCCATCGCCTTCGCACCTCGCGGAAGTGATCGAGAAAATGAAAGCGCAGAAGATCAAGGCCATCATCGTCGAGCCGTTTCACGATCGAAAGATTGCCGAGAAAGTCGCCAGCTCGACCGGCGCGAAAGTGGTCGATTTCGCGCAATACCCGGGTGCGCTTCCGAGCACGGATTCGTATGTAAAACTGATCGACGCCCTGGTTTCGCGGCTCTCCGCCGCCATGAAATAAGATCATGTGGGACGTAATGTTTTGGCCCATCGTGGCCTGTGTTCTTCTGCCGTGGCTGCTCGTTTATCTCGGCCTTCATGTCGTGCAACGCGGCATCATCTTCATTGATATCGCCATGGCGCAAATGGCGTCGCTCGGCATCTGCGTCGCGTTGCTTTTCCGCGTAGATCTTCAGAGCCCGGCCACGTTTGCGATCGCGCTGAGCTTTACGCTGATAGGCGCGGCGATTTTCTCGGTCACGGGTAAACGAACGAGCCAGGTTCCGCAGGAAGCCGTGATCGGCATTGCCTACGTGGTGGCGGCGGCGGCGGCGGTTTTGTTGCTGAGCCGCGCGGCCGAAGGCGACGAGCAAATCAAACAGATGCTGGTTGGAAATATCCTGCTCGTCACACCGCTCGAAGTTTGGAAATGCTTCGGCCTCTTCGCCGCCGTCGGTGTGCTTCACTTCATTTTCCGAAAGAATTTCCTGCTCGTCTCCTACGATCGGGATGGCGCTTATGCAAAAGGGTTGCGGGTCCGCTGGTGGGACTTTTTCTTTTACGCTGCGTTCGGTCTCGTCGTCACCAGTTTCGTCCGGATCGCGGGCGTGCTTCTCGTCTTCAGCTATCTGATCGTGCCCGCGGTTTGCGGGATCAATCTGGCGGGTTCGCTCAGTCGGCGGCTCCTGGTCGGCTGGTTCATTGCCTTGATCGGCGGAGTGGGTGGCCTCTTCTTTTCGTTTTGGTGGGACTTGCCTTCCGGCGCCGCGATCGTTTGCACCTTCGGCGCATTATTGATCGTGGTGTCGGCGATCTCGGTGCTCATACCCAAAAGGCCGACTCAGGCTCCGACGGAGTCGTAAATCGTGCATTCATTCCGGTATCAGGACGGCAAACTTTATTGCGAAGGCGTTGATCTCGAACGCGTCGCCGAGAACTATGGAACGCCGCTTTATGTTTACAGCGCGGGCACAGTTCTCGATCACTACCACCGGCTCGACTCGGCCCTGAGCGATCTCGACCACCTGATCTGCTACGCGGTCAAAGCCAACTCCAACCGCGCGATCCTCAAGCTGCTTTCCGAACAAGGTTCCGGCTTCGACATCGTCTCCGGTGGCGAACTCTTCCGCGTCCTGGCCGCCGGCGGCGATCCGCAACTCTGCACGTTCGCCGGAGTGGGCAAATCGCAGGAGGAAATCGAATACGCGCTCGATCAGCGTGTTCTCAGTTTCAACGTCGAGAGCGAAGCGGAGCTTGCCTACATCGACCGTATCGCGCGCGGCAAGAAGACGCGCGCGCCGATCGCGCTCCGGGTGAATCCCGACGTCGATGCCGGGACGCACAAGTATGTCTCGACCGGACGAAGCGAAAACAAATTCGGCATCGCCCTCGATCGGGTCGCGTCAGTTTACGAGCAGGCGGCGCGCATGCCGAATATCCTTATTCGCGGCGTGCAGATGCACATCGGCTCGCAGATCACTGACGCCGCGCCTTTCGCGGAGGCGATCGAGAAAGTCACGCCGCTGATTTTGGAATTGAAGGAGCGCTACGCCCTCGAATTTTTCAGCGTCGGCGGCGGCATCGGGATTGTTTACGAATCATCCTTCGCCAGCGGCCGCGGCGATTGGTGGAGCGAAAAGGACCGCGTCGAAGCGACGACCACTCTGCCGCTGACGATTCACGATTATGCTGCGGCGATCCTGCCGCCGCTCCGCGCCATCGGACTTCGCGTCCTGCTCGAACCTGGGCGTTTGCTCGTCGGCAACGCCGGCGTCCTGCTCACACGCGTTCGATACCTCAAACAAACCGAGCACAAGAAATTCGTTATCGTCGATGCGGGCATGAACGACCTCATCCGACCGGCGCTTTATCAAAGCTATCACGAGATCGTGCCCGTCCGGGAGCCGCGGGGCTCCTCACGCGAGCTGGTGGATGTAGTCGGGCCGGTCTGCGAGAGCGGCGATTTTTTTGCGCAGGATCGCGAGCTGCTGGCGATGAAGCAGGGTGATCTCGCCGCGATCATGAGCGCGGGCGCGTATGGTTTTGTCATGGCCTCGAACTACAACTCGCGTCCGCTCCCGGCCGAAGCGCTGGTGCGCGGCGACCGCTTCTCGCTCATTCGTCAGCGCCAGACGATGGAAGATTTGGTGCGGGGAGAATGCTAAAATTCCTGCTCTTGCTCCTGATCGTGATCCCAATCTTTTAGATGGCACCGGCCCAAACCCCAAGGATCAAGAGCACCGATCAAGATCATGAGCAGGAAGGGAATCCCGCGGATAGTTGCAACAAGTCCGATTCCAGCATAAATACTGCTCCCACCCTTCTGATGAAACGACTGCTTCCGATCCTGCTTCTTTTTGGCCTGCTTCTCGCGCAGCGCACCCAAGCCGCTCCTGCTCCCGTCGCGGGCGAATATGTTCTGCTCGTCGGCGGTCCTTCCCTGATGCAGTGGGAAAAATATAAAGGTCCCCAGGCGCACGATCATTGGTGGGCAAATTTCGTCCGCGCCGCGCGCGTCCGGACTGAGCAGATCCGCGCCGCCGCCGGCCCCGACGCCAAGATCACCTGGCTGGTTTACAAACAGGGTTACATCGATCGCGCCCAACAGGACAAACAGGATTTGATCGCCCTCATCGGCACCATTCGAGACAAGTACAATCTCAACCTGGTTTATTTCCACAACGGCGACGACGTCATTAACTACCTCAACAGCGGCCAGCCGCGCGACACGTTCAAGATCGCGGACTTCGAATACTTCGGCCATTCCAACGCGAAGTGCTTCATGTTCGATTACAGCAGCAATATCGAGAGCGCGTGCAAATCGTGGCTGCACGAGAACGACGCGAAAAAAATCAACGGCCGGGTCTTCGCGCGAAATGCCTTTATCAAGAGCTATGGCTGCCACACCGGCGAAAGCATGTCGCAAAAATGGCGCGCGGCTACCGGGACCCAGATGTGGGGCGTGGTCGGCAAGACCCAGTACATGACGAACGAATTGCCGATGATCGTCGGCAAGGACGCCAAGTGGGTCAGCCGGTAGGTGGCAGACTTTCCCCGATCTCACGCACTAACCCCGGGCCTCGATAGACGTAGCCGGTGTAAACCTGAAGAAGCTGCGCGCCGGCTTCCAGTTTTTCGCGGGCACTCTCGGCGTCGAAAATTCCGCCGCTCGCGATCACGGGTAACCTCGACCTCGCGGTAATCGCGCGCACGAACTCGGTGGATTTGTTCCGCAACGGCGCGCCACTCAAGCCCCCCTGCTGATCGAGCGAAGATGGAATGCCGGCGTGATCCAGCGTCGTGTTCGTCGCGACGATGCCGGCGACCTCGTTTTGTTCGCAGGTCGCCAGCACTTGTTCCAGCTCGGACGGCGAAAGGTCGGGGGAAATTTTTACCAGAACCGGCGTGCGACTCTGATTCTCTTGGCGAATGACGCGGAGCAATTCGGCGAGCGCATCGTGGCTTTGGAGCGAACGCAGGCCCGGCGTGTTCGGCGAGCTGACGTTGAGCACGACGTAGTCGGCGAACTCACGGAGGAGGCGAAACGAATAACGATAATCATCGGCCGCTTCCTCGAGCGGCGTGATTTTCGATTTGCCGATATTGATGCCGACCGGAATTCGCGGCCAGCGACCGTGTTCGCGCAGGTTGCGCAAACGGCCGGCGACGACATCCGCGCCGTCGTTGTTGAAGCCGAGCCGATTGATCAACGCGGTCTGTTCTGGATAACGAAAAATGCGCGGCCTGGGATTTCCGGGCTGCGCTTTCGCGGTGACGGTGCCGATCTCGACGAAGCCGAAACCGAGTGCCGCCCACGCGGGAATCGCGACGCCGTTCTTATCGAAGCCCGCGGCGAGCCCGATCGGGTTAGGGAACCAAAGGCCAAAGACGGTCTTCGGTTTTGCGATTGGTTGGAAAGAGCCGAGAGCGCGGAGTGCGAACGGAAACCGTGAGGCGAGGCGCAAGCTTCCGATCGCCAGATGATGCGCTGTCTCGGGGTCGAGCGAAAAGAGGACCGGCCTAACGAGGCGTTCGTAGGCATCGGCGGCGTTCATTTGCCGATGCAAAACTGCGCGAAAACGGAATTGAGAATTTCCTCAACGTTGTCCGCGCCGGTGATTTCTCCGACGGCGCGCAGGGAAGCCCGGAGATCGACCGCCATATATTCGGGAGCGAGGCCGGCTTCCATCGTGCCGGCAGCCAGATCGCAGGAAGCGAGCGCCCGCGCGAGACAGTCGCGATGCCGCGCGTTAATGGCGACCGCGCTCTCCGGCCGCAAATGACGCTGCGCAATCTCCTCAAAAATTGCGCCCTCCAAACCGTGCAGTCCGTTTTCCTCCAGGCAAGAAATGCGCAAGGCATCATGGCCGGTCCAATCGGGATGCTCCGGCAGATCGCTCTTGTTCAACAACACGATGCGGATCTGGTCCGTGGCACTCTCGTCGAACGCCGGCGGTTTGGGGGCATTGTGATCGAGCACTTGCAGGAGAAGATCGGCGCTGGAGAGAGATTTTTCCGTGCGATCCATGCCCGCCCGCTCCAGCTCGTCGTCGGAATCGCGCAAGCCGGCGGTATCGAGCAATCGAATCGGTATCCCGCGCAGGTTGATCACTTCTTCGATCGTATCACGCGTGGTCCCCGGTTTTTCGCTGACGATGGCGCGGTCGTAACCGAGCAGCCGGTTCAACAAGCTCGATTTCCCGGCGTTGGTCGGACCGTAAATGACGGCACGGATTCCCTCGCGCAAGATCCGACCACGGCCAGCGGTCGCAAGCAGGTCGCGCATTCTTTGCCGCACCGCCTCGAGACGCGCGCTCAGCTTCGCGTCTTGATCGGGCGCGATGTCTTCATCCGGAAAATCGATCGAGGCCTCGACATGCGCGAGCATTTCGATCAGTTGCGCGCGTAACGCTTCGATCTCGGCGCCGAGCCGGCCTTCCAACTGTTCGGTCGCGGAACGGAGTGCGAGATCACTCTGGGCCCGAATCAGGTCCATGACCGCTTCGGCCTGGGTCATGTCCATCTTGCCATTCAGGAAAGCGCGCTCTGTGAATTCGCCGGGACGGGCAGCGCGAGCGCCGGCTTTCAGGCATGTTTCCAAAACACGCGCGGTGACGAGAACGCCGCCGTGGCAACTGATCTCGACCAGATCTTCTCCCGTGTAACTGGCCGGCGCGCGATGCACCGTGAGCATGACCTGATCAATCAGTTGATCGTCTTCAACGATCTCACCCAGGCGCTGAGTCTGCGCTGGAAACGCCGAGGGCTTTTCCGCGCCGCGATAAATTTGATCGGCCAACGCCACGGCGTTCTCGCCGGAGATGCGGACCACGGCAATCGCACCTTCCCCGACTGGAGTGGAGATGGCGGCGATGGTTTCCCGTGGCGCGACCGGTGGTGCGAGCGAGGTCACGCCGGCCGGTTGCGCAATACTTCCCGCAACGCGGCAATGCATCGTCGATTTTGCTCCATCATGCCGACTGAAACTCGAATCCACTCCGGTAGATTGTAGCCTTTTAGGGCGCGAACGATAATGTGCCGGTCGAGCAACGCTCGAAAAACTTTGGCGCTATCGCCGACGTTGACGAGAACGAAGTTCGCCACGCTCGGGACGAAACGAAGCTTCATTTCCCCGAATTCCTTCTCCAGATAAGCGCGGCCTTCGTCCGTGACACGCTTGGTCGCTTGGCGGTGTTCATCGTCGCTAAGGCTGGCGAGCGCGGCAGCCTGGCCGATGCCGTTGACGTTGAATGGCTGCCGGGTTTTTTGCAGCACGCGGATCAGCTCGGGCCGCGCCATCCCATAACCAATGCGCAGACTCGCGAGACCCTGAATTTTCGAAAAGGTGCGCAGAACTGCAACGTTGCGGCCGGCGCGGATGAAGCGAAGCGTGTCCGGCGGATGGTCGAGGTATTCGAAATAGGCCTCGTCGAAAACGACGACGATATCTTCGGGCACGCGCTCAATGAACCGGTCGAGTTCCTCCTGGCCCGCGAGAGTGCCGGTCGGGTTGTTAGGATTCGCGATGAAGATGAGCCGGGTTTTCGCGGTAATGGCGGCAATCATCCCATCGAGATCGTGGCGCAGGTTGGGACTCGGGACTTCGATGGTGCGGGCGCCGAAGATGGCGGCCACGAGTTTGTAGGCGATGAAAGCATGCTCGGAGGTAATGACGTCATCGCCGCGATTTAGAAAAGCGTGACCGAGAAACTCGATGATCTCGTTCGAACCGCTGCCGAGAATGAGGTGCTCGCGGCTGAGATCGAGTTTCTCCGCGAGCGCTTCGCGCAAATAAAAGCCGCCTCCATCGGGATAGAGATGCGCGGATTCGAGCGCGGCCCGCATGGCCACCAATGCTTTCGGCGACGGGCCGAGCGGGTTTTCGTTTGAAGCGAGCTTGATGATCTTCGCCGCATCCGCACCGAGCTCGCGCGCGGTTTCCTCGATCGGTTTGCCGGGCTCATAAACCGCGAGATCGCGCAACTGTGGATTGGCGGCGTCCCAGATGGATGACATCGGGGGCAATCTTAGGTCGAACCGCGGGGGCGGCCAATCAAATCAGCTTGAGTTGAAAATGGTGCGAGGTGATGTCCATGCCGCGATTCAGATAGAAGCGGTGGGCGGCGAAGCGCTGCACGCCGGAATCCAGGGTGAGGTGCTCGCAACCCTGCTCTTTCGCGTGCTCGATGAGCCAGTCGAAAAGCGCGGCACCCAATCCGCGGGATCGGTCGGAGTCGTGCGTGACGAGATCGTCGATGTAAAGGGTGCGGCCGGAAAAGAGGAGATTGAAGATGCGAAAGCCGGCCACGGAACGGACCGCGCCATCCTGTTCGAGAAAGGCAAGCTGGTATCCTTCCTCTTGTTGACGGAGCACGCGCGCAGCGAAATCGATCGCTTTGATGTGGGGCCGCAGCTCGCGCATGACCGAGCAGCAGCGGCCGATTTGTTCCGGTGTTTGCGCCAGGTTAATTCTCGAGGCGGGCGGCTTCGCGGTGGACATGGCAATTTCATCGCCCGCGCGGCGCGGAGTTCAAGCGCTCGATTGTGACAAAAAGCTGGTCGCCTTCCTCGATCTGTCGGAACGTCTTTCCCTTATGAACAGCCTCCATTTTCTGGCCGAGACCCAGGTCTTTGGCATCTTGATTCATCCGTGGAAAATCGTGGGACTGTCCGGCAGCCTCGTTTTCGGCCTCCGCTTCGTCATTCAATGGATCGCCTCGGAACGAGCGCGCAAAAGCGTGATCCCATTCGGCTTCTGGGAATGCAGCGCAATCGGAAGCCTGCTCATGCTAAGTTATTTTGCGATCTACCAGCGGGATTCCGTGGGCGTGTTGAGCACCGCGATGCCATTGCCGATTTATCTGCGCAATCTTTACTTTCGGTACACCCATCGCGCGCCGCAGCATCCCGGTAATGCGCCAAGACCCCCGGAATAGCGCCGCCAGAGCGCGCTTTACGCCGGCTGCATCGATATTCTAAACTGAACCCGTCCCATGATCTCAAACGAGCAGATCATTTATCTCGATAACAACGCCACCACTCAGCTCGACCCGGCTGTGCTCGAGGAGATGTTGCCCTTTCTGACGCAGTATTACGGGAACCCCTCGAGCGGCTATGGGTTCGGCGCGCAAGTGCGGCAGGCGATCAATCTCGCGCGCGAGCGGCTGGCCGCACTGCTCGGCTGCGAGCCGGGAGAAATTGTCTTCACCAGTTGCGGAACGGAGTCGAACAACGCCGCGATAAATTCGGCCCTCCAACTCGATCCCGGCCGGCAGCATGTGATCACGACTGCAGTCGAGCACAGCGCGACCTGGCGGCATTGCGATCTGCTCTCGAAAAAAGGGAACCCGGTCACGGTCGTTGGCGTCGATGGCGAGGGGAATCTGGATTTGGAAGGACTGGAGAGAGCGATCACGCCGCAAACCGCGATCATCTCGGTGATGTGGGCCAACAACGAAACCGGCGTCTTGTTTCCAGTCGAAAAAATCGCGGAGATCGCCCGGCGAAAACGGGTCCTGTTTCACACCGATGCCATCCAGTCCGTGGGAAAGATCCCGATCCGTCTGGCCGATTCGACGATTAATTCCCTTTCGCTCTCCGCCCACAAACTGCATGGTCCGAAGGGCGTCGGCGCGCTTTACCTGAATAAACGCTCGGCTTTTAAGCCGACGCTGATTGGTGGCAGCCAGGAAAACAACCGCCGCGCCGGAACGGAAAATGTCGCCTCGATCGTCGCGCTCGGAAAAGCCGCGGAATGCGCGGCCGCCGCCCTGGCCGAGGAAGCCACGCGCGTCCGTGCGATGCGCGATCGATTTGAAGCGGCTATGCTGGCAGGCGTGCCGGACACTTTTTTGAATGGCGATCCGGCGGCGCGCCTGCCGAACACTTCGAATCTCTCCTTTGCCGGGGTCGACTCCGGGGCCGCGCTCCTGATGCTCGATCGCCAGCAACTTTGTTGCTCAGCGGGTTCGGCCTGCCGCACCGGCTCGATCGAATCCTCCCACGTCCTGCGCGCCATGAAAGTGAACGATGAGAGGGCGCGCGGCAGCATGCGTTTTTCGTTCGGCCGTTTCAACACCGAACGCGACGTGGACCTGGCCTTGGAAATTGTGCCCGCCGTGATCGCCCGGTTGCGGGAGCTTTCTCCCGCGAAGACGGTGCGCGAAACCGTTGTCGCCTGACTTCGGCGAAGCGATCTAAGAAAGCGCAGCGCTCAACTCGGTGACGGCACCGATCAATTCGCCGCTCTTGCCGGGCTTGTCGATCACCCGATCCACCTGCAAGTCGGTATAACGTTTCCGGTCTTCCGGACTCAGAGAATTCGCGAAGACGATGATTTTCCCGTGAAAGCCGGCTGACCGTGCTTCCCGGACGACGCCAAATCCATCCAGGCGCGGCATGCGCGTGTCGGTCACGATCAATTGAAAATAATTCGGATCCTCGGCGACTCGGGAAACGGCGGCGCGTCCGTCGGTAGCGACTTCGACATGATGACCGGCGGATTGCAGCGTCTTCGAAAGCATGTCCAAAACGAGAGCGTTGTCGTCCGCGCAGAGAACCCGGAGTGGTTGCGCGGGGTTGATCATGTTCCACTCACGGTCGCCGCCAGTAATGCCCTCGCCGCCTCAGGAGTGTCAATAAGATTTCCTGCGATTTCCCGTATAAGAGCCTCGCCTGAACTAAGGCACAAGCGTTCTCATCCTCGGTGACCGGGACCGAAGAGAAACGGTGTGCAAACGGTGTCTGTCTGATAGGCTGTTTCCGGAACCATGGAACGCACCAAAGCTCGCATCCTTCACGTAGACGACCATCAGGACACCAGACTGATGATGGCCGCGCTCCTGCAAGACTGCGGGTACGGCGTGCTCACCGCCGGGAGCGTGGTCGAGGGTTTGGAATTGGCGAAAGAAATCGATTTCGATCTCTACATCCTGGACGTGCGTTTGCCGGACGGCACCGGTGTCGAGTTGTGCCAAAAGCTGCGCGAGCTTCATCCGACCGCGCCCATCCTTTATTATTCCGCCTACGGCAACGAAGCGGACCATCACGACGCGCTGGCCATTTGCGGCGATGCTTACCTCAAGAAGCCGGTTTGCATTGCGGACATCGAGACCTCCATCGCGCGGTTGCTGGATGACCGCGCGGAAAAGGAGTAGCGGCTTACCCGAGGGCGCGGCGAAGCGCGCGATACCTTGCGCCCAGCATGCGCCGCAGATGAAAGGGGCGCAGGCATTGCAAATACACAGGCCAGCGGGCCAGGCTTTCCGGAACGCGCCGGCTTTTCTTAATCTCCAGACAAAGCTCGACCAGGCGGTGAAAGAGAACCTCATCGGCAAACCACTCTTCCCATTCCCGGCGGGCTAGTTCTCCCATTTCGACCGCTTCCGCTTCGCGCTCCTCGAGAATGCGCGGGATCTGAGCAAAATCTTTTTCTCGAATCTGGATGGCGAACTTGTCCCAGCAGGGGCCCGCGGGCGCCACCCAGCCGTCCGATAAAATCACCGGGACACGTCCCATGCGCATTGTCTCAAAGAGCCGGATGCTGGAAGCGCTCAGTCCTCTTGGACAGAGCACGAACTTGCTGACCTTGGTCAGCTCGGCGTAACGCCGGTCGTAATCGAGTCGCTCGCGCTGGCTCATCTTGCGGTGCTGAATGCGATCGAATTCCTCGGCGGTATTTTGAAAAAAACTTCGCGGGTGCTTTAGCATAGCAAGGTCGCGCCGGACCGGAGCATTCCTGATCGAGCCCATGAAGCTGAAGAGGTACGGAAGATCGTGGGCCGATGGCGTGTAGGTAGTGAATTCGTTTTTCGTTCGGCCGAGATAAGTTCCGGCGCGCGTTCGCGGCGAACTCCAGCGTTTCTCGACGCCCGCGTAGATGCCGGGCAGGAACGGAATCACGTAAGGATTCGCGCAGAAAACGAAACACTTGTCGCGGAACTTCCTCACCAGCGGATGCTGCCGAACACGTTCCAAGTACCATCCGGAGCCGTAGAATTCAGCGAAGAGAATGACTTCGGCAACCTCGGGATCGGACGAAACTGAGTGGATCCGGAAACGATCGAGCTCCGCGCATTTTTGCAGATCGAGCAGGGGCGCGAGATTGAAGTCGGTCTCATCGTCTTCGGGAGTTGCCGAAAGTAGAACTACGCGCGCCATGATTTTCGACAGCTCAACCAGCAACTGCCAAGCCGAGAAAGAAAGTAGCGTTCCTTCCCATCACTGTGAAGTCTGCGCCTTTGGGCGAGGCGGCGGGCACGGCCATAACTCTCCACAATTCTTGCGCTTGCGAGGCCGCGCGATTCGTTCGTTAGTGATTCTTGATCCCACGACTGAACCTGCGCATTCTTTGCGTCGATGATAACGACGCCATCCTCAACGCGCTAACGTTGGCCTTCAAGGCGACCGGCTTCGACGTCCAGACGGCCTACAACGGTTTCACCGCGCTCGCGAAAATCGCCAAGAACCCTCAGGGTTTCCAAGTCGTCATCACCGACCTTCGCATGCCCGGAGTCGATGGTTTCGGCTTGATCGAGCAAAGCCGGTCGGCCGGTTACGCCGGACCCATCATCGTCTATGCCGCTGCCATTTCGCCGGACGCCAGGCAACGGCTGCAAGAACTCCGCGTCACTCTCATCATCGAGAAGCCGGCGCGTAGCGGTGAGTTGATCGCCGCGGTCAGGGAATCGCTGGGCTGAAGTTGAGCGAATTTCATCTCTCCTCAGACGTCTCCGCGCCCATCACACGGCGCGATTTTTCGTCCGCCTCGTAAGGGAGGCACGGACGGCTGTCTGCGCGGATCTGACGGGAGGGACCTTGAGCCGGATCTTGCAAGTTGTTCGGCCCGGACCTTCGTCGAGCCACGCGTAACAGCGTTCGGCTTGCGGATGGCCAGTCAGATCGAACACATCCACCTGACCGCGCCAAACTCCGCCTTGCGGCAGCTGTTCCACGATGATTCTCGAACCCACGTGCCGGGCGTTGCAATGGTGCCGGCGCTCGATCGCGCGTCTAAGTCGTGCAATTCGGAAGATCATTGTCTGTCAGGAGGTGTCGCGGCGGCGAAGCGGCGGAGCCGATCGGAGAAGGCGGCGAATTCGCCGCTGAGAACTGGTAAAAGCATGGCAGTCGATAGACGAGATAACGCGCTCCGCATTCATAGTTCCTTAAAGGAGCGGCGGAAAAAGCGACAACCCTGACGGTTTTGTTGTTCGAGCACGGCGCATGTAGGCTCCGCGATGCGTCGGCTTTTCCTAGCTATCCTGAGTGTGGCTGCGTTCGCCGCGATCTCCGCTGCGGCCGAAGAGGAAAACGAACACCGGGTCGTAGTGAACGGCCAAGAGGCAGGCGAAGAATTTGAAGAGCCGGGCGGATACGGACAACCACAATGGGCCGAAAGGAGCCGCGCTTCCGCTACGACCAAGCTTTATGTCCTTTCGCCTTTCGAAGTGTTCATCGGCGCGCTTTCGGAAAGTGACATTCTTCGCCATGGAGGCAGCGTGCACGATCTCACTCAGGAGATCGAAGTCGGTCTGCCCTACCGATTCGAACTCGATTTCGAAAATCATCTTGGCCTCGCCGGCAGCCGCGTCGCGGAAACAGAGGCGAGCATCGGCGCTCGTTACGCCTTCGCCGCATGGGGCAAGATTCCCCTCAACCCCACGCTTTCCGCCATGTACCAATTTGGCACGGGTGATCGTGTCGTCGATCGTTTCGAACAGACGCGCGATCGGACCCAGTCCGGCGGTTACGAGCTGCGCCTCTTGTTTGGCCAGGAGTTTGTTCCGCGGCTGCAATGGGCCGCAAATCTTTTTTTCCAGAACGACCTCGGCTCGGCGCACGATCGGCAAATCGGGTTCACCCAGGACATCGCTTATCTCGTTGTGGCCGACAAACTGGAGCTCGGCGCGGAAATGCGTTACACGAACGCGACGCGGCGCGGTGAAAATCGCGACGCCGCCCATGAATTCGTGATCGGTCCGAGCGTGAATTGGAAGCCAAACCTCCACACCGTGGTCAGCCTCGCGCCGCTCTTTGGCTGCACCGCGGAATCGCCGCGCGTCTCTATTCTGGCCTCCGTCTCGTTGGAGTTTGGCGGCGGAGAATCAAAGACGAGACCGATGCCAATAAGCCGTTAGTTAAACAACTCTCGTGTCGATGAGGCGGACGGTTTCAGGCAAAACCGATAGCCGGTTCCCGGTGAGTCGCATTTTCTGGCGCGACGGGCCGGCAGGCGCCGCATTCATAAGGGACCGGCACCCATTCTGCTCAAAGCGGAAGCATGCAAATGCACTCCCGGCCGAAAGAGCAGCGCGAAGCCGTGCGCCAACTGTTGCATTCCGTGCTCACCCGCGACATGGGCACGTTTAATCCCGAGCGGTTCAAGGATTGGATCAAAGATGTCGACACGCGATTTCGCAAAGTCGGGTTGACGCTCGTTTTCAACATCCGCACCCGGGCGGTCCACTTCACGATCAAAGAGCTGCGCACGTCCCGAACCGCCTTCAAGTTTACCGCGTCGACCCACGTTCCTTTCGATGACCGCGATGTCGTCATGAAAGTGGAAGATTTCGGACAAACGAGCCACTAGCCGTTTAGCAATCCAATCCGCGGAGAAGCGTTGAGTCGAGACGCTCGGTCCGCATTCCCGCCACGATTCAGTTTAGTCTTTCGGATTATGGCAACAAAACGCACGCGCTCCAAACATTGGCTGAATCAGCAGATGTGGAAGCTCGTCCTCGCGGAGTGGATCGGTCTCTTCCTAGTCGTCATCGCGCTCGTCCTGATTTTTTGTCTTTTTTTTATCCGGCGAAAAACGCTGGAGTATAAGCTCGATCATACTTTCGCGGTAAGTTCCCCGGAGTTCTTCGGCTCGGCCCTCGCCCTAACGAACCCAGTGCCGCAGACGGGAAACAAAATCGAGGTCCTGCAGAACGGCGATCAATTCTTTCCCGCCATGCTTACTGCGATTCGATCCGCGAAAAAGACGGTTAACTTTGCCGCTTACATTTTTGAATCCGATTCGACGGGCCGGGCGTTCCGCGACGCCCTCTGCGAACGCGCGCGCGCAGGAATCGAAGTGCGCATTTTGCTCGATGGCATCGGCTCGGGCTGGGGGCTCGATAATTCCGACGTTCGCATGATGACCGATGCCGGTTGCAAATTCGCCTACTACCATCCGGTGCAATCGTGGCGGATGGATCGCGCCAATCGCCGATCGCATCGCCGCATGCTCATCATTGATGGCAGGATCGGATTTACCGGCAGCGCGGCGTTTTCAGACAAGTGGAGCGGCCACGCGCAGGACAAAAATCATTGGCGCGATCTGCACGCGCGTTTAGAAGGCCCGATCGTGGCCGAACTGCAATCCGCTTTCCAGGGGCATTGGGTGAAAACATTTGGGGAAGCCTTGACCGGGGCGGGCCAATTTCCGGCCCTTCCCGCCGCTGGCGACCTCAAGGCCCAGATCGTGGAATCGCATTCCTTCTCCGCCGCGGCGCCGGTGCCGATGGTGCAGGCGGTCGCGTTCGCTGCCGCGGAGAAACGGATCTGGATTACCAATCCTTACTGCACTCCCACCGACGACCAGGTCGATCTCCTGGTGAAGGCAGTGCAAAGGAAGGTGGACGTTCGCTTACTCCTCCCTGGTCCGTATAACGATCAACCCATGACTCAATCAGCCGGGCGCACCGCCTATGGCAAGCTCCTGGAAGGCGGCGTAAAAATCTTCGAGTACCAACCGACCATGATCCACGCCAAGACCATGGTGATCGATGGGCTCTTCTCTATGCTTGGATCATCCAATCTCGACCCGAGGTCCTCGGAGATTAACGAAGAGATCGATGTTGTTATCTACGACGAAGGGTTCAGCCGGATAATGGAGCAAACCTTTGAGAAGGACCTGGCGCAATCGCATGAGTACACTTTGCAGCAATTCAAGAATCGTTCTGTATGGGAGCGCACGACCGAATGGCTGATGCTGCCGTTTCGCTCGCAGTTGTAACAGCCGTGGTTATCGATGCGGCGGCAGGATAATACGAAGAACGTCGACTGCTTGCGCAACGCTTAGGTCTGCCGCCGCGGTAGCTACCTCTGCCGGCACCCAGGCCGGAAACTTCGTCAGACTTATCTTGTGGCTGCCTGAAGCAGTGTGAGTCTCACGGATAGCTGCCAGCCTCCTGGTTGGAAAACGATCGGCTAAGCGCACCAGCGCCGGCCAAAGGCGGCGATGCACGTACGTTACTTTTCCGCCGACGAGACGACAGGTGAGAACATCCGCGGAATCCCGAAGCGCGCGCGAACATCGAAAGATAATTTTGCTCTTGGGATGCCCCCACCAGCTGCCCCGTAGCGGCGCTCCCGCTATTGTCTCAGCCAGGCTGGGGACCGGTCCCCGGCCAGACTCAAGCGCAATCCCGCTGCGCTCGACAAAGGCCAGAGCCTGCCTTGCGGTCATATCCGCCCCTCGAGGATCACGCCTTGACCTTCCCTTCAGCGCGCTGCTTGATCGCTCGCAGCCACATTCGACGAATGATGTCGCTGCCGGGATGAATAACGCGCCAGTAAATCACGAACCGGCGCAAGGCCGAGCTGTTGTTCGCGTAAATGCGCGTCTCAGTGGAAATAGTTGATCCACCGTGATCGTCCGGCCTGACGAGAAAATTCATGGCGGCGAGCGCCACGCCGGGCGGGAGCGTCCTCCGGAATAGCTCGGGCGTCAGGCCTCCTGATAGAGCACGCGTTCCGCGAGGAGCGGCGATAACAGTGCCAATGACTATCTCCCGCGGCGCTTCTTCGGCCAGAAGCACGAACGTTGTCTGCGTCGCAACGTCGAGCAGCGGTTTTTGCGCTGGTGGGTTCATAATGCTCTCCGGCCCCGTCTGGTAACAACTCCGGATGGCGATCAAAGTTCGAAAGAGGAAAATCTCGTCAGCGCGCACAGCGTGGATCGCGGCAAAGACAGCTTCAGGCGGGGCCGCGATATGAATGACGTGCCGCTCTCCGATTTGCCAGCGAGGCATCCAGTCATCAATCCTGGCGACAGGCGCGGACACCTTCTCCGCGCCGGTTGGGAGTAAGAGCGCAAGGATTAAGAGAAGCAGGCCGGCCGCGATACCTATTGCCGCTACGCGCCGAGTCTCAACGAAGAGAAACCCTATCGGCCGGATAAGCGACAGCAACCCGGCCAGGGTCAGGACAAGGCCGAAGTAAACCAGAAAAGAGTCCAGCATGTTCCCGGCGGCAAACTCCAGGAACACTCCGACCCCGACAGCTATTACCGCGATTCGTCTCGTCCTCAGCCCAAGCCATCGCATCGGTTTGATAACCGAAACCAAACCGGCGCTGATAAGAACAAAGCCGAGATAAATCAGAGCCGATTCCACCGGAACTATTCAGCGCTCTGTGAAAGCGGCAGGCAACCTAATTCCGTAGCCGTTCGTCGATCACCAGAACCGCGTCGTCAAAGCAGGCGACGCGTCCGGAGTTACTTCAAGTTATAGATCTCGACCAAGGCGACACCGCTGGCGCCGTTCTTGTCGACCAGGATCGCGGTGAATTGTCCCGGCGGCGCGAGCGCCGTGAAGATGCCCGATTCTTTCGGATTCGATAGCGCCAAGCCAGCGGCCGTCAGGTTCGCTGCCGCCACCGGATCGTCGGTCCAATTGTCGTTCGAGATCATGATCGTTCCGTTGGCGTTGTGCAGTTCCAGGGTAGGATCGGGCATGACGTTGTTTATCCCGAATTGAGTTAGCGAAGGTCCGAGGCCGCGCACTGCGATCCGGGTGGGGTTGGGATTTCCACCCAGGGTAAAGCCGCCGATCATGACGTTGAGGCCGGTCTGGACAAAGCCGCGGGTGCTGATGTTAGCCAACTGCGAGTCGCTCGCCTGATTGTTGTCGTAGACTTCCACCAGGCCGATACCGGTGTCCGCGACTCCACCAGTCACTGCGCCGGTCAGGATCGCGGTGTAATTTCCGGGCGAGAGCGTGGCTAGGATGACTGATTCGCGATTGTCGGTCGGCTGGAAGATGGTGCCTTGGATCTGCGGTGCTTGCGGGCTGTTGATCCAGTCGTCGTTCGAGGTGATCAAAGCGCCATTAGGCCCGTGCAACTCCAGGAACGGATTGTGGAGGACGGCGGCATCTGGCACCCCGTTGTTGACCAGCGATGGTCCCATCCCGCGCAGGACGACTGCCTTGGGGCTGTTCCCGGTGATGATGAAGCCGCCGATCATGACTTTCTCCCCGGTATCCACCCGCAGCCGGGTGGAGATGTTCAAGGCCTGGGCCGGAGTCGGCGTAGGTGTGGCCGTTGGGCTAGGTGTAGGGCTCGGACTTGGGCTAGGTGTCGGCGTAGGCGTGGGAGTAGGTGTCGGCGTAGGTGTCGGGGTAGGGGTCGGCGTAGGCGCGTTGACTATTTGACCACCCGCGAGTGAGCCACTGCTGCCATTGAAGTTAGTGTCCGCCGTGTAGGTCGCGGTAACGGAGTGCGGACTGCCGGCTACCGTAAGGCTAGAAGTGCTGGTCTGGGCCTGGCCGCCACTTAAAGTTACAGGAATCGCGGCCCCGCCATCGATGGCGAAGTTAACGGTGCCGGTGGGAGTTCCCGCACCCGGCGATACTGCGGCGACCGTGGCCGTGAAGGTCACGTTCTGCCCGCTCGCCGATGGGTTAGCTGATGAGGTGACGCTCGTAGTGGTATTGGCTTTGTTGACCGTCTGAGAGACGCTCGCATTGCTCGTAGTGTAGTTGCTGTCTCCCGAGTAGGTGGCTTTGATCGTATGCGCTGCGCTGACACTTAGCGTTGAAATGCTGAACTGAGCCTGGTTGCTACTCAAGGTAACAGGGCTACCGGCGTTGACGCCGTCCACCTGGAACTGGACCATTCCAGTCCGCGTCGTCGTAGCGGGTGCATTGGCCGCCACGGTGGCCGTGAAGGTGACGCTCTCGCCAAAGACGGTTGGACTCTTCGACGTGGTGAGAGTCGTGGTCGTGGTGCCTTGCGCTATTGTGACCGATTCCTGGGCCACGCCGCAGGCGCCGGTTACACTGTTGTTATTGGCATCGCCGCTGTAAGTAGCAATCCAGTTGTAGGTCCCGGCTGCGGTCGGCGAAAAGCTGCCCGAGCCGTAGTTGTTGGCGTTGCCGTTGACCGGGATGGCCGCCGAGGTAAAGACCGCTGTGCCGGCGCAGGTGGCGTCGTTCGGTCCATAGAGCTTGAAGGTGATCGAGCCTGTCGGGCTAGCCCCGTTGGCGATGCTCGCCACATCGAAGACAGAGCTTCCAAGAGGTCCGTTCCCGGAAGCTGCCGTGGCTAGGTTGGGAGTTACCTTGGCTACTATCACCGATTCGTTCGCGTCGTTGCACGCTCCGGCTACGCCGTTGTTGTTCGCGTCCCCGACGTAGGTGGCAATCCAGTGATAAGTCCCGGCTGCTGCCGGCGTGAAATTGCCCGAACCATAAATGTTCGTGCCCGCCGTGACCGCGAAGGGCCCTGCCGTAAAGATCGCCGCGTTGCCGCAACTATTATCGTTTGGCCCATAAAGCTTGAACGTAATCGTCCCAGTATGGTTGAACCCGCCGCTCAGGGTCGCGCTGTCGGAGACCGTGCCGCCCACGGGAACCGTGCCCGAAGCGGTGGTCGCCAGACCCGGTGTAGCTTTACTCACGATGACCGACTCGTTGGGTGCGTTGCAGGCCGTCGTCACGGAAACATTATTAGCGTCGCCGCTATAGCTCGCTTTCCAGTAATAGGTCCCCGGCGCGGTTGCCTGGTAATTACCGGAAGAATAAGGCCCGGGTCCATTGACCGCGAAGGGCCCCGCAGTAAAGACCAGGTTGCCAGCGCCGCAGGCATTGTCGTTTTTGTAAAGCGTAAACGTGATCGTCCCCGTCACGTTGTATCCGCCAGAGATGGTGGCGCTGTCGGAAACGTTGTTCCCCACGGTCGTGGCCGCGGAAGCCGTGGTGGTAACCGTCGGTGTAGCCTGGCTGACTACGGTGTTTTCGTTCGCATCATTACAAACTGTCGCTATCGCCGCGTTATTGGGGTCACCGCTGTAGCTCGCGGTCCAGCGGTAGGTGCCAGGCGCGGTCGGAGTGAAGTTACCTGAGGTGGCGGTGTTACCGCCCGTGAGCGGAACCGTCGAAGTAAAGATCGCCGCGGCGACGCAGGTGTTATCCGCCGGTGCGTAAACATTAAACGTCACAGTGCCGGTGGCATTGACTCCGCCACTAAGCGTCGCGGTATCGGTGACAACTGTTCCCACCGTCGTGGCGGCTGTGGAAACCTGGGTCACCATCCCGGTCGTCGCCGTATTATTCGTGAGCGTGAAGTCGGCGGAACTGTAGCCGGTCGCGCTGGCAAAGACGTGGTAGGTGCCGGCGGTGTTGTTGGCGGTGTTGTTGGCGGTAAAGGCCGGCGCCGTGACAATTCCGGACGCATCGCTTAATTGCGCATTGCTTACATTCGTGCCCGTATCGGCAAAGGTGCCGCTCGCTCCGCTGGCGGGTGCGGTGAAGGTAACCGAAACGCCGCTGATCACGTTTCCAGACTCCGACACGGTGGCTTTCAGTGCCGTCGTAAAATTGGTGCCGACCGCCGCGCTCTGCGGCGTCCCAGCGGTAGTGGTAATGATGTAGTTCGCCTCGATCGCGCCGATGTCGACTGTCGTGTTAACCACGCGCGCGAAGCCGACACCGCGTTGATCGACCGGCAGCGGCTCCGCTACGTCCGCATCGTTATCCAGGTCAAAGGTGTCGGCAGGTAACAGAGCATTGCTGCCGTTGTTAATGGCCGCGCTGCCAAGGGCAGGAAGGTGCGTTTGCGTAGGTCCGCCGTTGTTACCCAAAGCTCCGAGCTGCGGATTCACGTTCAATTGATTGTTGCCGCCGGTAACGTTCGCACCGGTGATATCGCCGATCAGGCTGAAGTCGGCGTTGACCGAGCCGGCGATGTCATGCGGCGTGGTGGTCGGGCTCCCACCTTTAAAGTTACCAGAGACGATCGTGTTCTTCAGGGTAACCGTTCCGCTAAAGGCTCGGATACCTCCCCCGTCCCCAGTAGCATCGTTGTTATTGTCCGAGCGATTGTCGGATACGGTCACATTCGTCAGCGTCACTGTCGCGTTCGCAGCGGAAGCACTGTTCGTGTTGTAGAGACCGCCGCCATCCCCATTGCTGGTGTTCCCGCTGATCGTGGTATCGACGATGTTCGCCGTCGCGACCCCAGAGTTAGCCGAGCCAACGTTGAGAATCCCGCCACCGGCTCCGGCAGAAATGTTCCCGCTAATGGTGCTAGTCAGGACGTTCAACGTGGCGGTCCCGTAATCGCCATAGTTGTAAATCCCGCCACCGTTTCCGTTCGCGCGGTTACCGCTGAAGGTGCAGTATTTGACCGTCGCCGTCGCCGTGCCGCTCAGGTAGCCGCTGTTGAAGATGCCGCCTCCGCCGTCACCAGCAGCGTTACCGCTGAAGACGCAACTGGTGACGGTCAAGATGCCATGGTCATTAAAGATGCCGCCACCTTCATTGGCTGGGAACACGCCGCTGGCGCTGCCGTTGGCGATGGTGAGGCCAGAAATGTTTGCCGTCGTTCCGGGCGTGATCTCAAATACGCGGCTGGCATTGTTGCCACTAACCGTAACGACTGAGCCGCCCGGCCCTGTGATCGTCACGTTCTTGTTAATCAATAGCTCCGCCGACGTGAGCGTGATCGTACCGGTAAGCCCGGCTTGGAAATTAATCGTACCACCTGCGCAAACATCGAGCAGTGCCTGACGCAACGATCCCGCGTTCGCGTCATTCAGGTTCGTGACCGTGGCTGGATTGGCACAGAGCAGGGTGATGGTCGGGTCGGCCTTGCCACCCACGTTCGGATCATCGGTAAGAACGTCGGCGGCGAGATTGGTCCCTTTGACCGTTCCCTGGTTGGAGATCTGGGTTGTGTTTGCCGGCACCAGCGGATTCTCGACCTGGACCGAGAAGGTAACGACAACCGTCTTCCCGGGTGGAATGTCGCCGATGTTCACGGCCGAACCTGAGTTGAGGTATTGAATCTTCGGATGATCGCTTGCCATGGCCCCTAAGGCATCGCCCGCCGCAGGAACGCGACGCTCACCCGTCGTCAGGTATCCATACATGACCTTGTCGCGGTCCTTGGCGTCATAAGCATCAGGCAGACCAAGGGCGTGACCCATCTCGTGCATGATCGCCGTGAGCAGGTCGACGCGACCGGCCGGCGCGCCGGCTGGATTGGTATAGCTGCGAGTAGCTGAGACAGACTTACCAAATCGCGAGTTATCGGCAGCGGTAGAACTAATGAACCAGCCATTGCCGCCGGCATTCCGGCTGACGCGAATGTGGTTGCCGGCAGTTTCGCCAAGTTTGAGACTTGGCAGATCGGCTACTTCAAAGCTTAGCCCGCGCAAGGTGGCGATCTGTGCGTTTGTTAATCCTGTAGCTGACCAACGTTCAACTGCAGCAGCGACCGTTGAGTCGAGTTGCTGTTGGTCGAGCGCGCTGGTGATACCCGAAAACTGACCAGATACGCCGCCAGGAGCGAGCAGTAGTGGGCAGCCCCCGCTGTTGCTGAATGCCGGCGAGGTGTTACCGGCGATGACGAGCTGCTTTGCGGATGCTGCATTCTGAGGGGGTGGACCAACGTGATTTGAAACGCCAGGGTTCTGCCCCCGGATGTAGTCGGCAACATTGCCGACGGTGTTGGCCGGTCCGGTGGTACTGTCCACAACGCCTGACGGGTCGTCGGCATAATCCGTTGCCGGAGTGAACCCAACTATGGCGAACGAGCCGGAGGCCGTGGTTTGCGAGAACACGCGAATGGAACTTTGATGGCTCGTGCCGAGACTCCATGTTCCGGTGATGGTGTTGCCAGAAATTTCCAGGCATGTATCCGTCGAGTCGGCCTGAGTACTAGTTCCTGACTCAATTGCGATAGCCGGATTAGCCGCGCCGGCGTTCTGATCCGGGTTGGTGATCGTGTTGCCTTTAACAATCCAGGACACAATACTGCTATCGGGCGCGCCCCCGGAAATGATCACTATGCCCGAACCCTCGGGGTCGTGAATCGTGTTGCCCTGAATCGTCAGCTTGTGCGTGCCGGCGGAGTTATTGGTGATATCAATGCCGTCGCAGCCGGCGATCTGACAAGTCGAATTCGCATTGCCGGCCGTTCCGGTCGTGTTGTTTTCAATCAGGCCGGTCCATGTCCCCGAGGCGGTAGACCTGTTAACACCGATCTGGTTCGTGGCGCCGGCGTCCGGGTTTACGCCTACCGTGATGTTCGTGGTGTTATTGCGGACCTTGTAGGTCATGCCACCGGTGTTCGCCCCGGTGATGGAGATGGCTTGGTTACTGTTGGTGATGGTGTTGCCGTTGCCCGCGCCGGTGGCCGGTCCAATGTTGGCGATCATGCTGCTCGAGTTGGCCATATCAAGGCGGATGCCCTGAGCGTAGATCCGGTCGACCGTGCAGTTCGTGATCGTCGGACTCATCGTGGCGGCGTTGTGCGTCGCCAGGAAGAGACCGGAGTTGGCGGTGGTGTTGGAGGGTGTGCTGGCAGTGACGGGGAAGGTCGTGTTACTGAACGTCGCCGAGTCAACGTTCACCGTCAAAGCGCCGCTGCCGTTCTGCACCTCGAACTGGTCAGAGGCGTTGTCCTTGTAGAGGCCGCCGGACACGGTCAGCGTGCCGGTGAGATTCGCGATCTGGACGCCGTCTTCGCCGACCTCGTTGCCGTTGCCGGTAGCGGTCACGTTCGTGAGCGTCAGGTTCGAGCCGCCGTTTACATCGATGCCGATCTGTTTGCTCCCCGTGGCGGTAACGTTATTGAGCGTTGCAGTTGTGACGGTCAGAAGGCTGATATTGGAGTTGCAGTTCGTCGGACCGTTCGTGCCGTTGAGCGCGTCACCGCACGTCGTCGCAGCGCCTAGATTGGCCGTTGCGTTGTTCGTGAAGTTCATGTTCTTGAGCGTAACGTTGCTCGCACTACGGAAGTCCGCGCCCTTCGCCGAACAATTTTGAATCGTGCCGCCGCTACCAGCAGTCGTCCCCGTGCCGGTAACGCTGAAGGCACCAGAACCGGTGACGTTGAGCAACATACCGTTAGTCGTGCCGTTGACGTTGATTTTTTGGAAGGTCACGCCGCTGCCGCCTATTGTGGTGTTATCAATGTTCACCGCGGCGGCCGACAAAGCAGTCGTTCCGCCGATGGTGTTACCACTGTTTGTAACGTTGACGGTGCCTCCACCGGTGGCAGTGAAGGCTGTGGTGCCGCCGGTATTCAGGGTCAAAGCTCCGGTCAAGTTGATCGTGCCGCCGCTGTTAGTGGTAAGTGATATCCCACCGTTAGAATTGGTAACCGATCCGGCATAGGTAATTGTCGCCGTTGAGCCGCTCACATTGACGGCTGCCGCTGTCGCCCCCGAGGAAGCTCCCGCATTCATCGCCAGGGAGCCGCTCACGTTAGTAAGGAGAATGTTATTGACCCCGCCGGTAGAGGAAACGCTATCGAACACCATCGCGACTGGTTGGCGGTTAGTGGTGTTGTTGAACCCGGTAATCTCCACGGCGCTGGCGGCAAGGGCACTGATGGTGCCGCTGGTCGACGTAACCGTTCCCGGAACCCCGGCAACAGTATTGGAAATTACAAGGGCTTTTTGCCCGCTGTCGGGCGAGATATCGAGGTCGGCGAAGGTCACAGCCCCTGCGTTATTAATCAGAGAGACACCTACCCCGCCACTGCCGGTGACGTTTACATTGGCAAAGCTGATGCCGTTGCTCGCCGCGGCGACGTTAACGAGGATACCGGTCGAACCGCTGTTGTTAATAGTCGTCTGTCCAGTCACCACGGTCCTGCCGCCGCCCCCGACGCCGCCATGGGTTAAGCCCTGGCCCCCGCTCTCGCTGATCGTCAACGTCCCGAAAGTAAAGGTATGCGCGCCAGCTGTAACATTCGCCTCCAGCCGCAGGCCCTCCTGGCCGCCGCCGCCGCCGCTGTTTGCGACGCCCACAGTTCCGATGGTGGTATTGCCGAAGCTCACGTCCACGTCTGAAGCGGTGACGAAGATGCCTTGGATGGCAGAGTTGTTGATCGTGGTGCTGCCAAAGGAAACCGTCCCGTGAATGGTATCCAGCTTGAGGCCATGCTGGCCGGCGGCAGTGCTGGTAGATGCCACCGAAACAAAGCCGCTGGCGGCCGCGAAGGTTCCATTCACTAGATCCAGCGCCTTGCCCGAGCCGCTCACCTGCACGTCAGGCGACGTGCTGTCGCCGATTAGAACCGTGCCGAAGGCGGTTCCAATAATCTTGGCCGCAGTCGTGTTGGCCACGTTAAGTCCGCGGATGGTGTTGCCAGTGCCCAAAGTGATGCCGCCGGTGACGATCGTTGGCCGTGCGGCGGTGTTCATCGCCGGTGGCGCGCCGCTGTCCGCTGGGAAGGTCAGTCCGGTGATATTCGTTGGATTGCTGTTGGCACTATCATTAGCCAATGCGCTGGACGCGCCCTGCCCGATCAGTTTCTCGCTCGTCTTCAAAGTAACCGGGCCGGTGTAGTTGGTGGCGGAGCTGTAGAGGAAAATATTGTCGCTCGCCGCATCCACACTGGTGACGGCGGCCAGGGTCTTGAACGGGCTGCCGAATCGCCCGTCGCCATTCGACGCTACGCTTGTATCGATAAACCAGATACGGCCGGCGCCGATTGGGATCGTGACTGTGGCTTGCGCCGAGCCGAAGCCATTGCTGACACTGTAAACGATGGTGCCGTTGCTGTTGGCCGCGGCCGCAGTGGCTGGGTTGAAGGTGAACTTGCCGTTGCTCGAAATGGCGCCGTTCCCATTGGTGGCGCTGACAAATGCCGCCGTAATCTGGTCGCCCGTGTCATTACTCAACACGCTGAACTGCGAGGAGACTGAGGTATCGATGCCTACGTTGCGAATGAGCGTCGTCGGATAAGTCTCGTTATTCGCCCCTGGACGCACACCGACTGCGAGAGAGACTGTCGCGGTGCTGCTGGCAGTCGTATTCGTGATCGTGTATTTAAATGAGTCGAGTCCGGTAAACGTGGCGGACGGCGGCGTGTAGTTGAAAGAGCCGTTGGCCAATACCTTCACGGTCCCACCGGCTGCGCTCGCTCCGTTAGTGTTACTCGCAACCGTTGTCTCAAGTCCCGTAGAAGGTCCGAAGCTCGATACCGTCGCAGCCGGTTGACCCGGCGTATCGTTGGCCAGGAGGTTCGGGCTGCTACCGCTTGCAATGGAAG
Source organism: Chthoniobacterales bacterium (assembly GCA_003244145.1). Taxonomy (GTDB): domain Bacteria; phylum Verrucomicrobiota; class Verrucomicrobiia; order Chthoniobacterales; family UBA10450; genus AV80. The sequence continues at coordinate 28,883 of QHBM01000013.1, forward strand.
TATTGATGGCGATGTGATACGGAATCGAGCCCGGCGAACTGTTGGATGGGATGCCGCCGGTCGGATCGTTCGCCGCGGTCGGACCTTCGTTGACGGTGAGAGTGAAGGACTGTTGCGCATTCGGCGCGACCCCGTTGCTGGCGGTAAACGTGAGAGGATAGACGCCGCCCTGTCCGACTGCCGGAGTGCCAGAAAGCGTCGCGGTCCCGTCGTTGTTATAGACGAAGTTCACGCCGGTAGGCAGGGTTCCCGTCTTGGTAATCGACGTCACGGTCGGGGTGCCGGAGGTGGTGATGTTGAAGGGTGTCGCGAGGACGTTCGCGGTGAACGTGACGTTGTCCGCGCTCGTGAAGGCCGGCGGCGCCTGCACGTCTAGGGTCACGATCGCGGTGTCGTTAGGCAGTTGGGTGTTGGTTACCGTGTAAGTGAACGTGTCCGTGCCGGTAAAGTTGTTGGGCGGATTGTAATCGAAACTGCCGTTTGCGTTCAGCGTGACCGTGCCGCCCTGACTGGTCGCCCCACCTGCAATCGGAACGGCGGTTGGCGTAGGAACTCCCTTGTCATTAGCCAAAACGCCCGTCGCGCTGATCTGTAGCAAAGTATTCTTGACCGCGTTGTAGGCGTCGGGAAAGGCGAGAGGCGAGACCTTGTATGACCCCACGTCGGCTGTGTGCGCTGGCGCGGCATCGGTGAGTGAGACGGCCGTGGCGGTCTCCACTCCACTGGTGTTCGTGATCGTGACTTTGTAATCGATCTGTCCGCCCGGCTGGGTGGACCCGCCGGGACCGCTCGCCGTCGTCGCTTCCTTCGTCGCCGTGACCGTTGGCGCGGCGATCGCGAAAGACGGCATCACCATTACGCCGAGCAACGCAAGGGCGGTCAGTTGAGCTTTGATTTTCAAAGGGGCGTTAGATCAGTAATTTAGGGACCGGTCGGCGTAGTTTTTAAGGAAAAGGCGGAATCCTGTCGAGGATTTATTTTCGAGTCCGTTGAAGAGTTTTGTCATGCCTGCGACTTGAGTTCCGGCGTTTGAAAGGCCTGCTCGATCCGGCTCGCGTTGTCGAACGCTTCCCGCCAATAGACATCTTCCAAAAGAGCGGCATCGATCCAGCCGCGCGTGTCTTTTTCACCTGCTTCTCGGGCACCACGTAAAACCAGACCGCTCCGTCGGAGTACGACTGACCAAAAATTTCTCGCACCCGGTCGAATTCCCCGAGCGCGGTTTTGACTGCACTGGAAATCAGCGGCGTGGCGATTGCACTCTTCACATCATCCGTCCCGGCCAGGGCTGCGAAGGCCGGCAGGCCGCGCACAAAGGCGGCGGCAATTGGATACGCTGCTTTTGGATGCGCGCTGGACTTCACTAATTGCGCTTTCCATTTCGCGAAAGTTTCGCCTTCCGGCACCGCGGCCGCGCGCGCGTCACCAGTCCCGCGCATCGCCACTTCCAACGCAGCCGGCGTTTTGGTCGGGCGATTAATCAGCTTCAGCTCGCCCGCGTTTAAACTTCCCAGCGGATCGTCCAATTGCTTCGCGATCGGATCGTAGCTGAGCGCATCGTGAGCAAATGCGATCTTCTCTTTGCTGCTCAGCTCGGCGAGACGCGCCGCGAAATCTCGCGGCGAAAGGGTTCTCGATCACATGGCCGCTCCCCTGCGCAACAAACGAAAGCGAATTCGCTTTCGCATAAAAGTTCGGGAAAGGCGCGCGCAGCAGCGCCTCCGAGAGCTTGGCAAAATCGGTCACCTGGACCAGCACGCGCATACCGCAGCCACTCTCCGGGTGGAAATGGCCGAGGACGGAAGCGCCCGTCAGCCTAACGACCGAGCTGTAGCTCGAGACGAAATCGAGGAGGTGCATCTCCGTCGCGTCGAACGAAAGAACGCCGGGCGTTTTCTCGCCGAAGGCGAAAAGCAATTGGGGACGCAGAACGCTGCCGCAAACCAGCAATGACCCGACGCGGAGAAAAGAGCGGCGATCGGATATCATTTAATAATTTTCGAGGAAAAGAAACGCGGAGAAGTTTGGTCATAGTTTTGCGGTCCAAGTCAAGCCTGTTTGAGACAGAAAAGCAGGGCCACGGATGAACACGGATGGGAAAACAACGGAACGGATGACTGTCATCAGATTCCATCCGTGCAAATCCGTGTTACCCGCGGTTAAAATTCCTATCCATATCGCAAAATTGGAATTGCCAGAGAACACAAAACGAGCATCCTCGCGCCTAATGAATTGGGCAGCATTAAAAGCGAAGCTGACGCGAAAACATAATCTTCCGCCGCGCCCTATCCGGCATCTGGCCCGGCTCGCCTTTGTCGCTTTTCTTCTCACCTTCGTCATCTCGCGCGTCTGCGTGATCCTCATCATGACGCGCCGGATGCCGAACCTTTTCTTCCACGCGGGCGGGACCCACGTGCATCATCTCAATTACGGGATCTTTCTCCTTTCGATCACGGGGGCGGTGCTGCTCTTCGCGCCGTTCCCACGTGAGAAACGCGGCTTGTGGGCGCTCCTCTATGGACTCGCCATGGGCCTGACCTTCGACGAATTCGGCATGTGGCTGAACCTCGGCGGGAGCTATTGGCAGCGCGCCAGTTTCGACGGTGTGATCGTGGTGCTGACCGCCTTCGGCCTGATCGCTTTCGCGCCCCGCTGGGAACGCGTCCGCTCGCATCACTTCATCAGCGGCTTGCTGCTGCTAGTTGTGGTCGGGTCGTTCTACCTGGTGCTCTTCAAATCGCTCCGGCACGCGAATGAGATGCTCATGCCGCGCCTGATCGAGATCGAGGAAGCCGGGCCGCGCTAGCCCGAGAAACTTAACCGCGGATTACGCGGATGACTCGGATGGGAAAGGACTGAGGAAGGAATCGACGCTGGGACCGGGCTACTGATAATTTGCCTTGTCAGTGCAATCCGCGTAATTCGCGGTCAACAATCGCCTCGGATGGGGAACATAATTCACGAGCAACTTAGCAGGGCGATCATCGGGATCGCGATGGAGGTGCTTAATGAGTTGAAGCCTGGACTTGATAAGGCGCTTTACGAGCGTGCGATGGCGATAGAGTTGCGCCGACAAGGTCATGTCGTGGCCGTGCAGCAATCCTTTCCGGTGTTTTATCGCGCCGAGTTGATCGGAAGTCTCGTTCCTGATTTGATCGTCGATATCTCTATCATCGTGGATACGAAAGTTGTCTCTGCGTTTTCCGACACGCACATCGCCCAAATGATTGGCTACTTGAACATCACCGGGTTGGAACTTGCGCTGCTTCTAAACTTCAAAAACGCCCGGCTCGATTGGAAACGAGTGGTGCGCCAACAGAAGATCAGCGACGCGCATCCCCCCGATCTTAAATCCTTATTCTCCCTATCCGTGCCATCCGCATAATCCGCGGTTGCTCCCCTACTTGATCACCTTAATGGAATCGACGATGGCGCCGATATCATCGCCATGCTTTTGCATGGCGACGGCGAGCCCGCTGAACATCAGGAAATAGGCGTCGCCTCCCTCTTTCGGTTCGATCGCGAGCAACTCCGCCGTGATCCCCTGACCCGACGACTTCCCTTTCACGACATAAATCGTCCCCTTCACGCCGTTCTTGTTCGTGTCGTCACCCAGGTCCTTGGATTCGACCTCCTTCATGCTGGCCGCTTTCGTGAAAGTCTTTGCCAGGTCGGGCAACTGTTCTTTCACCTGGGGAAAGGTCTGGCCCATTTTGTTCACGTTGAGCGTGAGCCCTTGCGCATCGCCCGACTTGCAGACCAGATCGCCGTCCTTGTCCGCCTCCACGGTCCAGCCTTCGGGCAACTTGAAACTAAAGTCCGGATCCTTTTCCGGGAACTTGATGCTCTTGGCCTGGAGCGCGGTTACGGCGGAAAGAAAGAGGCAGGCAGCGATCGTGGTGTAGTTGATTTTCATAAGGTTGGATTTGAAGTCAGGGCGTACTAGTTATCGACGGCTTTGATCGAGCGAATCAACTCGTTCATATCTTTATCGTGCGCTTTGTCGAGGGTCTTGGGCGCCGCGCCGACAATTGAAAAAAAATTGTCGGGACTCGGGGCGAAAACGATGGCGTTCAGCGACATCTCGGTGCCATCGACCGTGCCGTGGCCTTGCATCACCACCATTAACATGTTCTTCAGCTCCCGGACGTGAGGCCCTTCCGTCTTGTAGTTCTCGCACTTCATCGCGTCCGCCATGCCCTTGAGAATCTTGGGAAGAAGTTCCTTCGCATCATCGGTGTTCTTGACGGCGGGGGACGAGACGATGCCGATCTTGAAGCCATCTTCCGAGGTGCAATAGATCCGGCCATCCTTTGCTGTCTCAACGGTCCAGCTATCCGGCATGGTGAAAGTGAAGGCGGGGGATTTCTCCGGAAATTCAACCGTCTTCGCGAAAGCGGGTGTGAGGAGAGCGAAGACGATCGCGAGAGAAAGTTTTTTCATGGCGCCGTTCTACAGGCGGAGGAGAAGATTGTAAACACACATCGGGTTTTCATCCTCCATCCTCTATCCTCTATCCTCCATCCTCGCTTTCGGAACGGGATCTTCCGTTCCGAACGGCACCCACGGCATGCAACGAAACAACCTCGATGTCGTCATCCAGAGTCCTTTGGGAAAACCGTGCGCGTGCATCGCTTGTTCCGAATAGACGGAGCAAGTCGGCCGGAAACGGCACCGGATAAAATAACGGCCGGGCGGTTGCAGAATCAGCCGGTAGCCGTCGATGACAATAACCTGGTAGAGAAGCACGGAAACCTGCTTATCGGGCGGCCGCGTCCAATCGCACAGCGCGGCTATGGCCAGAACCACCGCCGCGATGCAAAAAATCCGACGTCGCCGCTTCCTTACGGGCGACCGCAATGAGGACAGACCGCGCTGCCTTCCAGGCGCTTCTTCTGGCAGTTCGGACATGCGACGAGGTTGCCTTTCGGGCGGGTGACGAGATGAACGATCAACGCGATGACCCAGGTAAATGGAATCCATCCCAGGACCGTGACGAGCTGGGCGTTTTCGGATTGGCGGCTCTTGGCGTCGCGCATGATCCAGATGGCCGTGAAAATCCAGGCCCCGATCGCCGCCGCGATCAATAGAAAATAAACGATACAGCAGGCGACGCCGACTCCGGCCAGCCCGGTCGCGGCGGCCGCAGCTGCGGCCGCATCCTCGGTGCTGGGCGAACTATTGGGACTAACGCTCGGGGTGGCGCGTTGCGCGAACAGTGTCGCCGCAGTGAAAAAGAGTGGCAGTGCGGAAACGAGTCGCTTCATGAGCACATCCTTAGAATTTTTCGGGGGTGCGTGTCAACGCAATTAGCAGAACATCCCGCGCGGAGCGCCGTTAGCCTAACGACATCGCCGCGGCTGCAAAGGCAACCGCGGCGATTCAATTCGTTCGAACCGAGACGCGCGTTCCGCCGGAAAACCGGCTGGCGCGCGCGCTCCCGTCACAATTTTTTTCGGTTACGGATTCGGGCCGCCCGGGATCGTTTTCGGACGCGTGATCAGATGCACGATCAGGCCCACGGGCCAGACGAGCCATCCCAGCACGGTCACCAGGGTCGCGTTCGGCGAATTGCGCTTTTTCGCATCGCGCATGATCCAGATCGCGACGAAAAGCCAGATCGCGATCATGATGATCTGGAAGATGCAAACGCCGCCAAAAATGCCGGCGGCGGCAGCGCCGCTCAGGTCTGCGGGAGTGGGTGAGTCAGTTTGCGCGAGCAAACTGGTGACGGTTAAAACCAACGGGAGTCCGAATAGAAGTCGCTTCATATTTTTCTGATTACGAAGTTCTGCCTGTGCGTGTCAACGCAATTACCAAATTTTCTTTCCCGCTTTTACTTGTGAGACGATTCCAGAATCCCCTGCAAAGCCGCCAGACCGCCAAAAAAGATGAGATAGATTACCCACGAAACGATGGCGAAATATCCGATGATCAGGCCCGTTAACGCCAAACCCCGGCCCTGCAAGGTGGGATTTGCCGCAATCTTCGATAAACCGAGGTGTCCGCAAATCACCGCGGCAATCCCAAGGATAGGGCCACCGCAACAAAATCCCAGGAGCCCGACCAAACTCAGCACGAGCGACCAAATCGCCAGCGGCTCAGTCCGAGCTGCGGGGATCGCCGCGGCTGGAACGACGGGACCGGCGGCTGCGGCCGGAGCAGCGCTCGGAGTAATTGAGGCAGGAAGCGTCGGGCTCGCGCTGGCGGCAGCGGCGCTCACTCCCGGGATGGTCGAGAGTGCAGCCCAACCCGCGGCGCCTTCGTACCACGCATTGTCGGTGAGGGTCAGCGTTCCAGCCGCCAACTGGCGGTTGATTTCCTCCAGCGAAAAAGGCCCAAGCTGTTTTCCATCGCGCGCGATATAAATCTGCATGCGCCCAGTGTGTTAAGCGCGAGCGAAAAGCGTCAAGCCGAAACCCAGGCGCGGCGCGATTCGCGGATCGCGTTTCCATTCAAAAGAAACGCTTGTCAGATTTCTCCTCGCTCGCCAGCATCCGGGGAAACCCACATGGAAGAACCGAAAAAATCCAAGCTGCCTTTAATCATCGGGGTTGTGCTTTTGCTCCTCTTTGCCGGCGCCTACATTTTTGTCCTCAACGCCTACAAGAACGAAACTGCCAATCGCGCCGCCGAGCTCACGGCTGACACCCAAAAAGCCGGCGAGAACCACATCGATGTAGTTGGCCGAATCGTGACCGTCGACCCGATCAAAGGCGACGTGGTGGTGCGGCTCGAATTCACTCCAAAGGGTTCGTTGGGATCGGCCGATGGCGCGACTCTCGCGCGCGACCTCGATCTCTACGTCGCGAGCTCCACGGGCAAGAACGTACACGAATTCAAAAAGGGAAAGCGGATGAATCCAGTCGAGGCGGTCTTCGAGATCTACGAAGGCGAGGTGATGGATTATCCGTTCGATACCCACACGGCGGAAATCGGGTTCTTCTTTGAACCGCCGGTTAAGGGTGGCGAGAGCGGAGGGAGCGAGTCGGTCCCGATGGCGGTGGAACTGCGCGGCTCAGTGGCCGGCCTGCGCATCGACGCGGAATATGCGAAGGAGAACACACCGGACCACGCGGTTATCGAAGTCAACGTCCAGCGCGCATCCACGGCGGTTTTCTTCTCCGTGTTCATCATGATCGCGATGTGGGCGCTGACCATCGGTGTGCTCTGCCTGGTGTTCCGCGTCTTCGCCGGGCATCGCAAGATCGAGATCTCGATGTTTTCGTTTCTAGGCGCTCTTCTGTTCGCTTTTCCGGCTCTGCGCAATAGTCAGCCGGGCACTCCGCCCATCGGGACGATGAGCGACTTTCTCGCTTTCTTCTGGGCGGAAGTGATCATCGCGCTGTCGTTGCTCTCCGTGGTCCTGCGCTGGATCATCCGGGGAGCCGGGGGCGACGCGAAGTAAAGGACTGGTGTCTATTTCAGATCGCGTTGAGTCATTAGGCTCCGGTTTGACCACGCGCGACGGTTGCACTCGGACGTCCAACGTCCAACGTTCAACATCCAACGTTCAACGCTTCTGATGAAACCCACTTCGTCACTCTTACAGCGTTATCCGGTTCTCCATGCCTGCGAGCAGGATCTGAGTGCGGCGTTTGATATTCTGACGCGCGCTTATAAGGCCGGAAACAAACTGCTCGTGTGCGGCAATGGCGGCAGCGCGGCGGACAGCGACCACATCGTCGGAGAGTTGATGAAAGGATTCTTGAAACGCCGGCCTATTTCCGCTGCGCACGCAGCCCAGCTCAAAGCCGAGGGTGGAAAAAATATCGCCAGCCGGCTCCAGGGAACGCTGCCCGCGATTTCCTTGCCCTCCCAGGTGGCGCTGGTCACCGCAATTGGCAACGACATTGGCTATGACATGGTTTTTGCCCAACAGGTTTATGGATTGGGGCGAACCGGAGACGCCCTCTTGGGCATCAGCACTTCGGGACAATCGGAGAACATCTGCAACGCCGTCATCGTCGCGAAAGCGTTTGGCCTGAAATCAATCGCGCTCACTGGCCGATCGGGAGGCAAGCTCGCGCCTCTGGCCGACGTAGCCATCAAGGTCCCCGCCGACGACGTGGCGGAAATCCAGGAACTCCACCTACCGGTTTACCATTGGTTATCGACAGAGCTGGAAGCGGTCTTCTTCGCCGAGTAGCACCCTAGATCACGCGCTCGTTGCCGCCGTCGACCGGAATCTGCGCGCCTGTAGTCTTCGCATAGGTGGGTCCGCATAACTCAGCCGCTAGCTCCGCTACATCAGTGCTTCGAACTTCGGTCCTGAGAATGTTGTTCTTCTTGTAAGCCTCGACCGACAAGCCATAGCTTTCAGCCCGCGCTCTTAGCACCTCATCTGTCCAGATAGCCGTGTCGAAGACGGCGTTCGGATGAAGGATGTTTACCCGAATGTTCGCCCTACCCCATTCTAATGCCGCTACGCGTGCTAGTTGAGTGAGCGCGGCTTTGGAGGCGGAGTAAGCGGCCGCTCCGGGTCCGGGCGCGGCGACGTTTTTGGATCCGATAACCACTACCCGGCCACCGCCCGGCGCCAGTTTCAGAAGCGGATAACATTCGCGCATCAGGGTCAGGTTTGCGTCCACGTTGACCGCGAAAACTTTTCTCCATTCTTCGAGCGAGAGCGCTTCGACAGGCCGGCTCGCGGGAAAGACACCTGCATTCAAAATCAGCATGTCCAATCCGCCGTATGTTCGAACCGCGCTTTCCAACGCGCGCGTAATCGCGTCTTCGGAGGTGATGTCGCATTGCAACCCGAGAAAATCCGAACGGGAGCCGGCTGTTGTCGCGACTTGAGGATCTAGATCGAGACCTGCCACCGCCGCTCCGCGTTTCAGCAAAGCTTCCACGCAAGCTTTCCCGATTCCGGAGGCGGCGCCGGTCACCAGTGCGATCTCGCCCGCGAAAACCGGCTGCTTCCCCGCGCGCCGCAACTTTGCCTGTTCCAAATCCCAGTACTCAAATTGAAATAGTTCCTGCTCCGAAAGAACGTGATAACCGCCGAGTGCTTCCGCCCGCGAAATCACATCGATGGTATGTGAGTAAAGATCGCGCGCGATCCCGGCCTCCTTTGCGGAGCGCCCAACAGTCGCTAGTCCAAATTCCGGATCGAGAATTATTCGCGGCGCTGGATCGAGCATCGTCTTCGCTTCCTTGATGCGAGAAGCGTTGCGCGAAAAATATTCGCGATAGCCGGCGGCATAGGCCTTCACGTCCCGGCCCAACAAAGGCAGACGTTTCGTGCGCAGGATGTGGTCGGGTGTGGCGGGCCCGCGTTGCGATACTTCCCGCACGTTGCCACCCTGGGCGAACGCGAGAAACTTTGCCTCCGAATGCGTGGACAACACGACCGGCGAACCGGCGGCACTGGCCACATCATATCTGAGCGCCGCCAGCTCCAGCCGCACCGACTTCGGCGCGACCGGTTTTTCTGCGACCGGCAAATCCCACGCGCCTTGTTGTTTCAAATAACTCTCGGCCCGCTCGACCAGAGCAATCATGCGGCCGTACGATTCTTCCGCCGTCGCACCGAAGGAGAACACGCCGTGCTTGAGCAAGACCATTCCGATCGTTGATGGCTTCGCTTCCGCGCTGAATTTTTTTGCGCAAACTTTCGCCAGCTCGAATCCCGGCATGACGTACGGGACAATCACGACGTCGTCGCCATAGATTTCGCGGATGCGCGCTTCGCCATCGCCGGTGTTCGTGATCGCGAGGACCGCGTCGGCATGGGTGTGATCGACGAATTTATGGGGGATGACCGCGTGCAGGATCGTTTCGACCGAAGGCGACGGCGCACCTGTGCGAGTGACATTCGTCGCCAGCTCGTTGACCATCTGCGGATCGGACAACGTCTCGAGCTGCGCCAGTTTCAGCAAAGGCGCCAGGCGCACCGGGGCGAATCCATTCACTTCGATTGTTTCCAAATCCCAGCCGCTGCCTTTGACGTAAAGAATTTCCTCCTCTTCGCCGGCGACATTGCGCTCCTTCACTTTCATCGACGTGTTGCCGCCGCCGTGGAGCACGAGGGTATCGTCGCGCCCCAATAACCGTGAGCTATAGACGCGCAGCTCCAGATCGGTGGTGCATTTGCCGGCCTCGGCGGCGTCCCAAAGATTCTTCATGGCGCTAGGTGCATCTTCATTGGTCGGGCGAGACTCTGTCGAGCGGAACATCGCTTCGTCGATTACGCATTGACACTGCGCCATCCGCCGCCGGATACATCCCAGCGTGAGTGACGGTCTGCGATGATACTTCAAAACGACTTCAAGCGTCAGTGGGAGTTCGTCGAAGAACGTGCCGTCGGCGCGGTGCGTCGAGTGGGCGCGAGCGGCTGGTTCATTCTCGGTCTGGAGGTGGAGGCGTTCGAGAAAGCGCTCGCAGAATTTTGGGGCGTCGCGCATGCAGTCGGAACGGGGAACGGACTCGACGCGATCGAGATTGGCCTGCGCTGCCTGAAGCTCCAGCCCGGCGACAAGGTCCTGACGACACCGCTCTCCGCCTTCGCCACCACGCTCGGTATTCTTCGGGCCGGAGGCGTGCCGGTCTTTGTCGATGTGAATACGACCGGCGGTATCGATTTGCAGCAATGCCGCGACTTATTGAAGCGAGATAACTCGATTCGCTTTTTCGTTCCCGTCCACCTTTACGGTTGTGCGCTGGAGATGGAGGAGCTGGCCCGCCTCAAATCCGATTTTGAATTGCGTGTAGTGGAAGACTGCGCGCAATCGATCGGAGCGTCTCGGGGGGGAATCCGCGCGGGAACCGTAGGTCAGGTCGCGGCCACCAGTTTTTATCCCACGAAAAATCTCGGCGCGCTCGGGGATGCCGGTGCACTCCTAACTAATGATGCTGCCGTAGCCGAAGCGGCGAGAAGCATGCGGAATTACGGACAGTCCGCGCATTACGTCCATTCCGAGTTTGGCCTGAATAGCCGGCTCGACGAACTGCACGCAGCGATCCTGCGCGACGCGTTCCTTCCCAACCTAACGACCTGGACCGACGCGCGCCGCCGCACCGCCAAAAAATATCTGGACCGGATCGAGAACCCATCGCTGCAATTCGTCGCGCCTTCCTCGGTCATGGATTCCGTCTGGCATCTGTTTCCCACTTTGGTTGCACGCGGATTGCGCGAACAATTTCAGGGCCACCTTCGCGCGCGAGGAATCGTCACGGGCGTCCACTATCCGCGCCTCATTCCCGAACAAACGGCGTTGAAGAAAGGTGCGTGGCACAATGCGATGGACCCGGTGAACGCTCGCCGGTTTGCTCAAGGCGAACTATCGTTGCCGATCCATCCGTTTCTGACCGAGCCGGAAGTTGATGCGGTCATCGCGGCCTGCAACGATTGGAAACCTGATCAGTCATGAAAAGCGAGTTCGACGGAGCGCGGGTCCTGATTACCGGAGGGATGGGCTTTATCGGTTCCAACCTGGCCCGGCGCCTCGACGGTCTCGGAGCGGACATTACCGTGATCGATAGCCTGATCCCGGATTACGGCGGCAATCTTTTCAACGTGGACGGCCTCGAGCAGCGTCTTCACGTCAACATTTCCGATGTGCGCGATACCTACAGCATGCGCCACCTGGTCCAGGGCAAGGATTACCTGTTTAACCTGGCCGGACAAACCAGCCATCTCGATTCCATGCTCAATCCGATGCCCGACCTGGAGATCAATTGCCAGGCGCAGCTCTCGATTCTCGAAGCCTGTCGCGCGAGCAATCCGGCGATCAAAATTATTTTTGCCAGCACCCGCCAGATTTATGGACGTCCGGAAACTCTGCCGGTGCCGGAGACCCATCCGTTGCGACCGGTGGACGTGAACGGGATAAACAAGATGGCGGGCGAGAAGTATCACCTTCTTTACAGCGACCTCTATGGCATTCACGCCACTGCCTTGCGCCTGACGAACACGATCGGGCCCCGGATGCGCATCAAGGACGCGCGGCAAACTTTTGTAGGTCTATGGGTGCGCCAGTTACTCGAAGGCCGGCCGATCGAAGTGTGGGGCGGCAAACAATTGCGCGACTTCACCGATGTCGAGGATGCCGTCGACGCTTTCCTGATCGCGGCGACAACGCCTGCGACCAGGGGACAAGTGTATAACCTCGGCGGAAGCGAAGTGCTCGATCTTGCCAGCCTCGCCAGGTTAATGGCCGAGGTTAATGGCGCGGGCGAATATGCCATTCACGAATTTCCCGCCGAGCGACGCGCGATCGACATCGGCGATTACTACGCGGACTTTACCAAGATCCGTTCCGAGCTGGGATGGACGCCTAAGAGAACTCTTCGCGAAACGATCGAGTCGACCTTGCGTTACTTCCGGGAGTTCAAGTCCCACTACTTATAGCAATCGTCAGAGCTTGAACCCCGCTGCGACGGCATCCTTGTGAAACATCCGCACGGTATCGAGAGATAACTCGGCCAGATCCATTCCTCCCAGTTTGGCGACCTTATTGAGAATGTCGTGCGGCACGGTCACGATTTGGCAGCCGCAGGCGGCGGCCTGGAAGATGTTCAGCACTTCGCGCACGCTGGCCCAGAGAAGCTCGGCGTCCGGAAGTCCGCGCAAGATTTCCAGCGACTGCTTCATCAGCGGCATCGGATCCACGCCGGTGTCCGCGATCCGGCCGGCGAAGACTGAGACCACGCAGGGCACTTCGCCGCTGACCGCTCCGGCCACGCCCTCGACCTGATCGCGGGTCAGAATCGCGGTGAGGTTCAGTTTCACCCCTTCGGCGCTCAGGTCGCGAATAAGCGGAAGAGCGGATTCTCCGCGAGTGTTGGTGATCGGAATCTTGACGTAAACATTCTCCTGCCACTTCCCTATCATGAGTGCCTGTCGGCGCATCTCCGGGAATTCGTCGGAAAAAACCTCGAACGAGATCGGCTTCTCTTTCACAACCTCGAGCACGCCACGAGCAAACTTCTCGTAGTCGGCAACTCCAACTTTCCGCATCAAGGTCGGATTGGTCGTTAGGCCTTTGATGTACGACTTGGCGTAAAGGGCAGCGATGCCTTCCTGATCTGCGCCGTCGGCGAAAATCTTGATCGGCAAATCCTCGAGCAGCTGCGTGTTCATGAGACTGGACGCTAGAGCCGATTGCGTGCCCGCTACAAGTGGTTTCGCGCGATCGCGCGCAGGATCGCAGCAACCGCTTCCTGGAAATTGGCCACGGTGAACTCGGGGCGTTCGCGTAATGTTTCCCGGTAACCGTGATCGATAAAAACGGCGCGACAACCGGCGGCATGCGCGCAATCGATATCGCGCCAGCGATCGCCGATAACGAAACTTTGTTTCAGATCGATCTCGTGGGCGGCGGCGGCGTGCAGAAGCATTCCCGGTTTTGGTTTGCGGCAATCGCACGGTTCGCCGTGAGCGCTGCCGGCATGAAAACAAACTTCAATCCCGTCGAGCAAAGGAATCGAAACGCGCAGTTGTGCGTGGATGGCCTCAACTGATTCCCGGCTTTGCGTTCCGCGGCCGACATCCGGTTGGTTCGTGACCACGATAAGGAGGAACCCGGCCTCCTTGAGTCGTGCGCAGCTTTCGGGGACATCGGGATAAAGCTCGAACTCGGCCAGCGTGGCGGGCGGAAAGGGGAGGCCATCTTTGACGACGGGCCGATTGAGCACGCCATCACGATCGAGAAAGACGGCGCGTCTTTTTATTTCGTGCTCTCCCATTTCGTCTGCGCTGCCTTCAGCGCGGGATGAGAGACGAACAAATGCCAGACTACCGCTTGAAACGCTTCCGCGTGCGGCGTTGTATTCATCGGGTTCACGGTCGGAATGATGATGCAAACATCAGCGACCTGCGCGGTGTAGCCGCCGTCGCGCCCGACAATCCCGAGGACCGCGCTGCCGCGTTCCTTTGCCAGTTGCAACGCCGCCACCAGATTAGGGCTGACATTTTTTTCGACATTGCCGCCGCCCACTGAAAGTACGAGGAGCCCGTCCTTCTCGGTCAGCCGGCTGCCCTTCAACCATTCCACGAAGACCGTGGTCCAACCTTCATCGTTCGTACGCGCAGTCAGCTCCGAAACATTGTCTGTCGGCGCATAACATTCCATGTCGGCGATCTTGCGGAAATCGTTGACGGCGTGAGAAGCGTTCGCGGCGCTGCCACCGACACCCAGGATAAAAAGACGGCCGCCGCGTGATCGCACGTTTACCAGCAGCTCAACTGCCTTTTCGCAGAGAGCCGGGTCGAGCTTGGCGACGACTTCAGCAGTCTCACGAAGGTGTTGTTCGGAATAGTTCATGGTCTGACCGAGAGTGGCTGTGCGCGCAAGAGAGAGTCAAGTTCGGCGAGGCCTTGCGGCGAACCGATCTCGTAAAAGCGCTGGCTCACTTCGTAACCGGCCAACTGTTTTTCGCGCACTAAATCCTGATAAACGTCGGCCAGACCGAAAGCTTTTTCTTCAGGGCGATGAGCCAGAGCCTCCGCACGCAAAAAGCCCACGCCGTAATCGATGTGTTTCATCTCAGGGACGAGATTGCGTTTGTCGTATTGTTTGATTTCACCAGCCTCGAACCAAACGTTGCTCGGCTCCCAGCGGCTTTCGTTCTTGAACACTGTCATCAACCCCAGTTTTCCGCTGCGGGCAAACGCGCGCGCCGGCTCGGCGTAATCGACCGGCAGGTAGGAGTCGCCGTAGAGCACCATGAATTCTTCGCCCAACAAAGGAAGCGCCTTTTTGATGGCGCCGCCGGTGCCGAGCAAATTCGGGCCATCGAAAGAATATTTCAGTTCGATTCCAAACGCGGCGCCATCGCCGAATTCCTCTTCGATCATCTCGCCGCGATAACCGACACAAAGCACGACCTGCCTGACGCCGGCTGCGTGCAGCAACCGGAGCTGGTGCGCCAGAAACGGCTGACCCGCCACCGACACCAGCGCTTTCGGAATTGTTTCCGTGATCGGCCGCAAACGCGTAGCCAATCCGCCGGCGAGGATTGCCGCCGGGCTCATTGGTTAAGTATCCGGGTCCCCTCGAAATCGAATCGAAACCGCACTTCGGCCAGGCCCATCTCGCGCATGACGTGGCGCAGCTTCACTTTGTCGCCCGCATAGAACATGAGGAAGCCGCCGCCGCCGGCGCCGATCAGCTTGCCGCCGAGCGCGCCGTTCGCCATCGCGGAATTATACCAGTCATTGATATCCGGATTGCTCATCCCGCGGGACCGCTCCTTCTTGCGCTGCCAATGCACGTCCATCAGCCGCGCGAACTCGCCTAGGTCGCCGCTCTCGAGCGCCTTCTGGCTTTGTTTTCCGAGGTCCTTGATGAAGTGAAGGTTCTCCGTCATCGCGGCGTCGGCCTGCTTACTCTTGTCATCTTGTTCCTTCAGAATCGCGGAAGCGGAGCGCGAGTAACCGGTGAAAAAGAGTAACAGGTTATCTTCCAGGTTGAACAAGGTCTCCTCCGAGATTTTCAACGGCGCGGCTACCACCCGCCCGTCCGGCAGGAATTGGAAGCAAGTAATACCTCCATAGGCCGCGATGTATTGGTCCTGCTTGCCGATTGGTTCGCCCAGTTTTTCCAGCTCGATGCAGCAAGCCTGCTCGGCCAACTCGGACGGGTGCACGAGGTTCTTCTTCAAAGCATGAAAAGCTTTTAACAAAGCCGTGGTGAAACTGCCTGATGACCCCAGTCCCGTCCCCGCGGGGATATCGGCCATGCTTGTGATCTCCAGGTTGCGCTCCTGGATGTCTACCAGCTTCAACGCTTCGCGAATAATAGGATGCTTGATCTCATCGACGGTGGCGGCCTCTTCCAAGTGGGAATATTTGAGAAGGAAACCTTCCACAAAACGCCGGTGGACATTGATGTAGACATACTTGTCGATCGCGGCCGCAATTAGAAAGCCAGAATGTTCGCGATAGTAAGAGGGTAGGTCGGTCCCTCCGCCACCCAGCGAAATCCGAAGCGGTGAGCGTGTGATGATCATGGTGAGGTCTTGCGAGCTACGGCCACCACCTGCCAGCCGAACGGTGAGTCAAGGAGGTTAGCATGAAAGAGAGAGCGGAACAGTTTCATTGTATAGTTAGCCAGGGTTGATGACGCACGGCCCGATTGCGTTTCCACGTCCCGCGTCAACCGCTTCCCTCGCGAGATCACAAGTAAACGGTAAAGATTGAAGAAGGGAAAGCCAGCAAGGTAAATCCGTTCGAC
This sequence comes from Chthoniobacterales bacterium, assembly GCA_003244145.1. Lineage (GTDB taxonomy): Bacteria > Verrucomicrobiota > Verrucomicrobiia > Chthoniobacterales > UBA10450 > AV80. The sequence continues at coordinate 45,064 of QHBM01000013.1, forward strand.
CGAGTAACCCGCTTCTTCGAGCATTGCCCGGATTTTCTGGCGATCAAAGTGCTGTCGATGTCCTATGTGCCGGTCAAACCCTGACATCGGGCCGCCTGGGACCGTGACAATCAATCGAGCATCCGGCGCCAGATACTTGCGGGCGTGCTCGAGAAAGGAGGCCGGATCATCGACGTGTTCCAGCACCTCGGAACATACCGCATGCGTGGCCCAGCCCACGAAATCATTTAGAGCCGCCGGGGGTTGAAAAATATCCGCTACCAGAAAGGTCGCTCGCGGAACCTTGCCCTGGGAAATCGCCACGCCGCTTTCGCTCAGCTCCGCTCCGAGAAGTTTCGCTTTCGGCAGGAGTGGCTGCAGCTTTTCCATTAGATCGCCCTGACCGCTACCTAGATCGAACACCTGCGCCCCGGAATGGTTTGCGGTTTCGCAAAGCAGTCGGGCAATCAGATCGTGCCGCATGCGTTGCCCTGGGTTGAATCTGGCGGACTCGGCATAATGGTCCCAGTGAGCGTCCCAGTCGTCCTGTGCTGAACGAAGTTGGCTAGACATCTTCGCGACGAGCTACCGCGAAAAGGTTAAGACGAAACTTATGGTAACGAAGCTTGATCAGACTTGGTTTGAAGCCGGCCTGCACCAGCAAAGGCCATAGGCCCCGCTTATCGTAATACATCTTATGATCGTCCATTTCGATCTTGGGACTTAGACCCAGGCGGAACGCAGAGAACTCCAGGAAGCTCTTGCCGAGCCACGTGGGGACGTTAATGAGCAGCACGCCGGAAGGCTTGAGCAGCCGCCGGGCCGTTTCAATCACGACAAGAGGATCGCGCAAATGCTCGAGCACGGAGATGAGCAGCACAGCATCAAAGCGCTCGGACTCCAGCTGGGGGAGGATTTCCTCAATGGCGCCTTCGTAGAAAGTAAACTTTCCCGGAGTCTGTAGTTCCGGAGCGATCCGGAAGTCCACGCCAATGCCTCGCTTGAGCCGCGGACCCAGCGCCAGCAGCTGCGTCGCGCCGAAGCCGCAACCCAGTTCCAACACTTCAAGGTCCGAGCGCTTGGGAAGGTAACGTGATATGGCTCGCTGCGAGAGCCACACTCCGGCCCGATCCACCGGTGTCAGACCCTGCTGGCCGTAAGCTTCGTCGGGGCGCGTGTTCACACTTTTTCTTTGGGAGCTACTCGCTGCGCCATCTCCAGTAACAAGGTGAAGCAGAAAGTCTGGAAGCCGACAATGATAAGGAGAAGCCCAAAGATCGCCGGATGCGAAATCTCGTATAACCTAAACTCGGAATGCAAATAATGGTAAACCAGCGTGCCCAGGAGAACAATGCCGACAAGCACGCAGCCGGCCGAGATAACCATGCCGCGATCGTAGGTGAGAGCTTGTTGCAGCCGCCTTAGAGACTGTGCGCGCAGTCCATGCATGACTCTGGCCAGGACGCCGATTTGAATCGAGCTATAACCAAGAGTTACGCAGGTCACTCCGAAAAGCATCCAGTAAAGGCTAAAGCCAAAGCCGCCGATCGTGATGGGTCCCATGGCCAGCGCACTGGCAAGGATAGCGCCGATGCTTGTAAGCACCATTCCTGGCTTCAACAGAAAAGAATCGGGTGTATACACCAGCATAACCTTGAGATTCAACCATCCAGCTATCCAGGGCGAGAGCCAACCCATCCGCCGATGATGACTGAAACGCCCTGCGCGGTCCTTGTAGAATTTTACGGGCACTTCGGCAGTGGCCAGGCGCAACCGGGCAGCCTTGAGCACCATCTCGCTGGCATACTCCCACGACTGAGACTTTAAGTCGATCCGCTCCAGCGCCGCCCGCGTCAGGCCACGCATGCCACAGTGGATATCGGAGTAACGGCTATGATAGATTCGGTTCAAGATCCAGGTAGTCAGCGGGGTGCCGAAGTAACGATGCAATCCCGGCATCGCGCCCTTCTCGATGCTGCCGCGAAAGCGGCTGCCCATGATGAACTCGGCGCCTTTCCGAAACTGTTCCACGAAAGGCGCCAGTTCACGAAAGTCGTAGGTCAAGTCGGCGTCTCCCATAATAACCCATTGGCCCCGGATGTATGGAATAGAATCAATGTAGGCGCGGCCTAAGCCGCGTTTCGGAGTCCGCAGCACCTCGCCGCCGTGCGCCAAGGCGATGTCGGCAGTTTGATCAGTCGAACTATCGATGATCAGGATTTGCCCGGTCACACAGGCAGCAGCCAGTCCTTCTTTACACCAGTCGACGAATTCTCCGACCGTGATTTCTTCATTCAATGCTGGGACGACGATAGAAACCTCTTCGCCTCCAATGACAGCGTCGCGAGGAGTAAGGTGAACAGGCTCCTTATCCATGGTTCTTTGGCTATTCGCCCTCGATTTCCTTGATCATCGCCCGGATCGCGTCGCGGATTGCCTCCGCGGAGTTACGCTCGGCACGCCAGCCTAAGGATTTGATTTTCGTCACATTAAAGCGAACCACCGGCACGTCACCTTTCCAGCCCCGGTCGCCTCCCGTATAGTCGTAGCGGACGGAGCCCGCGCTCAACCCGCATTCGGTCACAGCAATATCAGCGATTTGTTTCACCGTGATGTAATCATCCGTCGCCGCGTTAAACACGTCGAAGCGTTCGGGGCAATGCTCCGCGACGGTGAAGATCGCCCGCAGGACATCGTCGACATGAATGTAGGACTTGCTTTGGGTGCCATCGCCGAGAATCCGCAGGCAGCTCGACTCCTCCTTTAATCGGCGCACGAAATCGTAGCCCACGCCATGGGTTTGACGCGGACCAACCACGTTGGCAAAGCGAAATGCGCAGCCCGTCAGATCGAACATATGGCAGTAAGCGGCGATAAGACCTTCGCAGGCGAGCTTGCTCGCGCCATAGGTGGAGATAGGTATGCAAGGGCCATAGTCTTCCCGGAAAGCTACCCCCGGGTTTTCCCCATAGATACCGCTGCCAGATGTATACAGAATCTTGCGGACCTTGTTCACCCGCATCGCCTCGAGGACATTCTGAGCCAGGTAGGTTCCCTCCCAGAAATCGATGTCCGGTTGAGTCACGGCTTTGGCAATGTCGGGGTTGGCCGCGAGGTGAAAGACGGTATCGCAGCCGGCCATGGCGGAAGTAACCGCGCCAAGCTCCTTTAAGTCGGCCTCCACGATCTGGACCCGGGGATCATTAGACGCTTCGGCGATGTGCGATCGGTGGCCCGACGTAAAGTTATCGAATATAACAATCCGCTTTACCCCGGCACTCGCGAGCAGGAAGCGTAGAAGATGGCTGCCAATAAACCCGGCGCCGCCGGAAATGAAAACGTCGTTTCCCACGGAGGTCTTGGTTACCATGTCGCGACAGCTAGCTTCACGGATGCTTTCTCCCTTCGCTCGAAAGCGCCTCCGCGTGAGGACTCCGAAGCGTAACTGTCATCCAAAGGCCTAGAAGCAGCGCCCCAACTCCCGCCATAACTAACGAAGCGGTGAAATGTTTCGGCCAGTAGGAATAGGAAATCACGTACTTGCCAGCCGCCGGAAGGTTGACTCCGCGAAAAGCATGGTTAACTCGAAAGTAATTGGCGGGAGCTCCGTTGATCCGCACGATGAAGTCCCCGGGAACGTAGGCTTCAGTGAGAACCGCCGCACCGGGTGCGGGCGCGTCAATTGTGAAAGTGGTGGTGTTGTTGGTCAAGTGGTAATCGTAAGCAGGTGTGATTGGTGCGGCGGCTATGGTATTTGCATTGTCTGAGGCGAAAACGTCGGGCGGCACGCCGATTCCTTCTGCATTCTGAACGGCGGCGAACGGATGTGAATCGGCTTGGCGCAGCATGTCCAGAAATTGCTCGACGGGGTCGTAGCGCCGAATCTTTTCGGCAAAGAAGGCCCGGGGCCACATGCCTTCATTCTTGGAAACGTCCAAATCCAGGGGCGGCCCATTGCCCGAAGCGGCGGGCGACCTAATGTTCTCCGGCATATCCAGAAAAAAACGAAGGTTGAGCATACTATAGAGCGGCAAATTTGCCTTCAGGGTCGAACGTTCGACGATCCACCGCCAATTCCATTCCTGCTTGACCCCACCTGAAGCCAGCAACTCATGATAGTAGGGATTGGCGAGGGGATCCGGGCCATAAATGGTTTCCACTCCCGGAATGCCATTGACCCCGGGAAACAGGACATTGCCGAAGCCGACGGTGCGAAAGACGCCGGGCTGACTCGCAATGGAGTCAAGCGCAGTGGAATGCGCGCTGAGGTCGAGCCGCGGCGCGGGATTAACGACGTAATCATCCAGCTGCGTTACCCCCGTATTTAGTTGGAAGCCATGCCTCCAGTGCAAACAAACCAGGCACAAGAGGGCGAAGGGAACAGCCAGGAAAATGAAACGGGACCTTCGCATGATCGCTCTCACCAACCAGGGCAATGCCAGCAAGGCCGAGGCCACCGAAAAACTATAAAGGTAGAAAAAAGCATTACGCGAGTTTGCCTCACCGAGTGGAGCAAACTCGTTCGGAATTCGCTGCAAGGAATGAGTCAAGCCAAGGTAGGAACCGAACAGAGCAAATAGCGCCAGCGTGATCAAGACGAAATCCATTTTCCATCGTCTGCGGGCCCCGCGTTCGAGGAAACACCTGCAGCCAAATCCTGCCAGTACGAATAACTCGATCAGCAAAGGACACGAGAAGGTATTATCGATGTGCCAGATGTGGTTGATCATGGGGATTTTCTCGATCAGAGACGGCGGGACAGCTCCGAAGATTAGGGCGAAGGACAAGAGCGCGCCCAGACTTATTCCTACAAACACTGGGTCCCGGAGCAGGCGTCTGAAATAGATTAGGGCAAGGATAGTCCCGAGGAGAACCAGGAAGTTCACGGAAGGATTGTAAACCAAGCCCGCGGGATTAACCGCGCGATAAAAAATGTCGTCAAAGAAACCGATGAGAAGCCCCGGTTGAATTTGATAGGCCAGCGCGGCTTCCTTGTAAGGAACGTATGCTTTTTGCAGCGCTTCGAAAAACGTGAGCCACACCGGAGCGGCCAGGAGCAGAAAGACGGCGCCTACGATGCCGAGGTTGATCAACTTTCTGGTTCGGTGAGCGGTCGGACTAAGAAGAAAGATGAGCAACCCACACCCATGCAGACTTAGCAGGAGCATGTAAGCCTCCTTGACGGTGCCACTATTCAACTCCGCCCAGGTGGCCAGCAGCAGTCCTGCTATCCAGCGAGCGCCGGCGCGCGCCGTGGGCGCTCGCGTGATCTCAATCCAACACAGGAGCAACCACGGCGCGTAACAGACGCTGAAGAAGGCCGGATGATTAAATCGATAGGAGAAGAAGCCGATAAAGGCCGAAGAGAAGGCGAAGAGTAGCGCGGTGGGCAAGTGCCTGGAGGAGGTATGAACGGCAAGACCCAGCCCAAAACAAAAGAGGATCTTGGCCAGCAGAAACTTGATGTCCCACGACCAAGCCTCGCCGCCCCCGGCCAGCACCAGCATGTGCAAGGGGTCTCCGAACATGGACTGACCTTGCCCAAGTAGGGTCAGCCCGCAGGAATTGAACCGGTTCCAAAGCGGCAATTCGCCGTCCCGAGCCAAAGCCCGGCTTTGAATAAACGAATTCGGCACATCATGCCACATCATCGCGCCAGCATCCGAGCCCTTGAGGTTTTCCGATCGTCGATCGGAATGACCCGGCAGGGTAGGGGCGCCCGGATACAGCATCGGAGCGACGTTGCCCGAGACAAAGCTCCGGCCAAAGAACACGACGGGGTAACAACTGACCAGCACGCTGATCACCGCGATAACGAAAATCGCCCGGCGCGGATTGCGTTGGCTCCATGCCGTTATTCTTTCCCACCGCGGCTGGGCTTTTTGCCAGAGTTGCGGCGCAAACCTCAGCCAGATGATCCCGGCCAAACTGACCGGCACAAAACAAAAGAGGAAAACCCGCAACCCATAGAGCCAAACGGCTGCAGGCGCGGCGCGGAGGGATAGAATCCTTCGTGGATCCAGGAGCAGGGTCGGGTCTTTTTCTCCAGGTCCCACGCTCAGCCTCGTTTCACTACCAGCCACTTCCAGCTGTGAAACCCCGGAACCGGCAATTATGTCGGTTGGCGAGAAACCCTTCACCGAGTGTCCGAACAAGTCGACGATCCGGACGTTTTGGATCGCAATCTCACAATTGCCGCCATCCGCCGGATGGAACTGGAGCGTTCGATATTCACCCTGGGAGAGGGGAAATCGGTAGACGGTGCGAGGCGAACTCTGCAAGGCAAGCTGAGCAGAATCCCGCGCATTGATACCCGCGCCGATATCGTAGAAGACGCGAGCACTGCCGCCCCGCGACGAGGTCATTGAAATTTCGAGGTAAAACGGCGGCGTCAGGGGGCAGGCGATGAACGCCACGGCAGCCGCGAAAAAAGCCGCCAAAGCTAGCACCAGCCTGATCTGCACGTTCGGAACGGAAAACTTCATTGCTCTGGTCCCGCTTTAATCGTCTGGATTCGCCCGTCGTGTCACGAGAATACTTGTTGGCGAACGATGGAGGTCGCCGATGGAAACCTGGGTGCAGCACTCCTGCCAGATCAATTGACCATGAAATCTCTGGCTCACTTGCTCCGGTCTGCCGGAAGTGGGCGACGGTGAGTCGTAGCAGGCAAAAGGGTGGCCTTGGCTGCCCACCTTCCCAAGTATGGGCACGCCATGGTCATCGGGCTTGTAGAGACCGACTCGGAAGACAACCAATGGCGTCATACGGCGTACGACCAATTCATGAGACCCGACAGCGTGGAAGACTCCGTTTACGATGGCGGGCTGTGAGTTTGGAAGACATTTTTCTCTGCCGATTTCCATTTACATCGGGCGAGTTCAGCAAACCCTGGCCTGTGCTCTTCGATTTAGAGCCAGAGGTCATGATCTGCCGGATCACGTCGATGCTGCGTTCCGATCGGTTAGCAATAGCTATTCAGAAGTGGGAATCGGCTGGTTTGGCCAAACCCTCCGTGGTTAGATCGGATCGTCTCGTTACCGCGGAGAAAACTCTGCTCACGAGGTATCTCCGTCGCTTGCACGTCACAGACAAAGCAGAAGTAAAGGCTGCGTGGAATCTTATGATTCTTTGATCCGGACGGTGGCTCTCCCTCCCACAGCAGGCGGTTCGATTCCAACGCGGTGCAAAATCTCGCGGATCTGATCTGCACCTGTAGAGGAAGCTGTCAGCTTCCCGTCTGCCACGATCCAGCGCGCCATAGACCCGGCTGTTAACGAGGCACGATCTTGTCCGCCAAAAGCATTCAAATAAAACGGCATGAATGCGATATGTTGACCTCGCGCACTCTGTATTGCACTGTCTTACATCATGAGAGAGACGGTCACGATTAGCCTTCCAAAAGAAATGAGACGGCAATTGACAAAAGCTGCCAAAGCAGACGGAACAACGCAAAGCGAATTTGTCCGGAGAGCGGTAAAAACACAGCTTTTCCGAAGCGCCCTCCGTGCGGCTTATGTTGACCTTGTCCCCAAAGCGCGCGCACTCGGCATCTACACCGACGAAGACGTTTTCAAAAACGTCTCGTGAGAGTCCTTTTTGACACGAACGTTCTGTTCGCTGCGTTCACAGTCAGGGGATTTTGCCAGGAGCTCGTCGAAGAAACGGTTGCCTTGGTGACCATCATTTGGTCGCCTGCATTGCAAAAGGAGCTTGTCGCCGCGCTTCGGAAAAAGGATCTGCTTTCCAAAGCCGCCCTCGCGGCGGCCGCTTCTTTCGCAGCCCTGTGCGAAATGCACCCTCCGGTTGTATTACCGAAACGAGTCTCACGAGACCGAGACGACGATATTGTCCTCGGTGTGGCCGTTGCCGGGCGAGCAAATGTTATCATTACCGGCGATAATGATCTGCTCGTTGTAAAAAAATACGAGCGAGTGCGGATTATGTCGCCTCGGCAATTTTTGGAACTTTTGCATTCGCAATAACCAGCGCGCGCTTTTTTCTGCGTTATCGCGATCGACCGGATGGAACTGAAGGGTGCGGTATTCGGCCTCCGGCAGAGGAAAGCGATACAGCGTCCTTGGCTCGGCTTGCAACGGGAGCTGGGTTGAATCGCGGCCGTTGATGCCCGCCCCGATATCGTAAAGGACGCCAGCGTTTCCACCCCGGGACGAGCTCATCGACACCTCGAGGTGAAACAACGGGCTGAGCGCGCAAGCGACAATCGCCACCGCGGCGGCGGAAAGCGCCGCCAGAGCAAGCGCCAACTGGATAATGTTTTTAGGCATCGTGAGGGGCCCTGCGGGGAACGAGGCTTGCCGATGGAAACAGCCGAATAACGTGCCGGGCGGGAATGGGTGGCTTACTCGTCAAGGATCCTCCGGTAGAAGTCCAGAGTCGCAGCGGCGGTCCGGTCCCAGCTAAATTCCTTTGCGCGGCGTCGGCCGGCCTCGCGACATTGCTGGCGGCGCACAGGATCCTGTTCCAAAAGGAGCATGGCATCGCAGATTGATTCGGGCTGCGAGGGATCTATGTAGAGGGGGACATCGCCACCTACTTCGGGCAAGCTTGTTCGATCGCTGCAAATAACCGGGCAACCATTTTGCATCGCCTCGATCACGGGCAATCCGAAGCCTTCGTACCAGCTTGGAAAAACCACGCCAATTGCCTGGTGATACAACGTGGCCAGTCGTTCTTCATCTACATAACCCAGGATACAGACACGGCCTTTCGCCTCGAGATCGATCGCCCGGTTTCGAATTGCCTCATTTTTCCATCCTGCTGCTGCTGCTATCCAGAGCGGAGAAGGATTTTTGCTTTCTAACCAATATCGATCGAGCGCGGAAAAGATTGCTTCGTAATTTTTTCTAGGTTCCATCGAACCCACCGCAAGCCAGAAGCGTTCCGTCGTCTCGGGTGGGCGCTGCGTCTCGATGCGCGACGCCAGAGGTATGGCCGCGGAAGGTTTGCGATTTCGTTCCAGCCAGCCCGGGAAAAGATTCTCAAACTCGGTTCGGCCGGATTCGGAAATAAAGAGAAAGCCGTCCGCTCGTTCTAATGCTTCCAGGACTCCATACTGGCAGTTGAGGCGGTTTGCCTCCGTGGTGAACTCGGGATAACTCCAAAAGCTTGTATCGTAAATCACAAACACGAGCTTCGCCCCGGCGGTCGGAATTACCTGAAACGAATTGCTTTGGACAATTTGAGGATCGCCCGGCAGCCTCTCCGCCGTTCCACTGCGGCTCCAGAGGGCTCGCGCCCTCTCGGGACCGATTCCCCAAAAGGGCATTTGCACCGATGGATGTTCGACAAAAGTGCCGAGCCTTGTGTCATCGTTAATCCAGCGCCCAAACTGGTGATAGAGAAAATACTCGTTCTCTGGCGCGACCTCGACCAAGGCGTGGGCCAACGAGTCAGCATACCAAGCGCAACCAGCCCGCTCGGCACAGGTCTGAGCAACATCAAAACCGATTCTCATATTGGTTCCGAGGCCGGCAGCATCTGTTCAAGGCTGGTCAGGAAATCCGCACGTAAGGGAATGTGGTGCAAGTCCGCGTTCTCGATTGCCGCCTCGATCAGCAGGCCGCGTCGAGTGCCTTCGTCTATCTCGCCGTCCCCGTTCTTTAATCGTGCCGTTTCCACGATGACCGATGAGAGATTCATCAGCCAGCGGTAGGGGGGCTCCGCGCCGTGCCGCATCACCACTTCCAGGATTTCGTGGTGGGCCTTGACCCGATGTTTGAGGGTCTTGGTCCCCTGATGGAGGCGGGAGCCGGCAAGATAGGCCCCTTCCAGATAGTGAAAATCAAGTCCCACCCCAACCCGCAACCAATAATCGTAATCGAGAGCGTACTGCAGAGTCACATCGAAGAGACCAAAGTGCTCCATGACCTCTCGCCGCCAGAACACGGCCGGCTGACAAAGATAACATATCTCAAGCAGGCGAAGGTAGGACCATGGCTCCGTATAGTAACGCTCCATGATCGAACCATCTTCGTGCAAGTGCCAGGCATCCCCGTACAACACCTGACATTCCGGATGCTTCTCAAAGTATTGAACAACGCGCCACAAACAACCGGGGTAGTAAATGTCGTCAGAGTTAAGGTAGGCCAGAATCTCTCCGCCGGCCATTTGCAAGCCTTGATTGATCGCATCTGCCTGACCATCATCTTTCCGGGAGACGAACTGGACCTCGTTATCGTAACGCTGCAATACCGAAAGGGTCTCGTCGGTGCTTCCGCCATCGAAAACGAGGACTTCCACGGGACAATCTTGAATGAGCAGACTATCCAGGGTAGCGTGCAGAAACGGGCCCTGATTGAACGAAGGAACAACTACACTGACCTTCATGACAACCTGGACGAGTGAGATTGTTCGAACAAAAGGATGCGACGTCCTCCAGCGTCACTCGCGACAATTCTGGTTATGGAGATACCACCGGCATCCGGACTGGACCGTCCGTTCGCATTGCTGCCTCGGGCGACACGCAACGCAAGCGTCCGCCCCGCGGGCCGGCAGACGAAAGAGAACGTGTGTTCCGCCCGAGTGGCGGGGCCGAAAGAGGCGAACGGCCAATCATCCAGGTAAATTGCACACTTTCCAAAGGAGGACTGAGACTGAAACTGGATATCGATTTTCCAGCGGTCGGCGGAGCCAGGAGTGGGAACCGCCAGGATGGGCGGGACGCAGGAGTAGCGCGGCTTGCGCGGCAGATCGTCCTCTTTGCGCACCACAGAGCAGAAGGCCTCTAAGAGCGTATGCGCCGCGGCCTTTACCTGGAACAGTTCGAGGCGTAGCCAACCCGATCTGATCAGCCTGGCTCGGCATTCTTCATCCTGGCTGACCTCGCCGAGAGCCTCCGAAAGGGAAGCTGGTTTTCTGGGATCGATAAGATAACAGGCGTCGCCCGCGATTTCCTTTAAGGCAAAGCCTTCGCCGGTGATGATCGGAACGCCATAATGCATCGCTTCAAGCAGAGGAATGCCGAAACCCTCATGCAGGGAAGGAAAGACCAAGGCCCCGGCGCGCAGCCAGAGTCGGTGAAGGTCCGCCTCGTTTTGGAAACCCATGAAATGCACCCGGCCGGCAACGCCCAGAGTTCTTGCGAGCGACCTTAGATATCCCGCGCGAGCTTCTTCGTGAAAGGTAAGGACAAGATCCCACGCCTCTTTCCCTGTCTCATGCCAATAGCGCGCATAACTCACAAGGAGCACTTCGTGATTTTTGTGGAGCCAAAGATTGGCTGGATAAAAGAAGAAGGGCCTTTCAGTTATCGCGTTCTTAGGCTCGGTGGAGTCGGCACCAGTCTGCTCGAGGCGCGCGTGGATTGGAAGATAGGTATAGAACAATCTATCGCCTTGGACCTGGTAGTGCTCGGTCACTCGTTCCATCCCGGAGCGGCTGATGCATTGCAAAAGTGTGGAGTCGTGCACGGTCTTTTGAATGTACGCTTCCCGTTCGTCGATTTGCTGTTCCGTCAGGGTAAACGGGTAGTCCCTATGCAGGAGGTCGGCGATAAGCGCGATAGTCGGAGTACCGGGAACATGGAAAGTAGTGGCGCCAAATGGACAGTAGAGAAGATCGGTGCCAATAGCCTGGACCAGCTTGTCCGGAGCAGGCGCGAGTTTGAACTCGTTCGTCCGCGGATCGAGCGCGTCATAGGGATGCCGTAATTCTTCCCGCGCACAGATCAAGATGTCGTTCGGTCCGGCCATGTCACGGACCTGAGCATGCGAAGCCGAATTCGTCAAAAAAACGAAGACCAGCTTGTCGGGCGCTTCGGCGCGCACCGCGGGCAAAAGGGTAAAGATGGCGGGTTTGATCCCTCCATTTTCCCCCCCGGGCCGGAGAGGCAGGAGATCGACTGCGACGACAAGCCGGCTCAAATTGCCTCTCCCGATATCCATACCCATGCGGCGAGAGATGCGAAGTTCTTACTTCGTGAAAATCCCCGCGTAATCCAAATAACCCTTGAAGTCGCCCAGCTCAAAGTACGGCTGGAGCCGCTCGACCCGCGTCGAGCCAAATCCTGTCTGCCGAGCAGCGAAACAGAGTAGCTCCTGGGGGATTGGATTGCGGTGCGTAGGGTCGAGGTAGAAGCTGTAGGCCGGGACCCGGGCGCATTCCGGATTAGGCGTTTCAAAGATAGCGGTGCCTTGAGGACATAAAACCCGAAAACTCTCGCGGAACAGGTCGAAGAGCTGAGCAAAGGGAAGGTGCTCGACGATATGGAACCCGGTCACCAGCGACAATGAAGCGGAAGGGAGATCCCGCAGGTACGCGATCGCATCCGCGCATTCGACCTTCAAGCCACGAGAACGGCATTCCTCCACCATGCAAACATTCAGGTCCACGCCCACGCCCTGGTAACTCTGTTCGCGTAGAAGTTCGAGCCATTCGCCCCGCCCACACCCAAGGTCGACCGCCGAAGCGTTTCCAGTAGTGGCTTTGCTCTCTTCAACAACCGGCATATAGAAACGCAGGCGCGCGGTGATCAATTCGCGATCGCCCCGAAATTGGTTTTCAAAGGCCAGATAAAAAGCATCCGTCTCATGCTTCTTTAAATCTTCGCTTAGGGAAGGTGCGATGGCTCTAAAGGTCTCGGTCGACTCCGCGCGCAAGAGATGCGCCTGGATGATGGCAAAGGAAGCTTGCGCGGCATTGACCCTATCGCGCAGGCTTCCGACCTCGGTCACCAGGGCAGAGTCAGGAAGAGCTCTCGCCTGCAACGCCTCGAACCCGCCGCGAATCTCGGCCAAGCGTTCTTGCTGTTCTCTCAGTTGACGTTCCTCTTCGATGGTCTGCTCTTCCTGGGCTCGAATGAAGCCCTGCATCTCCGCCAGTTGTCCCTTGGCCCGCTCTAATTCCTCGCCGGTCAGGTGATAACGCGCGCAAACATCGTTCTGGTATTCGATGAGTTTAAGATTGAACTCTTCCAGCTGACGCCGCTGCTCCTCGAATCGCTTTTGTTCTTCGGATCTATGCGCCCGTTGATCGTCGACGAATTGTTGTAGTTCGGACAATTGCCGTTGCTCTTCGGCTGTTTGCTTCTGCTGCGCAGCCACCGAGGCCTGCATCATTTCACGCGCTTGCGTCAGTTGACCTTGTTGCTCCTCGAGTAGGCGGGAGTCTTCCGCGTTTTGCCGGTGCTGGGCATTAACAAATTCCTGCAGTTCGGTCAGTCGGCGGCCGTCCTCCTGCCGCTCCTCGGCTAGTTCTCGCGCTAGCTCGGTCAATTGCCGATGTTCTTCCACCCTCTGCCTCTCCTGCTCCCGAACGAAATTCTGGAGGTCCAATAATTGTCTCTTGTCTAGAAGTTGTTGCGCGGCAGCTTCCTCGAAACGCGCACTGATTTCCCCCTGAAAGGCTATAAGCTTGTAGCTCAGATCAAGGAGCTGTCTTTGCTGTTCTTCCATGCGTCCGTTCTGCTCTCGGACGCGTCCTTCCTGCCTGGTCGATTCCGATCGGCGCTCCTCAATCTTACGTTCGAGTTCGGCCAATTGTTGACTTTGTCGCCCCACGAGATGTTCCGCTTCCGTGGCCCGTCTACGATGTCGTTCCGCCCGCTCTTCCTGTTCCGTAATTTGACGAGCCAGGTCGCCCAACTGTTGATTGTCTTGCTCGGCTCGCTTCTCCTGTTGCTGTCGGAATTCCACCAAATGGCGTTGTTGCTCGTCACCTCGCCGTCCTTGGTCGGAAGTGCGCGTCTCAAGCAGCGTAAATTTTTGGCGAAGCCATTCAGCGGTCTCGAGAATGGATTCAACCGCGCCGATGAGCGATTCATTGACGGCGCCTTGATTGCGGCGAAGGCCCCGTAGAAAGCGCGGCCATCGACGGACATCGTCATTTTTCGACGCGGCGCGATCGAGTGCGCCGTGCGCTCGCTTCAGGCGGGGTTTTTCCGGGAACTGCTTGCTCGGGAGCGACTCTTGGGGGGGCATCGCTTCCGGGCTAGAACTTGCCAGGACCAATGCCGGCTGAGGTTCTTGGTCCGGTTGGGCTTTCTCAAGTGCAAGCTTCCTCTTCCGCACTTCGCTGCGGACCTTCTGCAGCAATGCCTCGGGATCGTTATGACCGTTTTGCATGGAATTTAGCTTTACTCACCTTGGGTAAAAGAATTTTGCCGCACGAAAAAAGGATCATCATTGATGGGGCTTTAATGTGATCTCAAATGGCCCCTGGTTCAAGCTCTCGTTCGGGACGCGACCGATGGAGTCCTTCCATTGACACCCAACCCGAGCGACCTCCCAGGCTGGCCAAGTGTTTGCGGAATCGTTCTTCAGGCCTCGCTCTGGCGGCGGAGGGGGTTTGATGTTGGCATGGGGGCAATCCTGGCTAACAATCGCATTATGAAGGTATTTCAGCTGCAACCAGTCCAGCCCCGTCCCGTCGTGGCCAAGGCCTTGGAGTGCGAGACGATTGCTCTGAGGGGCACGTCGGGTGAGTACCTTGCTTTGTTATCCGCCCCCGTTATCCGAGTCCCGGCCGATGGTGTTGCCGAAATCCAGGGGTTTTACCTTCCGTCGTTTTACGCTTTCTGCATCGACTTAGAGGGGGCCTTCTTTTCGTCCTAATGGCGGCGTCTGATTTCCTAGTGATCGGCGGCGGAATCGTTGGCCTCAGCATTGCGCGAGAACTGAAGAGCCGTTTCTCCGATGCGGCTGTTACCTTAATCGAAAAAGAGCCTGCCTGCGGCTTGCATGCCAGCGGAAGGAACAGCGGCGTTCTCCACGCCGGCTTCTACTATTCCGCGGATAGCCTGAAGGCGAAGTTCACCCGAGTTGGCAATGAAGCGATGACTGCTTATTGCGCAGCGCGAAACATTCCGTTGAACAAGTGCGGCAAGCTTGTCGTAGCGAAAAACGAAGCTGAGGTGGCCCAGCTCGATGAGCTGCTCCAGCGCGGTGCCCGGAACAAAGTGCCACTGGAAAACCTTACCGAAGAGCAGGCGCGGGAAATCGAGCCGCGCGTCAAGACTTACCAGCGCGCGATTTTCTCTCCCACGACCTCATCGGGCGACCCGCGCCGGGTTATTCAGGCGATGGAACAGGACGCCAACCGGGAGGGCATATCGATTATCCGGGGCGAGCGATACCTCAAGCGAGCGCCAGGCGGGATAATCACGCCGAAAGGCCATCTTACCGCGCGACACATTATCAATGCCGCTGGCCTTTACGCCGACAAGATCGCCTTGGACTTTGGCTTCTCCGAAAAATACCGCATTCTCCCATTCAAAGGTTTGTATTTGCACTCGAACGAACAGCCTGGAGCGTTGCGGACGAATATTTATCCCGTGCCCGACCTGCGGAATCCCTTTCTTGGTGTGCATTTCACCGTCAAGGACGATGGGCATGTCAAGATTGGCCCGACCGCGATACCCGCATTCTGGCGCGAACAATACGGCGCCTTTGATAACTTTCGCTTTGGCGAATTCATCGAAATCCTGTTTCGCGAGGCCGGACTCATGTTTTCCTCCAGCTTTGATTTCAAACAACTGGCCGTGGAAGAATTAAAGAAGTATTCGCGGCCCCACCTGGTAGCGCTTGCTTCGCAGCTTGCCACAGGGGTTGACACCAGGCATTACCGACGCTGGGGTCCACCGGGCATTCGCGCTCAATTGCTCGATATAAAATCACGAAAGCTGGAAATGGATTTTGTGATCGAAGGCGACGAACGCTCCACTCATCTGTTGAACGCGGTCTCGCCCGGCTGGACCTGCTCGCTCCCCTTTGCGAGTTATGTCGTCGATCGGATCGAGAAAATCGCCCGCTAATTACGAAACGACGCGCCCTCGCAAACTGCTTCGATAAGACATTAACCTAATCCGCTACGGTCGGCGATCGCCCTTTCAATATGGATGAAGGCGGCGAGCAGGTTCTCAAAAAGGGGGGCACCGAGTTTTTCTCGGGTGTGTCCGGAATCGGGGGTCGTCAGTCCCGAACGGGCCGCGCACGCGCGTATTCCGGCCGCCCGGCCGGTTTCCCAATCCGAGGGTGAATCGCCTACCATCCAACAACAATCGCGAGTGAGTCCGTGCTTTTGCATAACCTCAAGAATGAAACGCGGCGATGGCTTGCGATACAAGACAGGTTGATCGGGCGCCTCCGGCGCGATGCAGATTCCGGCGAAGAGATCCGCACTTAAACCGAGCAGCTCAAGCATTCGAGAATGGACTGATTCCACATCCTCCAGCCGGAAGAGTCCACGGCCTATGCCCGACTGATTCGTGAAGAGAAACAATTTCCAGCCTTGATCCCAGGCCCTCTTGAGCGCGACGTTTGCCATCGGCACAAGCTGCACTTCGTCCGGCTGATGAAGGTAAGGTTTGTGAGTAATGATCGTTCCATCGCGATCAAGGAAGATGGCTACAGGAACAACCATTTTACAGTGGGTGCCGAGAATGCATGCTTGGAACTTGCCGGGGATTCGATCACTTGATCGCACGCCCCCAACTCTGACGCAACGGGCGCAGCGGACCTTCAGCGCCGCGGCTCGGGTTTTGGTCAAGACGCTTGACGGCCGCGGATACGAACCGTACAGGCTCCTTAGGTGTCGTCTCAAGCATTCTCTCAAAACAAGAAAGCCCGACGGCTGAAAGTTGCCATTCTGGCAATCGTTCTGGTGGCGGGCTTGGTTCTCATGATGCGCGGTGTTAACGTGCTTGAGCTGGGCGAGCGGAGTATCGTTGCGATTCGCGATGCCGGGCCGGGGATTTTCTTCGTAGCAATGGCGCTCCTCCCCGCCTTAGGCGTGCCGATGCTTACCTTTACCCTGACGGCGGGGCCGATGTTCGGGCAACGTCTCGGGATAGGGGTGGTAGTCGTGCTCTCGCTGGCGGCGATCACAGTGAATTTTATCCTGAGCTACTTCCTGGCGCGCTACACGATGCGGCCCGTTCTGGAGAAATTAATGGCCTGGCTGGGATACAAGCTTCCGAAGATTGGGGAGGGTGACGTCACGGATGTGACCATCATCGTTCGCGTAACGCCAGGCATTCCCTTCTTCGCCCAAAACTATCTGCTTGGGTTAGCCGGGGTCCCGTTCCGAAAATACCTCGCGGTTACGTGCATTCTTACCTGGACTTTAAGCGCGGCATTTGTGCTCTTCGGCGACGCCCTGATGCGCGGCGAGGGCAAGATCGCATTGATTACGGGCAGCCTGGTGATAGCGGCGGCGGCGATAACGCACTTGATCCGCAAACATTACTCCAAGAAAAAGCTGCAGTATGCAGCTCACCCGCCGCGAAACGATTGACGTTTGCGCGCGAAAAGTTAGCCTTTTGTCATGTCTTCCAATGCGAGAGATGGGTTGCGGGCTGCTATTCGTGATGTAGCTGATTTTCCGAAGGCGGGGATCATCTTTAAGGACATCACGCCCATCCTCAGCGATGGAAAACTCTTTCGCGCTTCGATCGATCTATTTCTCGAACGGTGTCGCGACAAACAGATCGACAAGATTGTGGGAATTGACGCGCGCGGCTTCCTTTTTGGCTCGGCCGTAGCCTATGAACTCGCCGTGGGTTTCGTGCCGATTCGTAAGAAGGGCAAGCTGCCTTATAAGACGAACCGCGCGGCTTACACGCTGGAATACGGCGAAGCGGAAATGGAGATGCACATTGACGCGATCACGCCGGGTGAACGGATCGTCCTCGTCGATGACCTGCTGGCTACGGGAGGGACTTCTGCTTCCGCCGCCACCCTTATCCGAAAAATGGGGGGCGATCTCCTGGAAGCACAATTCCTCATCGAACTCGAGTTCCTGCACGGTCGCGAAAAACTCGCGCCTACTCCGATTGTCTCCTTCCTAAAGTACTAAGCGAACCTATATCCAATTTCTTCGCGGCGGCCGCGAGCGGAGCCGTTTGCTCGGCGCGCTCCGGTTGCTCTCTTTTTTTATAATGCACATTATATAACCCGATCATTCCCCCCATCGATGGGGATTTGTGCACCGGTCGTGCGACTAAAAATTGGGCTGCACAACGTGGCCACCATCTCTCCCACGTCGCGACTCGTTATTTCGGTTCCTAATACGTTATTCTTCCTGTACTCGGCCTCACTTAGCCCATAATGCGCTGCCCGTTTGGCCACGACATCATTTGTCCAAAGTCCGGTATCGAAAACGGCGTTAGGATGGACCACGTTTATGCGAATACCGTCGCGACCCCACTCGAGCGCGGCAACGCGCGCGAGTTGAGTTAGCGCGGCCTTCGATGCGCTGTAAGCTGATGCTCCGGGTCCTGGTGCCCGAACATTTTTAGAGCCGACGATCACCGCCCTTCCGCTCCGTGGTGCGAGCTTAAGAAATGGATATGCGTCGCGCATGAGAATCAGGTTCGCGTCAAGATTGATCCGCATAACGCGACTCCAATCGGTTAATGCAAGTGAACTAATCGGTGTGCTAGGTGGAAAAATTCCTGCGTTTAGAATAAGCATGTCCAATCCTCCAAAGTGTCGGATTGTCATCTCGACAATTGATCGCACGTTGCCTTCGTCGCCAAGATCGCGCTGGATTCCGAGCCAGCTGACACTGCTGAACGCTTTTTCCACGGCCGGATTAATATCGACCCCGACCACGGCTGCTCCGCGCGTCAATAACGCTTCTGCGCAAGCCCTCCCGATCCCGGAGGCGGCGCCAGTCACAAGGGCAATCTCGCCCGCGAACGGGGGCGGAGTGCCCTGACCGCGCAACTTCGCCTGCTCCAAGTCCCAATACTCGACCTCGAAAATCGAATTCGCTGGAAGGGCTTTGTAACCGCCGAGAGCCGTTGCTCGCAAGATGCCTTCGATCGTGTGACGATAGATCTCTTCAACGATAACAACCTCTACCGCCGTCCGCCCCGCTGTGAGCAGGCCCCAGTCCTTATCAACTACGACACGCGGCGCCGGATCCAGCATTGTCAATGACTCTGTCCCCGCCATCGTATGGGCCCGAAAGTAAGCGGTATAAGCGAGACGATAAGCGTCCAAGTCGCGTCCAATAAGTGGGAGTCGTTTTGTCCGAATAACATGGTCGGGTGTCAGAGGTCCCTGGCTGGCCAGGAGTGAGACATCCGGGTGGCGGGCAAACCCGAGGCTTTGCCGGTCCTGATGAATAACTACTACCATGGGTTGGCCGGCGACGTCCAATAGCGCCCGGCGAAATTCAGCGATCTCCTGGGATACCAGCCTGTTCTCGGTTTCGGCTAGCGGGTACTCAATGTGGAAAGCGTTATGTCGCTCGAGGTAGGCTTCCGCTTCGCTTACCAGAGCAATCATCCGTTCGTAACTGGTCCGCGCATCGTCGCCGAAGCTAAAGATGCCGTGATTAAGTAAAATCAGGCCAATCGCGCTGCTCTTCGCAGATCGATGGAATATCTCTGCAACGGCACGGGCCAATTTGAAGCCTGGCATGACGTAGGGAATAATGACCAGCCGGTCCCCGAAAATTTCTGCGATGCGCTGGGCGCCATTCGGGGTGTTAGTAATGGCAATGATAGCGTCTGCGTGCGTATGATCCACGTACTTATGCGGGAGCAACGCGTGCAGAATCGCCTCTACCGATGGCGCAGGCGCACTGCTCAACTTCATCGATTGACGCAGCTCGTTAGCCATGTGGGTGTCCGACAGGGCCGGGAGCTGGGCGATCTCGAGTAACCTTTGCATCCGGCAGGGCGAAAACCCGCGCGCTTCGATTGTTTCCAAATCCCAGCCGCTTCCTTTGACGTAAAGGATATCCTCCTGCAGGCCTGATAGATCTGGTTCGCATAATTTGACCGAAGTATTTCCGCCTCCATGCAAGACAAGAGTCTTATCACGCCCGAGTAAGCGTGAGGTATAGACGCGCGGGCCAAGAGCGCCGATAAACTCACGAGCTGCCGCATCGTTCCAGAGACTGTGCATGGGTCTTCTTCGGATACCTATCCCGTAATCCCGGTTAGAAGCGCGATGAAGAGCGTCACGATGGAATTCTAAGGATGGCCGCTAGCTTTGTAGCCGCGCAGCCGCCAGCGAAATAGCTGCCGCGCTGCTGAGGGAAACGACATTGCCCTTGAGAAGTTCCTGGAGTAGTTCGGCCAGCGGCAGGCGGAGCAGCTCCGTCTCTTCCAGGTCATCGTCGTCGGCAGCAGCGATTTTTCTTGCGTCCCGCGCGAGAAAGAGATGCACCTCGCCGCAGCGATAATTGCTGTTGGGCACGAATCGCCCGAGTGACTCCCATCTGTCCGCAACGTATCCGGTTTCCTCCAGCAACTCTCGCTTCGCGGCCTCCAGAGCATCCTCGCCTTCCTCGAGCAGGCCACCAGGCAAGAGAAGAGTGATCCGCTCGATTCCGTGGCGATACTGCCGTCCCACGATAATCTCGTGCTCCGCGGTTAGGGCCGCAATGACCGTAAACGCTCTCAGATCGATGCGAAAATACGGTTCCGCTATCCGCCCGTCCGGTAATTCGATTGTATGGGATTGAACGCGAAGGTAGGGGGGCGAGGCGTAAACGATCTCGGAACGAAGAACCTTCCAGGGCTTTAGTTCCATAGTCAGCGCGCCCAGTTTGGCCGCTTCAATCTCCCAGGAGCTTTCGTTTCAGTGGAATGCTGGCCATTGCTTCTACGTTTCGCCTTTGCTCGGGCCCAAAGGTTTGTTCTACCAGCTGCAAGTAATTCGGGCTCCTGAAGTAGGTCTGCCAGGCGTTGTCGCGAAACCTCAACACGTCTGCCGCCGTGCAATGCCTGGTCGGCAGCGGTTGACTATCGTAAGAAAGGAATGCGTAGCCGGAGTAGGAATCGGGCAGGGCCCACCCATTTGTCTTGGCCGTGTAGTAGAGAGGACTGCCGGGAAGTGCCTGGCAGGGATACATGTTGACCATTTCGGTATTAAGCTCGAGAGCCAGATCAAGCGTCTGTTGCATTGTCTCGGCCGTGTCGTCCGGAAAGCCAAAAATATAGTTAGAGATGATATTTATCCCGCTGTTATGAATCGTTTTTGCGATATCGCGGATGTTGACTTCCTTGAACGAGCCTTTTGATACTTCATGCCGGATACGCTGACTGGCTGCCTCCACTCCGAGTGCAAGCCATCCGATTCCGGCCTTGCGAAAGAGTTCGAGGTATTGAGGCCGGACGGTGTCCACGCGTGAGTAGGACCACATCCGGAGCTTTAGCCCCCGCTCAATTATGCCGTTCAAAAGCGGTTCGTAGTAGTTTTTGTTCAGGAAAAACATTTCGTCCGAAATGCGCAGGGTCTCGACCCCCATGTCCGCCAGCTTCTCGAACTCACCCAGGATGAACTGGGGAGACCAGAAACGCATGTTCGGAGAACTAGAGGACGGAACCCCTTCCGCGTTATCCACCCGGTTGACGATGTTGATCATGCAGAAATCGCACTTGAACTTGCACCCTAACGAGGTGTAGATCGCCGCGAAGGGAGTCCGTAAATTGTGATTAAACTCTGCATGCCAGAAATGCGCGCGATACAGGTCGAGAGGGCGGCTTTGATACGGCAGCAAATCCCAGGCGTAACCGGGCAGGTCCACGTCCATGCGGTCATGGGGGACCACCAGTTCGGGCGCATTAAGCTGCGCCACACCATCGCGCTTAAAGCCGATGCCTTTCACGTTTTCGAGTTGTTCCCGTAAGTCGGTCTTCAGCA
Source organism: Chthoniobacterales bacterium (assembly GCA_003244145.1). Taxonomy (GTDB): domain Bacteria; phylum Verrucomicrobiota; class Verrucomicrobiia; order Chthoniobacterales; family UBA10450; genus AV80. The sequence continues at coordinate 66,660 of QHBM01000013.1, forward strand.
GATTATGCAGGGCATAAACCCCTTCGTTGAGCAGCACCAGGTCGACTTCCGGCAGCGCCAGGACTTCCCGCGGCAAAGCGCTGGTGTGCGAACCAACGAAACAAATGATGCTGTCCGGGTACTCCTGCTTGACCCGGCGCGCCAGGGCCGTGGCTCCGATCATGTTCGTCGTGCCGGAGTTCGGGTTCTGGCCATAGACGACAAAACAAACTAGGCGCGCCTTTGCTTCACCTATCCGGCGCGCGGCCTCCTCCTCCAACAGCCGCTCAGCTCCGATATCGAGAATAGCGACCCCTAAGCCTTTGGCTCGACAACTCTGAGCCAAAAGGAGGGCCCAGGTGGGCGGCTCAATCGCCGAGTAATCCTTGCTTAAGTCCTGATAAGCCTGGGCGGCCGAGTCCGGACTAACGAACAAGACATCCAGCGGACGATCGGTAGCGGATGCGCAATTCATTATCTAAACCTCGCGGAGCAAGCGGCAAAGGTCTCGGATTTTTTCGGTCTGCAACTCCGGATAGTTGCCGATGTAGGCCCCGTAGAAATGGACATGATCTACCCGCGGATATTTACGATATTCGTCCGGGAACAGAGCACGTAGATAAGGTTGGCGAAGCTGGTTGCCGCCGCCGGAGGTCCCGCGGCGAAACTCGATTCCACGCTCCTTCAGGACGCGTTCTACCCGCTCCCACAGGTCCTGTGATGGTTCACGCAAGATCAAGGTGAACGCATAGTTGCAGCTGCCTTCCGTGGCAAAGTCCGTAAGGTATTTTTGCGAATCCAAATTCTCCAGGAAAATTTGGAGGTTGGCGATTCTCTTGTTGTTGTTCGCATCCAGGCGTTTCAGTTGAGAACGCCCGATCACAGCATTTAACTCAGTGCTTCTGACATTCCAGGCTGGGTAGGCGAAGATAAAGTTCGGGTTTAAATCCGGATAACGCGAGATGTAGCTTTCCCTTACCGCGCTCGACTTCGACTCGCGTGTCATCCCATGGGAGCGCAACATTCTCACCTTCTCATAAAGATCATCGTCATTCGTGCAAACGATGCCGCCTTCGATGGTGCTTAAGTGGTGGGCGTAGTAGAATGAGAAATTAGACATCAGCCCAAAGTTGCCGAGTTTGACTCCCTTCATCGTCGCGCCGTGGGATTCGCACACGTCTTCGATCAGCGGGATACCGCGGGATTTTAGCTCCGCGACGAATTCTTCCGTCATCGCGTTGTAGCCTAGAACGTGGGTAAGGAAGACCGCCTTTGTTTCAGGCGTGATCTTGGCCAGAACTTGCTCGAGATCCATCCCAAGGGTGCGCGGATCGATATCGACAAAGACCGGTTTCATCGAGCAATGCAAGACGGAGGCAATGTCGGAAATCCAAGTCAACGTTGGCACAATCACTTCTCCTTCGCCAAAGGTGTATTTGATCGCGGCGATCGTGAGGAGATTTGCCGAGGCGCCCGAGTTGACGAAGACGCTGTGTTTCCCCCCGAGCCACTCGGACCATTCGCGTTCGAAGCTCTCCACCTGACGCGATTGAGTGAGAATAGGGCTCCCGGTGCCCAAGAACTTCATCAATGCGTCGATGTCCTCGTGCGTGATGTTGTTAGACATCAGCGGCCAGGTATTCTGAGGCGCCTGCGTCGAAGCTGCGGAGGAAGTTGTGGGTTCCAAAACCGAATCACTTTTCATTGTAATAGTCGCCATATTCTACCAGGACGGTGCTTTTCCCATCAGTCCGTTCCATCGCTTCCTGATAGCTCGGAAAAATCATTTCCGGTTCATCCAGGCGGATGATCTCGGTGTTCACGCACATCAGCCGGAAAGCTTCACTGAAATCGCCGACATGCTGAAACTGAGGGTGCAATGGCCGCTCCGATCCAATTCCGGTCCGGATGATTACTTTCGGCTTGTAACCACCGTTTGACATTAAAGGCAGCTTGTCCAGGTGGTTTACCAATTGACTGACCGCGAGCAGGAGAAAATTCCAGCGGGGATAAACCGCTACGGGAATGTGTCCCGCCAGGGCCATGCCGGTGGCCACTCCCAGTTGCAACTCTTCGGTCACGGGCAATTCCACCAGTTGTTCCTTCGCGACATTCTTCAAGGTATTGCTCATGGCGGTGCCGGGAACTGCCACGGCCTGGCCCATGAAGACCACTCTCTTGTCTTGCGCGATGAATTCCATCGCCCTGCACATCTCGTCAAAATACTTCATGGCCAGACAGTCAAAATTGAACTCGGCTGCCCGCGCCCGCGTGCGGATACTTTGTTTGGTATTTGTAGAACTGAACCATCGGATGGGTGCGGCCTTCGTAGGTCAGGATCGGCATCGACCAGGCTTCGCGCGTATCGGTGCAAACTGACTTGCCGTTGTCTTCCACGATGAACCGGATAGGAAGCTGGTGGTTCTCCGAATATTTTACCGCCTCATGCGCCGTCCCGGTCTCGGACGTCATCTCGCCCATGAAACAATGCACGCGCCCACTCCCACCGCTGCGCTTGATCCCTGCTGCTACTCCCACGGCGATCGGAACGATGCCGCCTACGATCGCGGAAGAAACAATGCGATATTCTGGGAAACACAGCGAGATGGACCGGCCCGCCAGAATCTCATCCCGGACCTGCTGTGGCGGCACGCCTTTCAAGAGACATTGATAGTGACTGCGCCACGAGCACATCACCCAGTCCTCCGGTTTCACCTCTTCAAAGATCCTGATCATCTCATCTTCGTTTCCTGAATAGAGGTGCACGGGCGCGCGAATTTTGCCGGCATTAAATACTTCGGCGATCTCAGTTTCAAATTGGATAAGTTCTTCGCGGGTCATGATGTTGCGGCTCCTGGCTACTCGACTTCCTCGATCTCCGCTAACTCACGGAAATCTCCCACGGTCTGTTTCGCACGGTAGCGCTCTTCGACCGCATAATTTTGATCGGGATCATGAAAAATGATCTGGCTGCCGGAAAATTCAAACCGGAACGGGACATGAATGAGTTTATCGAGTTTTTCGCGGACCTCGGACCGGCGGGATGGCGGCACAAACAAAAGGAAAAAACCACCTCCGCCCGCGCCCGTGAGTTTGCCTCCCAGCGCGCCCGCGGAGAGGGCCTGCTCATAACACTGTTCGACCATGGGATTGGATATTTTTGCGCTCAGGCTCCGTTTTAGTTTCCAGTTCTCATCCATGAGCCGGCCGAATTCGCGGATGTCCGCGGTGCTGCTCAAGAGTGAGACGGCCGCATCCACAAGGCCGCGCATTGTCTTTAAGTGTTTTTCTTTCTCGCGCAAATTGTTTACGAAACTTGAGGCCACATCCGATGCCGTCCGCTTGATCCCGGTGTAAAAAAGCATCAAGTGCGAGGTCAATTCGCGCATCCGCTTCGCCGAAAGAATCATCGGTTGCACGGTAAACCCCCCGTTGGTCAGGAAGTCGACTTTGTTAAGTCCTCCATAAGCGGCGAGAATTTGGTCTTGGGAGCCGACCATTTCCTTGAGCCGGTCCTGCTCCACATGAATCGCTTCCTTGGCGAGCTGCTCCTTGCCGGGCATCCTGGACTTCAAGGCATGCAGTGCGTGCAAAATCCCCACGGTAAAAGCCGAGCTCGATCCCATGCCGCTGCGCGCCGGCAAATCGCCATCGTGATGGATTTCGATCCCCCGGGTGATCTTCATGAACCGGAGCGGCTCGCGCACGGCGGGGTGCGAGATTTCGTCGATCGTGCGCACCATCTCCATCTTCGAATAAACCACGCGAATGCGATGCTCGAAAAACGGCGGAAGATACCGGCAGGTCAGATAGCAATACTTGTCGATGGTCGTCGCGAGGACGGCGCCCCCATGCTCGCGATACCAGGCTGGGTAATCGGTGCCTCCGCCAAAAAATGAAATGCGAAAAGGAGTGCGGCTAATTACCATTCCATCAAATCCAGCGCTGCGATTATTGCCGGCGCCGCGGCGCCGGCAAATTTGACACAAGTGATGACTTCATTTCCGGGGTTCAAAAAAAGTCTGAGCCTCCCCGTAAGACTGAGGCGTGCCAATGTCAACAAAGTCGCCGCCCCCTCGAAATCCAAATAACCCCGATCCGATCAGCTCGGGAAAGACTTCCCGTTCCAGGCTCTTCTCTTCCCCTTGCGGCAGATCTTCGACCACATTTCGATCGAGGCAGTAAACTCCCGCGTTAATCCAGCCAGGTGATGCCACGCCGCCTTTTTCTTCGAACTTAATCACCGAACCGCGGTCGTCGGTCTCCACCCGGCCGAACCGGCTGGTATCTTCCACCTGGGTGAGAAGGATGGTGGCGCGCGCGTTCTTGGCGCAGTGGTATTGATAAAATTCCTCCAGATCAACCGCACAAAAGGAATCGCCATTCAGGACCAGAACCGGTTCGGAGACGGTCTTTCCGAGGGCCAGCCGCAGCCCGCCGGCCGTGCCGAGAGGCTGCGCCTCACGGGAATAGCGGACCGAGATGCCATCATAACTTTCTCCAATGGCCGACTCGATCTGCTCCGCCATGTAGCCAGTGGAGAGCACAACGGATTTAATTTGCGCCCTCTTGAGTTGATCGAGTAAGCGAGACAGGAATGGCCGCTCATTTACCATGGCCATGACCTTGGGACGGTCGCTCACCACGGTCCGCAACCTGGTGCCCTTGCCGCCCGCGAGAATGATCGCCTCGATCTCAGACATTCTTGAACGGCGACCGCCCAAGCATACGGTAGGTCTTCAACAGCTCCGTGATCCCGTCCTCAATCGAGCGCTTCGCTTCGAAGCCGGCTTCACGCAGTCGCTTATTGGAGACGATGTAATTCCGCTTGTCCGGGTCACTGCCTAACTCCGCAAAATGGACGTAGAAATTTGGCACCCGCTCCTTCACTTTCGCGGCCAGCTCGGCCTTGGATAAATTCGCTTCGTCGAGGCCCACGTTATACGGTTTTCCCGCCATTTTATCCGCATGGGAGAGGCAATGAAGGAAAGTATCGGCGACGTCGCGAATGTGGACGTAGTTGCGCTTAAAGTCCTTTTCGAAAATGACGATGTAGCCATCGGTCACGGCCGCGTAGACGAAGTGGTTCACCAGCAAATCCAGGCGCATGCGGGGCGAGGCGCCGAAGACAGTGGCGAGTCGCAGTGTGATCACGTTAGGCCGCTGCAATAACTCGAGTTCCGCCCGCACTTTGGTTCGGCCGTATAGCGTGATCGGTTCCAGCGGCGTTTCTTCCGTGCAAAAACTGTCGCCGGACTGGGTGCCGTATCCGCTGTTGGTGTTGGGATAAACAACCAATTGCTCCGCGCTGCGCAACCGGTCGACCAGCCGGATGGCTTCCAGATTGACCGACTCCGCCATCCACGGGTCGCGATCGCACGCGCCCGCGCCTACGATGGCCGCGAGCGGAATGATTGCGTCCGCTTTGGGGACAAGCGGGGCCACGACGCGCTCGTCGCGTGCATCACCGCGATGAAAATCGAAGTTTGGATTGGCGCAGAAGTGGAAGAGCGAATTTTGGTTGTAGAGAAGATTATCCAGAGCGGTGACGTGCCACCCCACGTCTAGCAGATGCTCACATAAAATCGATCCCAAATACCCCGCCGCTCCCGTGACCAAAACGCGCTTCATAATTCTCCCCAAAAAGTCGGAGGTGCCCCCGCTTGTCAACCCCAGATTGCTGGCTTGTCTATTCAGTTGTGAGCTTTACTTTCGCGGTTTCCTTCATTAATCAAATCCCGTGTTTCGTCCTCCAACGCTTTCCGTAGTCTTTTCGTTTTACAACGAAACGGACGTCATCCCCGAGTTGGTCGATCGGCTCCGCAAAGTTTTCGGTTTGCTGATGGGCGAGGGGCGCCTGTCGAGCTACGAGCTGATCTTCGTCAATGACGCCTCGACGGACAATTCCAGAGAACTGCTCGAGCAACTCGGACGGGAGAAGGGCGACATTCGGCTTCTCAATATGTCCCGAAATTTCGGCGTCTCCCCCTGCGTGCTTGCGGGGATGGAACGCGCTACCGGGGATGCCGTTGTTTATATGGATGCGGATTTGCAGGACCCGCCGGAAACGATTTCTGCCATGCTCGCCGCTTATCATGAGGGCCACGATGTCGTCCATACGGTGCGGCGTTCGCGCACCGGGGAGACGAAGATCAAACTCCTCATCACTCGCCTTGGTTATTCCATCCTCCGATATGTCTCGACGGTTCCGATTCAGATTAACGCGGGCGATTTCAAGCTGCTGTCCCGCCGCGCTCTCCTCCACCTCATTCAATTAAAAGAGAAACGGCCATTTATGCGCGGACTCGTCAGTTGGATTGGCTTCAAGCAGACCACCATTTACTACCACCGCGAAGCGCGCTTTGCCGGCCGGACAAAGTTCCTCATCATCAGTCCGAAGGTAATTACAAATTTCTTTTCCTCTGCGCTCATCGCTTTTTCGGATTTGCCGCTGCAATTTTCCTCCTGGTGCGGCGCGCTCATCTCAGTGTCCTCGGTCTTCTATTCTTTTTGGCTGATCGTCGAATTGCTGCGGGGTCAACCCATCCCGGTCTGGTCGTGGCCGATCGCGATTTTCGCTTTTCTCAGCGGTGTGCAACTCTTTTCCATCGGCTTGTTAGGCCTGTACATCGCCTCTATTCATGTGGAATCGAAACGGCGACCAAACTATATCGTCGAAAGCAGCTACGGCTTCGACTATTCCCCGGAACCGGATCCGTCCGGTCCGTCGATGCCATGAAATTCTAACGCTCGCTGCCCGTTTGATTATCAAAAACGCAAAACCGCTTGGACGAATCTCCGCCGGTTTGTCCACCTCAACTTGATTCTTCGCGAATAATCTTTTACCAATCACCGTATGCTCTGGCCGTACTCCTCCCTTCTTATTCTCTTCGCTCTGGTTGTTTCGTGCGCTCTTGTCGGTCGGTCGCTTGCGCAATTCCTTCCATTCCGCTGCCGTGGACTCGCTCGTTTTTATTTAGCCCCGGCTCTAGGTGTTGCCTTCTTCCTCCTGATTAGCGTTCTCTACGGATGGACCGTCGGTCACTGCGCGAGATGGATTGTGCGTGGCATACACTGTGGGGTGGTCTTGACGGCATTATGGTTGGAACGGGACCGGAAGAGCATGATGCGGTACCTCGGTTTTCTCTTCCTGTTTTCGATAGTGGCCACCTGGCCGATGTTTATTCAACTTTGGAGGTTCGGCGCCTTTCAGACATTCAACGATTCCTATACCTACCTCGCTCATGCCCAGTGGCTGCAGTCCCATAACTTTCGAGAAATACCGCAGGCGGCTGATTTCCACCCGTTGTGGTCACAAGTGCTGCTTTATCAAGTCCATTCACTCCGTATGGGCGCTTCATTCTTCCTGGCTTGGGCTCAAGGAGTTTTTGGGGTCTCGTGGTCTTACGAAGTTTATCCCGCCGTCATGGGGCTCGCCGCAGTGGCAGTAGCGCTTGGTCTAGCCGGCGCCGTGGCAGCTGTGACGCGGACACGTCGTTCCACCGCATTGCTGGTCGGCCTCTCTCTTCCCCTGACTTTGAACGGCTTTGCCTTTGGCATGATCGCAGGATTTACCCCCCAAACTTACGGCCTTGTCTTTGCCTTGGTTGGCCTCCTTCTGCTCGGCTTGGCGCTTGAAGGGTGTTGCAGGGATAGATCACCCAAGCGCAACTTTATTACTGCTGGTCTGGCGGGTATGGTCCTCGCCGCTTTGATTCACACCTATCCTGAAAACGGCGCGTTCGTGGGAGTGGGTTGCGCAACTGCCTGCGCTTTTGGCTGGTTCCGCTGCCGAGCAAAATGGTTCGGGATCATGCAAATCGCAGCAATCACGGTAGGTTCTGCCGTGCTTCTGGTGAACCTCCAGTGGGTACGCGCATACCATTCCGTTCTGATGGAATCCAGCGTTGTTACCGGCTGGGCCGTGCCTTGGACCATCTTTGAGTTCTGGAAACATAGCATTGGTTGGCACTCTGGAAGCGGGGATGGGTTCGATGGTCTAACCAACTGGGCTTGGCTGGATACCTCAATGAGCTTGCTCCTGATTGCCGTTGCGATCTTCGGCGTGTTTGTCATCGTCCGCCGCAGGTCGTCCAGCGTGGTGGCATTTCCCTATCTTGCGGTCCTCGGGTTTCTCGCGGCCGGCTTTCTGTATTTTAGATATATCGTACCCTCGCCCTTTGCCGAGCCAGGCATCGGTATGAGTTGGAGCGAATACAAATTGAGCCAACATGCCAGTGGTCCATTTCTCTTGGTTATTGGATGCGCGCTGGGTTACTGGTCGCGGCGATCCCGCTGGGGATTTCGGCTGGTCACGCTCTGGCTGGCTTTTATTCTAGTCGCGGGCGGCTACATGAATTATGTCAAAGCCAACGACCGGACCCATTCCCTAAGGGAGGCAACTGGCTCCGATAAGAATCCTTTTTTGAGTTACCTGGCATTGCGACAAGCGGTCTTCCAAAACATAAAGCCAAGCAAATTGATTTATCTCGATTTGCTGGGTCCGCAGAACAAATCCCGCGAGATGATGACCTACTTCTTAAATGAATGGCGAGTCAGCTCCGACTGGACCGACGACGGTTATATTGCCTCGTGGGTATCACCGCCGAATCGGACATTGCCGATCACGAGCGCCGATTGGATTGTTTCGACTTACATGAAACCCAGGGAAAAGGTCGATCGGCTCTTGCCCTGGTACGTTTTCCAGCGCCCGCAGGGGGGGGTGCAGTTGCGCAATGTGGAACGCGGATATTCTCGCGAAAATGATGCCGACAGTTGGTGGCATTGGACGAACAAAGAAATCGTATTCACTTACGATGTGCTGGCTGCTGGGAGCGGTCCCACCAGGATGAAGTTACTGACTCAATACACGCCGGCGAATGCGGATACGACCGTAACCTGCCACATCGTCGGACAGGGCGTTGACCGAACTGAAACAATTATGATGCACGGTCCCGGTAAATTCCAATCGCAACCATTCACGGTGGGACCCGGCGCCCTGACTATTCACTTTTCTACAGAGAGGCCCCCACAAAAATTCGGAAGTGACCCGCGCCTGATGGCTTTTCTCATAAGAAACTTGGAGTTGCTGCCGGATTGGGCGCTAGCAAACGGCGAGCAATCTAATTCTAAGTCCGAAGACGAAGCTGACGAGCAGATCGTTCCGCAACTGCGCAACGTCGAACAAGGATATGATCGCGAAGGCGACGCAACGAACTGGTGGCATTGGACAAGAAAAGAGATCCTTTTTGTTTTTGACGTCCCGGCGGCGAAGAACTCACAATCGCAGATAATGGTCCAAACTCAATATACCCCGGCAAAAGGAGACGTGAAGGTGACTTGTCGCATTATTGGAAATGGTGTTGATCGAACTGAAACAATTCTCATGCACGCTCCTGGCGTCTTCGAGTCACAACCATTTAGCGCCGGGCCTGGCCGACTCACAATCCATTTTTCAACAGATGATCCGCCGATCAAATACCCGCACGACCCGCGTTCCCTGATTTTTCTCATCAAGAATTTGCAAGTAATGCCAGCTTTCCGTGCGCGGTGATGTAAGCTCCGCCTAATTGCGCCTTGCTGAAAACATTGCACCGCCTTTCAACAAGTCCCTTGGACGTGGTTGTTTTGAATGAATAGGGAGATTAAGCCAAAATGCGCAGTTTGGCGGGCGATTCTCCCGTCGCTTTGTGAAATCAGGCAACGAAGCCACAGTCGGAGCTGGCTCCTTAAGCATCCAATGACGGAAGCCCCTACTAAATGATGAAAGCAAGCCTCTCCGCAAATGAACAACAACCTGCCTCGCAGATTCCGGATAATTGCGCGTTCTACCAGACGTTATCGCTGCCGGGGGTCGGCGTAGTTAAAGGTTCTTGGGATTACCGCGAAGGAACAGACGCCTACCTTGGGAACATGGACTTTAAGGGAAAGCAGGTGCTTGATGTCGGCCCGGCGAACGGCTTTTTCTCGTTTGAGATGGAAAAGAGGGGGGGAAGGGTGGTGGCAATCGACCTCGGCAAGGATGCAAACTGGGACGCCGTGCCTCACCCCGACGTAGACGTCGCATCTCTGAAGGAGGTTCTCCGCGATAATGTTCGACGCGTGGAAAATGGTTTTTGGTTTGCCCACAAGATTCTACATTCGAAAGTCGATTTACTTTACGGATCAGTTTATGAGACGCCAAGTTTGATCGATAACGTGGATGTCGCCCTCATGAGCAATGTCCTTCAACACTTTCGCGATCCATTTCGAGCGGTGGAGCAGGTTTCCAAAGTGGTGAGTGAAACGATGATTATTACGGAATCGCTCTGGATCGATGACGACACTTTCATTGACAATCCGATGATGCGCTTAATACCTGCCGTAACATCGCCAAGTTGCACCCATTCCTGGTGGCAGGTTTCGCCGTCTGTCGTGATTGAAATTTTAAAGCTGCTTGGTTATCCTCAGATTAAATGCGGCTTTCACAAGCAGCAATTCAATGGTGTTCCGGGAGATGAAACGGCGCGGCTCGTTCCCCACTTTACAGTTACGGGGTCGCGCACGATCGGCTACGTTAGTTTTGAGGAGGGCTGGCATGAGGAGGAGCGTGATGGAAAGTGGGTATGGCATTGGTCCTCCCAAAAAAAGGCCACGCTGTCGATAACAGTGCCAGGCACTGAGCGTCACCGTGCTCAATTCTCCTTTGGTTTGGCAAGCGCTCTCCGTGAAGGCGTCCAAGTCTACCTGAATGAGTCGCCGGTCTGGCAGGGTCAGGTCACAAGTATTCCTCAACCCATTTACCTGCAGGGGCTGGAACTCAAACCTGGGGAAAATTCCTTAGAGATACATAGCGCGCGTGAACCGACGCGGGCCTCTCCTAATGATCGCCGTCGTCTCGGGGTGAAAATATACAATTTCAGTTTGACGACCATCGAGCAGCGCACGTCGTCGAATGTGGGCCACGCGGGCTAACAACTTGACTTCTTTTCCTATGAATATGGGTAGCGTCGTTTTTGTGAAGCTATTCTTGTGCGGCTCTTTTTTGATCCTGACCACATGCGGTCCGAAGCCTCCGGCCCAAATGGTTAAGGCGGAACGTATCCAGGCTATTACGGCATCGTCTCAAAGTCCAGCGTTCCCGCCAACGCTGCTGTTGGACGGAGTACCGCACGCGGAAAATGCATGGCACAGCGCCGTGGGATCTCTTTTACCTCAATGGATCCAACTGCAATTCAGACAACCCCTCCGAGTGCGACAATTCGGTCTGCAGGCGCAGTTTAATTCCCCGGGCAACCCGACCGACAATCTTCGCCGGGCGCCGCGAAAACTGGAGGTGTGGGGATCTGACGATCGGGAGTTCAAAACTTATCAGAATCTAGGGTCATTTGAATGCGCCTACGCCGCTCCCGGCGAATGGTGCGAGCGATCAATCTCCGCGACAGGCAAAGCGCACCTCTATTTTCGATTCGTCATTGTGGAAAACGGCGGTGACACGGCTTTTGTGACCATTCAAGAGATGAACCTCTTTGCCGAAGACTGAGGTGCGACGATACCAATTAGTTGCACACCAACACATGCGTTCTTGAACACGCGCGGAGACATCAATTAACCTTCATTACACATGTTCTCGTAGGGGGCGCTAAATCAATTTATCTATATGCCTATATTTCAGTTCATTGCAGGCCGTCGTGTATTAAAGCTATTTTCTACTAAGAACGATCTTTCCGTTTGGCTTTTTTTGTCACTGGCGGTCGCAGCATTTACAAACTGCACGAAGGCCGATAATCCAATGGCCACCGGTCCTGCCTCCAGCGCCAATGATCAAGCCGCCGCGGCAGCCGGAAACTCCACCATAAACACTAGTTACAACTTGGGAGATGTCGTCCGCTTTGGGCAGGATGGGGGATCGGAGCGTTTCCGACTGGCTGGTTGGAGCTCGACTGAGAAGGATCTTACCTGGAGCATAGGTAATTCGGCAAAGCTGCTGTTTACAATTCAACCCAGCGAGCAGGCCCTCAAATTGCGTATGCGCCTGGCAGCGCTCCAGGGAGTTCCACAACCAGTCGAAGTCTTTGCTAATGCCCAAAAGATCGCCGATTGGGAGGTGTGGTTGCGGCAATCGACGTCTGCTGACTTTACCGCTGTTATTCCGGCAGGGATTGTTAAAGACGGCGGATCATTACTCCTGGAACTCAAGACGCCGAAAGCGATATCGCCGAAAGCCCTCGGCTACAGTGAGGATCCCCGGGTCCTCGGAGTGATTTGTTACGAGCTTGCCATCACTAGAGGCGAGCAGTAGAAAGATGGCAGATGCAGGAAGCCCTTGTTTCTCTTAAAGGCGCGAACTTCCGTCAACCCTCCATAAGTCGCTTCGCACGCCAGCTTATTTCTCCTGCTGGCATCCTTAATTGCGCGCCGCGTTTGTATAAAAATTCAACCCCTCGATCCCCCCAGCGCACATCTCGGCCCTCTTTTCGCGCAGTAACCGGGGTCTAGTCGAACCTTAACAAAACAATCCTAACTCCGTGAGTGCCTATACCAGCAAAAGCATAGCCGCTCGCGAGGGCTCATATTGTAAGGTCTGTTTCAAATTCGGCTTCCGTTGACGGGCCATGTCTCTTCCGACTCCATTCATTGCCGGTTGATGAAAACTAAACCAAGCCCCGTTGTCCCCCGCTATGACAAATTAGTATTTTTTGCTCTGATCCTTATCTTAGTCCTCAAATACACACCCTTTTGGACTGGCTATATTCTGCCTTACCACGATTTGATGGTGATGTATCAAGGGTTCCATTTCTTTTACAGTGGCGCGATGGTTAATCATGAGTTGCCGCAGTGGATGCCCTACGTCACTTACGGTCTACATTCCAGCCTCTATTTTCACATCTATTTGTCGCCGTGTTCCTACCTGATCGGGCTCATTGGGTTGGTCCTCAATGTGAAGAATACCATGTTACTCTTCGGCCTATCCCTGTTCCTTCAGGAGCTGATTTATGTTACCGGAATATTCCTGCTCAGTCGGCGGAACTTTAAGCATTGCGCGGCTGTGTTGTTTGCTGGTGGGGTTGTGGTGTTGAGCAGTGTGAACATGCGCTCCCCTTACCACAATATCGTCATGTTGTATGCCACGCCCTTGATTCTTTATTTCCTGCAATTGTATTTCGAGGAAGCTAAACTCCGTCATCTCTTGGTCGCGGCCAATATTTCCGTGCTCTCCCTTCTGGGCACAACGGGCTACACGGTGACTCTGCAGTCATTGCCCGTGACCGTGGTTCTCCTTGCGTTGGGAGCAGCGCATGCCCGTGAATGGCGACGTTACACCAGATATACGGCGAGGGACGTCGCGCTTAGTGTCTTCGGCCTTGTATTGCTCGCAATTTGTTGTGCTGCCTATTGGAAGTTAGTTTCAGACGTTCAGAGTTTCGTTGTCCAGAATGCTCCAGGAAGAGCACAGGGCTCTTCAATTGTGACCCTGGAAACCTTTCTCTCCTGGGGCAGATTTCCTGTCGTGTCAGATTTGGTCGATCTTATCAGACCGACGCTTTTCTTTCAGAACTCCGACTACACGATTTATATGGGAATCGTTTGTGTCCTGTTGTTGATCTATTCTCTCATAACTTTCGCGTACAATCCGAGGAAAATCATTTATTTTTCATGGTTCGCCTGTCTAGGCGTCTTAACGCTATTTTCGCTCGGAAAAGGCACTCCTGTCGCGGAGTTGCTTTATAACTACTATCCGGCCATGAAGTATTATCGGCACGTAGGATTCGCCATTAACTATGTAATCTTGTTCGGTCCTCTGTTGGCAGGGTTTGGCCTGGATATGTTGATTCGCAACCTGGCTTCACTAAGGAAACCCCTTCTTGCGCACGTCCTGGTGGGCTTGATCCTCGTCGCTGCCATCTGGCCTTTGATAATATATCAATCGAGGATTGTTGAGTCGATTCATCGTAACGTGGTCGATCCGGTTAAGCGGTCTTATCCCTCCAATTCTGATTTATTCGTGGCTTACAAAGGTAAGTTTCTGCAGCGGAGAACTGCGGATCCGGAGACGGCGCGATCAAAAAATGGCGAAGCAATATTAGCTTGGCCTAACAGTATGATTTACGCTCTCGCATTCTCATTCGTTGATTGGGATCCGTGTAACTTTATTTATCGTTGGGATATGCTAAACCAATTAGTCGCGGAGCTTTTGCATATGCTAAATGGAGATAACAATTTGCGGCAGTTTGATAGTCCTGAGTTTATGGAACTGGCGGGATGCGGCTCCGATAAGTTACAGATTTTGAAAAAGGCGCGAATTGCCCACTCATATAGTGAGGAATCTTATTGGATTCGGGCGGCAAGCCGCGACCCGATATGTACAGTCTTGCTAGATCAAATTGACCCGGCCGTGCAGCTTCCTCCGCAAACCAGTGCTTGGACGGACCAGAAGATTATCGTTACAAAATTTACCGATAACCGGCTGGAGGCGGAGGTAGAGCTCTCCGGCGAACATCCCGCCTGGCTGTACTATGCCGATGCTTGGCATCCCCAGTGGAGGGCGACAATTAACGGGAGCCCTGTCCATGTCTACCCGGCGAACCATGCCTTCAAAGCCGTGATCGTCACGCCGGGAAGAAACCATCTGGTGTTTCAATACGATTCACCGCTTGTCCGGGTAGCGATGTATACGCTGATCTCCTGCAGCATCCTGTGGCTCTTGTCTGGCATAGCTGTTTTCGTGAGAACAATGTTTCTTTCGTTCCCGAAGGCGGATAACGGAACGACGCGAGGTGTCTCCCATGATTAAATCAATTATTTTGGCGAGTGGGTGCTCGATGGCATTTTTCCTGACCCACGTTGTAATCTTTTGGTTGCGGACGATAGAAAACAGGTTTTCGCTAATGAATAGAATCGCAGGATTTTACCTGCTGGTTTACGTTTGTCTTTTTGTTTGTTTGCCCACAGAGGCTGAATGGTCTGCCAGGGTATTTTCCGGTGCTTCGGTCCTGCTTCCGCCGCCATATTCGATTTTATCATTTATGGTCGGAATCTTCATTTACGTTATGCTTTACGTTGGATACTTGGAGTTCTACTTCACAGCCGATCGTTCGATGACTATCCGTATCTTACGGGAAATTGACTCTCACCGGAACCGAGGCATGTCCACCGAGGAAATCGGCAAGGTTTACGATGTACGCGCGTACTACTTTAGACGCTTCGACGAAATGATTGATAGCGGATACTTAAGGCAAGAAGGGGGGGAATATTTTGTCACGAAAAAGGGGACCCGGGTGGCGCGCCTTTACACTTTCGTAATCCGGGCATTGCATTTGGAAGGCGGATAAGCCATTCTTTTGTTCGCATCCGCCAGGGCCTCCTTCGCGCTAACCCGGAGCCGACTGAGCAAGAAACCATTCGTAGGTGTGCGCGATTCCCTGCCGCAAAGAAATGCGAGGTTTCCATCCCAACTGCTGTAGCTTGGAAATGTCCAGAAGTTTGCGCGGAGTCCCATCCGGTTTGGTGGCATCCCATGCCAGTTTTCCGTGATAGCCCACGACGTCGCAGATCAGTTCCGCCAGTTCGCGGATCGAGATATCTTCACCGCAGCCGACATTAATAATTTCCGGTGAATCGTAATTCTGGACCAGGTAAAGGCAAGCTTCGGCCAGGTCGTCCACATGAAGGAATTCGCGTCGTACTCGACCTGAGCCCCAGACAATGATCTTTTCCGCGCCGCTGCATTTGGCCTCGTGCGCTTTTCTAAGCAGAGCGGGCAGAACGTGCGATGATGCCAGGTCGAAATTGTCGTTGGGGCCATACAGGTTTGTCGGCATGGCGGAAATAAACTTCGCGCCGTACTGACGGGCGTAGGCCTGACAAAGTTTTATTCCGGTGATCTTGGCTATCGCATAGGCTTCGTTCGTCGGCTCCAGCGCGCCGGTGAGGAGCGCGCTTTCTGGAATCGGTTGCGTCGCAAACTTGGGATAAATACAGGAGCTGCCGAGAAAGAGCAGCTTGTCCACGCCGCTCTCATGCGAGGCGCGGATGACATTGTTTTGGATCTGTAGGTTATCGAGGAGAAACTCAACCGGAAAATCATTATTTGCCTTGATTCCCCCGACGGTCGCGGCGGCAAGCATGACGATTTCAGGACGTTCCTCCGCCATGAAAGCATCGACGTCAGCAGCATCCCGCAGATCAAGTTCGGAGCGGGCGCGCATTACTAGGTTGGTAAACCCTTTCTCGTTCAGCTTGTGAACAAGGGCACTACCCACGAGCCCGCGATGGCCGGCCACAAATACTTTCTTTGGTTCATCTATTACGCAGCCGCGCATTCCCTACTGTTTTCCCTTTTAATCCGGCATGCAATGATCAGTTATGGCAAAATGACAGACCGTCCGCATTCTGAATTCTTGAAGTCGAACGCGGAAACGCCCTTGACAGGGCTTCGCACTGGCCATCAATTCGAGAAATTATGCGCAGATTCTTCCGTGCAGCTGAACGTGACCTTCCATCAAGGGCATTCCGTGGGACAAAAAGCCTCTTGCCCATTACTTTTCTGTTCGTGGCGGTGGTAGCCATCACCAACTGTAGAAAATCTGAAGATCAGACGGCTTCCAGGACGGACAACAATTATGTGCTAGGTAGTGTGATCCAGTTCGGGAGTGGTGGCGGATCCGAGCGTTTCAGGCAGAGCGGTTGGAGTGATACGGAAAAGCAATTTACCTGGACCATTGGAAGCTCCGCGGCATTAAAGTTGTCAGTCGATCCCAGCGACCAACCGCTCAACTTGCGCATGCGCCTTACGGCGCTTAAAGCGCCACAACTGCCTTTTCAACCCGTCGAAGTTTTTGCCAACGAACAAAAAATTGCGGATTGGAAGGTCTCGGATACAGCAGATTTCACCGCAGTCATTCCAGCACCGACCGTCAAGAGTGGGGGCATTTTGACGATCCAGCTTAAAACACCGAATGCCGCGTCACCGAAAGACCTTGGCCTTAGTGAGGATCCGCGGGTGCTCGGGGTGCTTTGTTCCGAGCTAGCGATCACCGCAGCGCCGTAGCAAGTCGATGAGGTCAGGGTAAAGCCACGGGTTTGCTCATCTGGTAGAGTTCTTAATCGGCTACACGTAGAGAATTGAAGGGTTAGCGTGACGCTAAGACAAACGGGAAAACCAACGTCTGAGCCAGGGGAATTTCGCCAAGATCGATTATCGAACCTGACAATAACCTACTCTCGATGAGACAACTCTTGCCTCCCGCACCAGTTGGATTTTCCAGTGAGCGCTTCTTTGCCGGTGTTCACTGGCACCAAAGCTGGAACATATTCGAAGGTGTTCGTCTTCCGGGTCGCAATTCCGTGGAGGAGCTTTGCGATCGGATTCAGCTGCCATTGGACCTGACAGGCAAACGTGTCCTCGATATTGGCGCCTGGCATGGCGCGTTCAGTTTCGAATGCGAACGTCGCGGGGCATCGGAAGTTATCGCATTTTCCCTGGAAAATCCGGAGACGAGCGGCTTCAACCTGCTTAAGACGGTCTTGAGTTCAAAAGTGAAATATGTGGTGGGATCCGCCTACAACCTTCAAGACTACGGTCTCGGCCGGTTCGACGTGGTGCTGTTCCTGGGCGTGCTTTACCACCTAAGGTATCCACTCCTGGCGATAGACCGGCTGCGAAGTATATGCGCTGGCGAACTCTACATCGAAACCCACATTAGTGGGCTGTTGCCCGACCTGCCGATATGGCAATTTTATCCAGGAGCGGAATTGGCGGATGATTCAAGCAATTGGTTCGGGCCTAACATTCCAGCGGTGATTACGGCGTTTCAAACCGCGGGGTTTAATATTTCGTTACTAGAAACATGGGGAACGCGGGCTTCTTTCCAAGCCGCACCGAGCGGATCGCTTTCAGCTTTTACCAACACCTACGAAGGCCAAAGCCACGAATTACAATCAAAGCTTAAGCTGCTTGATCCTTGATTCGTTAAGGTAGCGATGTATGCCGCGATGCCGAAAGGATGGGCTATTGCTCGACCACGTGCGGCTTGGTGATCTCGAAACATGCTAGGCCAGCAGCAGCGGGAGCATAATGTCGCCGCAGGCGGTTTCCTTCAGGTCGCTAGCAGAACAAGGCATCCACATTCTTCCCTTCGGCGGGTTGAATGCCCGCTGCCGCATCCGTCCTTCCGCTGCAATTCAATATGACGCGGTTGTAAGGCATGCGTCGGGTTTGTAATCCGCAGCACGAAAGTTGTATTGTTGAATACGGAACAAATCCAACTTAGGTGACATTCTGTGCAAGAAAGTACCGGCTCTTTCGAATTTACGGAGGATCTGAGCATCGTCATTCCCACGATAAATTCGAGCCGGTACATCGACATCATTCTGGAGTTCTATCGGGACCATGGTATCCCGGTGATTGTCTTTGTCGATGATCGATCGGTTGACGACACCTTTGCGATCGCGAAGAGGGTTGCTCAGAACATTCTCTCGGTGTCAAATCCCGGAGCTTTCGTCGCTGAAGGTCTTATTGAACGGATGTCACAGGCATGTCGAACAAAATGGACGCTTCGGATTGATGATGACGAACTGCCATCGTTGGCCCTGATGAAGTTCGTGCGAGAGGCCATCACCCATGAGGACATCGATACCTACAATTTTCCGCGGCACCAGTGTGCGGTGTCGCGCACGGGCAAATTGCTGAGCCACCGCGACCTTTCGCCTTTGGACCACCGCCAATGGCGTCTCTATCAGCCGGCCAAGGTGAGATTCATCCATGGGGTGCATACGCCTGGCTTCAGCCTGGACCAAGATCTGAGGGTTGAAGCCGCTCCTTCGGAAGCGAGCATGATCCATCTCGATTGGGCCGTTCATACCTACGACGAGCGCCGACGGAAAGTCGAACGCTACGATGCGCATACCGAGAACGCAGGAACGAAATGGCGTGCTTTCTATTTATACGAGGAGCAGGGAGCTTCGGGGAACCGTTTTACAGAATTGGCGCTTCCAGAATTCCGCAAGACGACCCTTGAGATTGCGCGCAGGTTCGAGAATCTTTATGTGGAGATTTAACACACGCAGTGCGTCTCCATGACGATTTCCGCTCGCGATCCCAACTGCCGCACGAGTTCCAGCGGCATTGTAAGCAGGGTCCGCGACCTGCTAAAATCCGGCGGCATTGAAGAAGCGGTGTCGCTGTTTCGGAGTGCGCTCGAATCCAGGCAGTCATCCAATGTTCTCTATGGTCTGTCTTGCGCGCTGATTAAATCTGGCCACGCGGGTGATCTCGAAACACCCTAGGCCAGCAGCAGCGGGAGCGGAATTATCGCCGTAGGCGGTTTCCCCCAGGTCGCCAGCAGAACAAGGCATCCAACCTGCATCCGTATATTTGAAATACTCTGCATGAATTTTTGCCGGTGGGATACGATGAAATAGATCTGCGACATGACGCGAGTCGTAGTTGATGAACCACCCATAGTCCACAAACTTTCCAAACGGAATCGTAAGGATTAGTCGACCGCCTGGGTTTAAGATGCGAAGCATTTCGGTCATGGCCTTTTCGTCAGGTCCGGAGGCGTCTTGCCGATCAGAAGATAATTCCGCCACAGGCTTATAGTACTTGGTATTATCCCTGCCGACATGCTCGAGGGTGGAGATACACAAAATGAAATCAAAGAACCCCGTCTCATACCCAGACTCGCGGATATCTGCCGTGTTCTTGATAAAGTGCGGCGCTTCCACTGAGGAAATGTCGATCCCGTGAAGCTCAGGGATATTGAGGCCCCTCAGGCCTCCAATGTATTCGGGATTTTCGTAGGCGAACGAACACCCGACCTCGAGCACCCTTTGCCCGCCGTTGTATCTGGACAAAGCCCATGGAATCTCGATCACTCTCTCGCTTTTACCAACACCGTATGGAAAATTTGGATTGAATTCCACAGCTTTCTGTCCCATTTCGTGTGTTTTTGCCCGGTGATGCGGGGCTGGCAGTTGACGGAATTCCCACCCGTTGGGAACCGTCGCGAACGATTCTACAGCTTGTATGATAACCTATGCAAGAGTAGCGCTTTATTAGCGCTGGGCGCAAATTCCCTTCGCGGGCGGCAGTAGCGTGAAGCCGGTCGATTCGTTCCTTCCGATCCAGACGATCGCTCTTGCTGCCCTTCCAGTTCCCAGCCGACAAGCCGGTCGGTTCCGCGAATTCCAGATTACGTCGGTCTAATTCCCTTTGCTGCTCGCGCCCGAGCGCATCCAACGGGCGGATCTGGCTGAGTCAATCGGCGCGACGTTTCTCACTTATCCTCAGCATTTCAGTAAGTTCTCGAGGGCCTGATCGCATCGGCCCCCGGGATAAGATGTCAATACCTCGCGGATAGTTGGCCAAGCGTCCGGAAAAAGCGCGGTCATCGTCTCCCCAACACCGTCCAAAGCCTTCGCCGGATGCGGCTAAACTCGAACTCCCAGTGTTCCGATATGCCAGGCGGCGGCCAAGAGAATGTCGTGTAGCCCTGATCGGATCGATGCGTGTCGCTCTCGCGCGCCGAAACAACTGCCTGCGCAACCTCTTGAATTCCGAATGATCCCAAGCGGTCCGGGATTTACTATCGGGAGCGGTCTAGGTGGCCGCGAGGGTTTCTCCGGCCCCTAGGAATCAAGGCGACCGCCCGGCGCTGCCCTAATCACAAAAGCTACCAACCAACCTAGGCTACTTGACCGTGACAACGTTGGTCGTGGTCCCGTCCGCGCCATTAGCTCGGAATCTGTTGTTGTTTGCAGATTCAGCGGTGCCACTGATGGCCACAGCGTTGCTAAAAAAATCGTTGTTCGAAACGCGGACAGTTCCACCCGCGGCATTCGCGCCAATATTGTTGCTGGCAAGCAGACTATTCAAGATATTGGCTTGGCAGCCTGAGTTGGCCCGCACCGCGCCATTGGCCCCGATCGTCTGCATGAAGCTGCAGTTGTTAACCGTGACAATCGCGCCCGACGTCGTATTAATTCCGTTCGCCAACCCATTGAAACTGCAATGTTCAACCTGCGCCACCACAGAACCAGCGGTTGTCGTCAGTGAGATACCGGTATTAGTATTGGTGAAGTCACAGTCGACCACCCATAACAAGCCGGCGGAGGTCAGGTTCGCATTGATTCCAGCGGTCCCCTGATTCTCGAAATGGCAATCGTTCACAAAGACCCGGTTCGCTTTCAGGTAGTTGATGCCATTGATTGCACCGACGCTTGGTGACTGGCTCGCGCCCTGAAAGTACACGCTGCGAATAATCACTACCGCATCGCTTACATGAGTGCCAGTGGTAATATTGATGTTAATACCATTGGTGCCGGCATTCAAAATCGAGGCAAACCCGCCGCCGTGCGTTCCCTCGATCGTCATCGCCTTGGTGATCGTGACCGTCCCGAAACCACCTGGATCCAGGACAGAGATTTCACCGCCTTCGGCCGTCTTCGAAATGGCGCCGGCAAAGGTCTTGCAGGGAGCGGTGCGACTGCATGGGTTAGCATCGTCGCCCACGCCGGAGACCCAGGTACGGGTTGCCTGGGCATTCAACGTCGCTGCACCGACTACCAAGGCGGCGCAGACGAGCGAGAGCTTCAGATATAGTTGAGTCTTCATATGGAGTATTTGGTTAGAGTCCTCTTAGGGCAGCGATAATGGGTTAGAGGCTGGTTTTCGTCAATAAAATATTTGGCAGTCTTGTTCTCGTTTTTATGCCGATTTGGTAACATGATCCCCGGACTTCTGTAAAGGGCGCGGTCTGGTGCCTTCTCTGCTTTGGAGACCCATTTCGCATTCCAATTCCTCCAATCGGTCCTCGAGGAACGCAACCGAATAGACCGGACGTGATGTCCCTCGTCGGCGCCGGATTTTTGCGAGACGTGCCTTGATCATCAAACCGGCGAATTCAGGGCAGTGCCGAGCCCGAATATCCTCGGCGGCACGCGTGCCTCGAATGCGCGCTTCGTCCTGGTAAGTGTAAACATGTCGAAGTAAGCGGGCCGCCGTTTCGACATCCGGCTCGGACCAATGCGAGGTGGCCGGATAGGGCTCTCGTTCTGGTCCGACTTCGCTCCGCTCACATGGACACAGGTAACTATTTTCCGCGGTCATGAACTCAAGATTTCCCGAATAGGCTGTGGCTGTGCACGGTTTACCGAGGGCCATGGCCTCCGCAATCGTTAGCCCAAAGCCCTCCGAGCGATGCAGTGAGACGTAACAATCGGCCTGGGCCGTGAGGGTGGCATTCTCAATGGCGGAGAGATAGCCGTCCCGCAGGAAAATGTCGGGGCGGCCGCGGATGGCATATCTTAGTTTTTCCATTTCGAGAATTCGCTTCTCGCCATTGATGGTCTTGATTACCAAAACGGGGCCTTCCGCCGGGCGAAAGGCGCGGGTGAATGCCTCGATCAGCCCCAGCGGGTTTTTTCTCTCGAGCACACTAAAGAAATCGAAGCTAAAGAGAAAAACAAACTGATCCGGGAGACCAAAATCCGCCCGGGAAAGCGATCGATCGATGGGCGGAATCAAAATCGGGAGCTGGAATTTAAAGACGGGTTTGGGCGAGACCTTAAGAAAGTTTTCCCGCATGAATTCGCTTGCGACCCATACCTCATCGACATAGTTAAAGGTGCCGTGAAATAGTTTCGGAAAGTCTTCCACTTCCCAAAACCAGACACCAATCGTATAGCGACCATGAAATAGTTCCGGCCCCTGTTTCTCGGCGAACGCGGGGAATTTATCAGGATTGATGCACACTATGTTGATATCCGCTGGTCCGGCCTTTGATTGTCGACTCTCGAAAGGATGAGTTTGCCGGCTTGCGGTCTCGGTAAAGGGAATCGTATTGATGGGAATCCCTGCCGTTTCCAGCGCAGCCATGAGCGCGCGGGCGGCGGCGCCGATCCCCAGTTCCGCGTGAAAGTACCCAGCCACATTGACGGATGGCGAAATCACCTTACCTGGTTCAACGATTAATTCGCTGGCGCTTTCTTGCTGTGAATCCTGGGGTACTAAGGCCGCAGGCAAATCCATTTCTTGATGGCCAAACTGCAAATACCAGTCGCGAAAGCTAGTGGCGTTAGCCCCAATTGGATCGGGGAATGCCTGTTTTACATCCTCTCTCTCGTCATAGACGGCGAGCATGTAGCGGGTGACGATTTTCTTGGATGCACTCACGGACTGGTTGAGCCAGCTCAAAAAACCTTCTTCTCCTTCGGGGCCAAATGGACTGGGCGGCTTTTGATCCAGCCCCTGCTTGAATTTGCTCAGCGCTTCCCGATAAAGGCGCAGCATGCGGGCGTCGATCTGAAGTCCGCTGGGCAACACTCTCAGCGAGCCGGGAACAGACTTAGACTTGTCGTGGCCCGCACGAAGAAGCAGGTCCCGATACTCATCACAAATCTTAGCCACGTCGGGATGCTCGCTCAAAAGAAGACGCGGCTCCAGGCCCTGGTGCTTACTTAACAAATGTGGCTTATCCGGATCATAGCCGCGGAAGTTAAAGGAAAGCAGCGGTTTTCCCTCTATTTCGTAGCGATCGCCGTTCCACGAGAACGTTGCCGGATTCAAATTCCAATAGCCAACGTTGAAAGCTGGATCGGTTATGGGCTGGTGAGGATAGGAATCGACTGGGCCGGCCAAGGTTCGCGTGGCCTTCTCAGAATTGGACGAGGCATCGCCAAGATCCAGGTTAGTGAGTTGACGAGACCATTCTTCGAGAAAGGGCTGAGCATTTCGGCGAACAGCGATGAAGCTCCTGCCTGGGTGACGCTCGGTCGAAGACGAGCCGCCGGCTTGCTCTGTCACGATTACATCTTCCGTGGCAGCCAGCGTGATGATGTCATCAAGTGGAGCAAATATCTCCATGGTTGACTCAAAATATGCTGCCGCTTCTACCCCGGATTTCAGCACAACGCGAAGTAATGCTGGTTTGAGAATCGAGATGAGTTCCTCGGCTGGATGGAGCATGGGCAATTGCCATTCATCACCGGGCTGCAATTCGAGGTCGCCGGGATAGACTAGGCGCGCGCCCTCGGCTTCTCGTTTGGTCCTGCCCGATCGCTCGAGAAGAAGGATGAAGAACTCATAGTCCGGATGAAATTGCCGGAGCGAAGATGCCAGGACGAGCGCTTTCGGCAGGTCGGATGGCGCGACTATCGTGCATCCCGCAAATGGACGCAGCGCGCTCTTAGGCCACATTTTCATTTCGTCCGATCGCGCCAGGATCTCACGATTTCCTGCACCGTCTGTTCGAGCGACCTGGTAATGTCCCAACTGGGATAGTGGTCGCGCATCTTGCGCAAGGTCTTGTCAGACAGCCTAGCGCGATATCGCCAGTGATCTTTCAAGTGTTCGGAGGTGTCAGGTTGTGTATCGGCGCCACATTTTGTGTGAAATCGTGGGCCAGCGGCGCCAGTGCTCCCGCCACTTGATCGGCGTATTTGAGCAGCAGGCGGAGCTTGTCGGGATCGAGGGTGAGATCATACGGGTGCGTGAAGACGTGCTCGAATCCGCTTCGAGTGTATTTTCGGAAGGATGCGGGAGAGTTTCACTCATGGCCCCGCCAGCTAAGCGATCGACGCGGCCAGACGCTCGAAGGCCCGCTGAAACAAATGGAGCTTTTGGTACAATGTCTCGGCCTCCTCTTCCCGGTAGACGTGCACGGCGGTGTTTCTGGCTCGGACGATGTCGTCCCAGAGCTCTTCTTCAGCGATCCAACCGACCGTGAAGGCGCGCTCCAACGCCTGGCGGGGACTGCTTACTTCATACCCTTGCTCGCGCAAGAGCATTTGGAGCAATTTCCAAGTTACCTCATAGGCCAGCTCAAAGCGAAGGATGGCTGAATCGCGGGTGAACTCTGTCTTGGGCTGACGCAACGCCTGCCCCCAGCTCTGGACGATGCGGATGAAATCACTGCGAAGCGCCTCCAGCTTTGCGTTCGAGCCGTTCATTCTCGGGACAGGAAATGGCGGTCACGCGACGCGACCTCTTTCCATTGCGGTGAGACGCGGCTGAAATCGACAAGATCGATCTTGCGGATGGTGGGAAGCTTCTCCACATCCGCGCACAGCTCGCGGAAAAGGGAAGGTGAGTGTGGCACTCGCCATTCAATCCCGAGATCCAAATCGGACCCGGCGCGCTGATCTCCCCGCGCAAACGATCCGAAAACGAACAAGTCAGCGCCGCGAGAGTGATATCTGCGCGCTAGCTCGTCTAACCCGGCACGGAGACGATGAGGCAGCGATGTCAGCATAAAGAGCAGAGTATCGATTTAATCTGGCCCGAGGATCTGCGCAAGGTTTTGCCCGGCAGAGGAGCAGCGAGGTGCGTAGCCACTGACAATTTCAAGTGTTCAGAGCTGTCAGGTTGTGCATCGCCGCCACATTTTGTGTGAAATCGTGGGCCAGCGGCGTCAGTGCTCCCACCACTTGACCGGCGTATTTGAGTAGCAGGCGAAGCTTGTCGGGATCGAGGGTGAGATCATACGCGTGCGTGACAAGGTGTCGAAAGGCCCGCAGTTCGCGCAACGGGTGAGCGAGATTTTCAGGAAAGAGCGCGGGACGCACTCCGCCAATCTCAATCGTCATGCGCCTGATGAGCTCGGCGTGCCAGCCGCGGTCTTCGTCGATGCTGTTTTCAAACAGGCGCGCGA
Organism: Chthoniobacterales bacterium; assembly: GCA_003244145.1. Classification (GTDB taxonomy): domain Bacteria; phylum Verrucomicrobiota; class Verrucomicrobiia; order Chthoniobacterales; family UBA10450; genus AV80. The sequence continues at coordinate 92,270 of QHBM01000013.1, forward strand.
CGCGCTGTGCCATCTGTTCGATCACGTTGTAAAGACGCGCGAGATTGTAAGCACAGGCTTCGAGAGAGGCGGCGCTGTCGCCTTCGAAGCGCTCTTTAGCCAACTGGCCCGCTGCCTGAGCCACTTCGCAGTCTTTGCGCAGTTCCTCCCGGAGCGTGGCTAATTCTATGTCGTCCATTCTTCGCCTTCGCGCAGAATTTTCTCGCGCAGCCGGGTCTCGCCGAGCAACGCGAGATCAATGGGCCGGCGCAGGCGCTCCTCCAGCTCGGCCTGCAAGCGCCACATCGTTTTGTCGCGCGGCTCTTCGGCAAGGGCGAGATCGACATCGGAACCGGGATTGAAGAGACCTCGTCGAGCGAGCGATCCGTAAACCCACACTCGCGCGCCCGGTAATAGCTCGCGCAACGCGAGTTTGAGCGAGCGCCGTGTCTCCTCCCACAGGTGCAGACGCGCCTCGAATCGCCGCTGGTCACGTTGCTGGAGCAAGGTCATGGTGAAAGCTCCGCAGCGGCGGGAGGAAATGCAAGTGTTGTCGCAAACGCCGAGAGACGGGTCGTCAAGGCGCTGCCATGCCGAAACAAAATCAGAACGCGTAAATTCAAACTCGACGCCGTGCATCTCACTACCGCCGTTTTGCCTCAGGCGACATCTGCGTCGCGCGTTCACGCCAGGAGAAAACGATCTCTTCGATTGTCTGTTCGAGCGACCTGGTAATGTCCCAGCCGGGATAATGGTCGCGCATTTTGCGCAGGTCGCTGTAGTAGCAGATATGATCGCCGATGCGATTCTGCTCACAATAAGTGTAGGTCTGCGGCTTGCCGGTGAAGCGTTCGGTAATCTCGAACGCTTCGAGAATCGAGCACGCGTTGGCTTTGCCTCCGCCGAGATTGTAGACCTCGGCCACGCGCGGAGCCTGGTAAAACTCGAACATGAAGTTCGCCACATCGGCCGAGTGAATGTTATCGCGCACCTGCTTGCCTTTGTAGCCAAAGATCCGGTACTCCCGGCCTTCCAGGTTGCACTTCACGAGATAACTAAGAAACCCGTGCAGCTCCACGCCGGAGTGGTTCGGGCCGGTCAGGCAGCCGCCGCGCAAGCAACAGGTCGGCATTCCAAAGTAGCGGCCGTATTCCTGGACCTCGATGTCGGCGGCGACCTTCGAGGCGCCGAAGAGCGAGTGCTTCGACTGATCAATTGAAAACGTTTCCGGGATGCCATGTTCATAGGCGGGATCATCGTAATCCCACCGGGTCGGCAGTTCTTTCATGGCAATCAGGTTCGGGGCGTCGCCATAAACCTTGTTGGTCGACATGTGGATAAACGGCGATTCCGGGCAGACCTGACGCGCCGCCTCCAGCAGGTTCAAGGTCCCGACGGCATTAGTATCAAAATCATCGAATGGGATCGCCGCGGCTCGATCGTGGGAAGGCTGCGCCGCCGCGTGGACGATCGCGGTAGGCCTCACTTCCTTCAGCAGTGACGCTACTCCCGCGCGGTCGCGAATGTCCATCTCATGATGAACGAAACCCGGGATCGCTTGCTGAAGCCGCGCCTGGTTCCAACGTGTGTCACCCGCCGGCCCAAAAAAAGCGGCGCGCTGGTTGTTATCGAGACCGTGAATCGCGAAACCTTGCTCGTGAAAAAACAGGCAGACCTCCGAGCCGATCAGGCCTGAAGATCCGGTAACGAAAATAACGTTACGACCCATACGGAACTAGAACTGTTTCCGATCGAGGTGTAAAGCGTCGGCGGCCCCGCGCTCACTCAGTCGTCGCTCAAGCGAAGGCGCGGCAGCAGCTCGACGAGGATCCGATTTACTGATTCTTCGGCGGTCTGTTCATCTGTGCGCACGGCAATTTCGGGATCCTCCGGTAGTTCGTAAGGCGCATCGATGCCGGTGAAACCTTTCAGCTGTCCGGCTCGCGCTTTCTCGTAGAGGCCCTTCGGATCTCGCGCCTCGCACACCGCTAACGGAGCATCGACAAATATCTCGACGAATTCCGCGCCGGCCTGCAAGGCGATCGCGCGCGCCCGCGTCCGATCGGCGCGATAGGGCGAAATGAAAGCGGTGATCACAACTACGCCTGCATCCGCCATCAGCTTCGCCACTTCGGCCACGCGCCGGATATTTTCGGCGCGATCTTCCGGAGTGAAGGCGAGATTCGAGTTCAAGCCATGGCGCAAGTTGTCTCCATCGAGCACGTAGGTTTGCATCGAACGCTGGAACAGCTCCTTTTCGAGCGCGCGCGCGATGGTTGACTTGCCGGCCCCGGAAAGTCCCGTCAGCCAGACGACCGCACCGCGATGCTCGTTGCGAAGCGCGCGGCGTTTCGCCGTGATTTCGCTTTCACTCCAAAAAATGTTCTGGCTCTTGATCTCTCGCTGGCTCGGATAGAGGGCGCCGGAGATGATCCCGCCACCCAGGAGATTGGCGTCATCCGCGAGAACAAATCGGCCCAGACTGGGGACGCGATCGTGATTGTCGAAGACCAGCGGGGCGCGGGTTTGGAGAGTCACTTCCGCGACTTCGTTGATCCGAAGCTCAGCCCATTCCGCCGAAATTGGCGTGGTGGTCGCGGCATCGATCACATTGGCGACGGCAACAACCTGACACTCGACCTCCTGCGTCACCAATTTGAGCCGATAACGCGCGCGGATTCGAAGCGGCTCGCGCCCCATCCAAAAAATCCTGGCGTGCACACGATTCGATTCAATCGGCGGCTCATTTTCGTGCGAAGCGACATGGCCGCGTTCGACAAAAATATGATCGCGCAAGGTTATCCCGATCGAATCTCCGGCACGGGCTGACTCGGCCGGCACTCCGCCCCATCGCTCAATCGTCGCCACCCGCGCGGTTTTGTGGTGCGGCGAGAACAGAAGCTGGTCGCCAACTTTCAGAGTGCCCGATTCAATTCGACCGACAAGGACACGGCGGTTCTCGATTCGATAAACGTCTTGAATAGGAAAGCGAAGCGGCAGGTCTGAGGCCGGGCTCGCACCCGCCAATTCATCCAACGCTTGCAATAAGTGTTGCCCCTTGAACCAGGGCATCGCGTCGCCGGGCCCGCTCGTAATGTTTACTCCGCGACTGGCTGAAAGCGGCACAACGGCCTGCACGCTCAGGCCGAGAGTTTTCAGGAACGCGCGATAGTCCTGCTCGATTTGCTGGAAGGCAGGCTCCGCGTAACCGACCAGATCCATCTTGTTCACCGCCACCAGCACCTGCCGGATTCCGAGCAGGCCGAGCAATTGCCCGTGACGACGACTTTGCTCGCGCACGCCTTCGTCCGCCGCGATCACCACCACGGCGGCGTCAGCACTGGCCGCGCCCGTGATCATGTTCTTCAAAAATTCCTCATGGCCCGGCACGTCAATGATGACGTAGTTGCGCGCCGCGCTGCGGAACTGGATCTGCGTCGTGTCGATCGTGATGTTTTGCT